>JAHJTB010000137.1 GCA_018830135.1 Pseudomonadota bacterium | reverse complement strand
TGATCCGGCAACGCCTGTCCCACCTGGACACCTGGCAGGGACGACGGCTGGGAGCACCCCGGCCCGTGGAGTCCGAATAGGCCGTCCTTTGGAGTACCCGGCCTTTTGGCGGCCAAAAGGTCATGGGTTTGGAAACAGGCCCCGCCAAAGGCGGCGGCGGCGCGCGGATCAAAGACGACGTTGCTCGGGAGACGCCCGGCAATGGGGAGGACAGTCTGTGAGGGCGGCGGGTATATCCGGAAAGATGTTGGGTTACGCTTCGCTAACCCGACCGACACCTGGCAGGTATCCGTGCTGAATAATTCGCCATTTGCTCTGCCCGTCTCGTTGGGCACGATGTTTCTTTGGAGGCATGCATGGCTATCGCTTACACGGTCATCGAATCGCCGGCCGGACTGATTTTAGCGGCCGCTTCGGAACGGGGACTGGTCATGGCGGCCCTGGGCCCCGAGGCTCCGGGACACCTGAAGGCCTACCTCGAACAACGGTTTCCCGGCCAGCCCCTGGAAAAGGCGGACACGGAGGCCGGCCGTCAGATTCGCGAGTATCTGGCCGGAACCCGCCGCGAATTCGACCTGTCTCTGGACCTGAAGGGGACGGACTTCCAATGGCGGGTCTGGCGGGCCTTGCGGGACATTCCTTTCGGCCAAACCGCCACGTACGGCGAGGTGGCCCGTCGGCTCGGCCTGGGCCGTGGGGCGGCCCGGGCCGTGGGCGGCGCCTGCGGGGCCAATCCCGCGCCCCTGGTCGTGCCCTGCCACCGGGTTCTGGCCGCCGGCGGCCGCCTGGGCGGATATTCCGGCGGTCTGCCCTGGAAGACCTGGCTGCTGGCCCTTGAAGGCCGCCTCCCGGGCTAAGGCCCCGCCGGTGACCGATTGACGGACGTCCGCGGACCGGGTATCATAACATCCATGAAAAACAAACGGTTCGGCCGAAGCCCCCGCCTGTCCCCCCAGGCACGCCTCGTGCTCGAGAGGCGTTACCTTAAGCGCGACGAAAACAACCTCGTCGTGGAAACTCCGGCCCGGATGTTCGCCCGGGTGGCCCGGGCCGTGGCCGAGGCCGAAGCGCCTTATGTCTCCACCGGCCGGGTCGGACGCATCGCGGCCCGCTTTTTCGACATGATGGCCGCCCTGGACTTCCTGCCCAACTCACCGGCCTTGATGAATGCCGGCCGCGAACTGGGCCAGCTCTCGGCCTGCTTCGTCCTGCCGGTGGAAGACTCCATCGAAAGCATTTTCAACGCGGTTCGGGACACGGCCCTGATCCATAAAAGCGGCGGCGGCACGGGCTTTTCCTTTTCCGCCATCCGTCCGGCCCGGGACGTGGTCAAGTCCACCCGAGGCGTGTCCAGCGGTCCGCTGTCCTTCATGAACGTCTTCGACGTGGCCACGGAAACCATCAAACAGGGCGGGGCCCGCCGGGGCGCCAACATGGGCCTGCTCTCCGTGCACCACCCCGACATCCTGGACTTCATCGAGGTCAAGGAAAAGAATCCCCTCCGCTTCGCCAATTTCAACCTCTCCGTGTCCATTACCGATCGTTTCATGGAGGCGGTTTTCGAGGGCCGGCCCTACGAACTGGTCAATCCCCACACCCGCGTTTCCACGACCGGACCGCCGGCGGCCGAAGTCTTCGACCGGATCGTCCGGGCCGCCTGGGCCTGCGGCGATCCCGGCCTGGTCTTTATCGACCGCATCAACCAGACCAATCCACTCCCGGCCCTCGGCCCCATCGAGGCGACCAACCCCTGCGGCGAGCAGCCCCTGCTCCCTTATGAATCCTGCACCCTGGGCTCGATCAACCTCGCTCGTTTCGTCCGGCGCGGCCGGGTCGACTTCGATCGGCTGCGAAGCACGGTTCGGCTGGCCGTTCGCTTCCTGGACAATGTCATTGACGCCAATCTGTATCCCCTGCCCCAGGTCCGGGACATGACCCTGAAGAACCGGAAGATCGGGCTGGGCGTCATGGGCCTGGCCGACATGCTGATCCAGCTGGGCCTGGCCTACGAATCCGAGGAGGCCCTCGACGCCTGTGAAGGGGTCATGGGCTTTATCCAGTCCGAGTCCAAAAAGGCCTCCGCCGACCTGGCCCGCCGGCGGGGCAGCTTTTCCCACTTCGACCTGAGCGTCTATCCCGACCAGGGCCGGCGCTTCATGCGCAACGCCACCACGACCACCATTGCCCCCACCGGAACCCTCTCGATCATCGCCGGGTGCACCTCGGGCATCGAACCCCCTTTCGCCCTGGCCTACCGTCGCCGTTTCCTCGACAATCAGGAAATCATCGAAACCCATCCGCTGTTCAAACGAATCGCCCAAAAACGCGGCTTCTGGAGCGACGATCTGGCCCGGTCCCTGCTCCGCACCGGCCGGGTCTCGGACCTGAAAGCCGTCCCGGCCGACGTCCGCCGCCTATTCGTCACGGCCCACGAAATCGATCCCCTGTGGCACGTCCGGATTCAAGCCGCCTTTCAAAAACACACGGACAACGCCGTCTCCAAGACGGTCAACCTCAGAAGGCAGGCCGGCCTGGAGACCGTGCGAGACGTCTTTGTCGCGGCCTACCGGTCCGGGCTCAAGGGGGTCACGGTCTACCGGGACGGCTGCAAACAGGGACAGGTCCTGGTCTACGGACCGGCCTGGGAGCCCGGGGCCGAACATCCGGCCCGGGCGGAAGCCAACCACTGCCCGGACTGCGGGGGCCCTCTCGAACCGGAAGACGGCTGCCGGCGCTGCCGGGCCTGCGGTTATTCGGTCTGCCACTGAAGGCCCGCAGCCTCGGCATGGACTCCATGACCTGATGCAGCGCCCAAGGCTCGGTCGGGACCAACCAGATGCAGGCTAAGCGGAATGCTCGGAGCCCTGGACTGACAGGCCGTGCTTTTTCATCAAGGCGGAAAAATTGGGGCGTTTCATGCCGACTCTCTCGGCAGCGCGCGTGATGTTGCCCTGGCAAGCATCAAGGGCCTTGATGATAAAGGCCTTTTGAATCTGGCCGTAAGCCTCGTCCACGAGACGCTTTTTCAGGGCCTTGAGTTCCTCGACGTTCTCGGGGACCGCATCGCCAAGTGAAAAGGGCCTCGTTCTGAGATGATCCAGCAAGTCGAGCAGGTGCAGGACGTTTCGGTCGGAGAGGATGACCAGTCGTTCGATGGTATTCTTGAGCTGACGAACGTTGCCCGGCCAATCATAGCTGACCAGGGCCTTAAGGGCGTCGTCGGTAAAGCGGTCTATCCGCTTTCCGGTCTTGCCGCAGTAGTATCTCAAGAAATGATAGGCGAGCCTGGGGATGTCGTCCTTTCTATCCTTGAGGGCCGGAAGGCTGATGGAAAAGACGTTCAGCCGGTAAAAGAGGTCTTCCCTGAATCGGCCGTCTTCGACCATGGCCCATAATTCCTGGTTCGTAGCGGCGATAATGCGAACATCGGTTTTTTTGGAATGACTGGCGCCTACGGGCTTGTATTCGCGGGTCTCCAGAACCCGCAGCAGCTTGGCTTGAATCTCCAAATTGAGATTGGCCACGTCGTCCAGAAAAAGGGTCCCGCAGTCGGCCGCCTCGAAGAGTCCGGCCTTGTTGCTGACCGCACCCGTGAAAGCGCCTCTGACGTGCCCGAAAAGCTCGCTTTCCAAAAGGTTGGGGGACAGGGTGCTGCAATCCATGGCCACGAACTGCCGGCCGGCCCTGCGACTGTTGGCATAGATGGCCCGGGCAAACAGCTCTTTTCCGGTCCCGCTGTGTCCGAAGATCAGGACGGTGCTGTCTGTGGGGGCCACCTTGGAAATCTGCTCGAATATCTGGATGATCTTCGGATTCTCTCCAATGATATTATTGTAGCTGAACCGATCGCGCAGCTCTCGGCGCAAAGTCAGATTCTCCTCCAGCAGCCGCTTTTTATCCACGGCCCGAGACACGGCCAGCAGCAGTTCATCGTCGGAAAATGGTTTGGGCAGAAAGTCGAAGGCCCCGGTTTTCATGGCCCTGATGGCGCTCTGAACCGTGGCGTACCCGGTCATGATAATCGTGTATAGGCATGGTTTTTTTTCTCTGGTCACCCGGAGAATTTCCATGCCGTCCATGTCCGGCAGCTTAAGGTCCAGGAGAACGATATCGTAATCGCCCTCAAGGGCCTCGGCAAGGCCCGCATGGCCGTTCATGCAGACATTGACCTGATGACCCTGCTCGGACAGAACCATCCGACACCCGTTACAGAGGGTCGTCTCATCATCGATGACCAGGATGTGAATCGGCTTCATGTCATCGCCGCCCTTTCTCAGTGTTCCGGATCAGGATCGGCCATGGGCAATTCGACCTTGAAACAAGTGCCCTCCTTCGGTTCGCTGCTCACCTTGATCTGTCCACCATGGCTGCGGGCGATTCCATAACTCACGGAAAGACCCAACCCGGTCCCCTTCGACTTGGTGGAAAAAAAAGGATCGAAGACTTTATTGATATGATCCGGAGAAATGCCGCTCCCCGTATCAGAAATCTCGACCACCTGGCTCATCCGGTCCAAAGCCATCCGGCTGCTGACCGTAATGCGACCAAAATCACCGATGGCTTCAATGGCGTTCACCAAAAGGTTGATGATGACCTGCCGGATTTGGACCGGGTCTATCGACAGGTCAGGCAGATGGGTATCCAGTCTTTTATCGAGGCTGATATGGCGGAGATAAAATTCATGCTCCATTAGGACCAGCGCCTTTTCAATAACCTCGTTAAGACTGCTCAGGCTTTTTTGAGGCTCCCGTTCCCTGGAAAACTCCAGTATTTCCTGGATGATTCGGCGGCAGCGCAAGGTCTCCTCGATAATCACTTCAAGACCCTGCTTGAGCGGACCGTCCGGGTCCACTTTTTTTATCAGATTGGTGCTATAAAGCAGAATGCCGGCCAAGGGGTTGTTGATCTCGTGGGCCAGGCCCGCGGCCAACCGGCCCAAGGCCGACAGCTTCTCGGTACGCAGGGCCAATTGGCCATACTCCAAATTGTGTCTTTCGATCAAACGGGCCTTGTCGATGGCAAAGGCGCATTGCTCGGCTATGGCCGCCATAAAATCCAATTCCTGCTGAGAAAAGCTTCTGGGTTCGGAAAAATAGACGCGTATCAGTCCGAAGACCTGGTTCTGCAACCATAACGGGGCGTCAAGGACCATGACGATGCCTTCAGCCATGGCTTCGTTGGGGTACTGCAGCCGGGGGTCCTTTCGGATGTCATCGATGATGACCACTTTATCCTGCTCACACAAATCCGTAATGATCTTGTGGCTGGATACGGGTCCTTTGGCCAGGTACCGTTCCCCCAGGCCGTAAGCGGCGCCCAACTCCAGTTCGCCGGTTTCCAAATTGAGTATCCGGACCAGCGCCCCCTTGGCCCCGAGGGCCTCGACAGCCAGCTTCGTCACCAGATTCATGACTTCCGATGATTTTGTCGTGGCTTGAACCGAGGTCCGAATCTGCCGTATACTTTGGTATAGGGTGGCTAAATCCAGGGAGTGGATCATGACGTCCCTCCTGTCTGATTAAAAGCATGAACCCGATAACGGTTTTTGCAACCCTTCCCCCCGTCTGCCGGACCGCCTGGCCAGGTGCATCCCCGGCCGTTATTTTCAGGTTTCATGTGGTGGTCCGGGACGATGGAAAACCCTCGCCCCAACCCTCGCGCCGCCGGCCTAAGCCGCTGTGGCGCCCAGATTGCTCCCAGGGTCCATCGACCAACCCACAGGCTAATGAGGATACAGCCGGCCTCGCCCTCTTTCCTGTCATTTCCGCGAAGGCGGGAATCCAGCTTCTTCCCGGGAATGCCCACTCGGGGCGACTCCCGGGGAACAACGCCTGCTGTCCGAGCGTTGGCCTCCGCCCTTGGCAGGACCCGTTTCTAAACCCTATGACTTTCGGGATGCCAGAAGGCCGTGTCATCCCGAGCGTTCAGGCCCCACTTCAGAACCGGCCCCTCTGGAGCCCCTCCTGATATTGGCAAAAAACATGCCATTCCTGCGGAATGCCGGGACCTACAGCCGGCTGAATCCCGGGCTTTTTTTAGCGGTATTTTCCCGGCCAGCGGCCATCGGACCCGGCTCGAGCATCCGTCGAAACGGACCCCGGCCCGATTCTTTCTGATCAGGCACCGTACAGTTCGCGGCAGGACGGGGGCCGTATATGGAGGCATACATCCTTAGTTCATTATAATTGTTATAAAAACACGCCAAGCCCCGTGCAGCGCGTATACCGCTTCATACGACACCAAGTCCCACCACCACCACCCCGCCCGGGTAGTCATCAAACAACTTGCTGATATTAAAGAATATACTTCCAATAAACACTTGCCCTGTTTTCAGGCACCCATCTTGCTACCCTGCATGGATGAAACGCATAGATCAACCACTTCAAGGAGGTGGGTCATGTTAGCCACACCTATGCTTAACCCGGCCGGGTTCACCCCTTCGCCCCATATTCTGTTGATGGAGGATGAGGTCCACCTGGCCAAAGGTCTGCAGATGGTCCTGAATGAAGAAGGTTATGCCGTTGACCTGGCCCTGAACGGGAAAACCGCCTTGGACACGTTCAAAGGCAACGGGTATGACCTCCTGGTGGCCGATCTGCGACTGCCCGACATTGACGGTATGGAAGTCATTGAAAAGATTCGGGAGGACCGGCCGGAAGTCAAGGTCATCGTGATCACTGGATATCCAACCGTCTCCTCGGCGGTGGCGGCCTTAAGAATGGGCGTCTCGGATTATTTGCCCAAACCTTTTACCGAAGATGAATTGAAACGGGCGGTCAAAAAGGCGCTCGAGGAAATCATTCAGTCCTACCTGGAAGGGCCGTTGACCGGGGATAAAACCGACCGGGTCATCGAAAAGCATGAGGTGGTCCGGGTTTTGGAACGGGCCAATCAGGACCTGGAATTCTGGCTGGATTTGATGGACTTCGGATCAACCGTCCTGCAACCGTATCGCCTCTCCCGGGAAGCCCGGGCGGCTATCGTTTCCGGAGACTTGGGCTGGATTCAGGAACACGTGGGGCCGCTGAGCGACGAACAACTTGTCTGGATTTACAAGCGGCTCGAACAGGAGCGATGGTAAGGCCGCCGCGCCCCCTCGAGTTCCGGGTGGTGATGAGCGCATGGGGTTGTTGCCTAAAACCGGAGTGCCGGGGGCATTCGCTTTGTGGGTTCGGGCAAGAGGGTTTATGGGGTTTTTGACGGGCTGGCCCCTAACATCAAATGGCGCCGCTTGTATGGGCTCCAGGAAGAGGAGGTCGGGATGTTTGAGACAAGAAAAGAATTTTTAAAGGAGCTGTTGCGGCTGTCCGGTCTGAAATCGATCGAGGAGGCGGACCGGGTGGCCCGTGTGGTCATCGGACTGATCAAGGCCCGGATCGGGCCGGAACTGTCTGACCGCGTGGCCGAGGCGGTGCCGCCTGACTTGAGAATGGGATGGCGGTCGATCGCTCTCCCCGCCGAAGTCATGGAGCTTCAGGAGATCATGTTTGAAATGGATGAAATCGCCGAGGTGCAACTCGCGCCGAGCGAGCCGCCGGTACCCTACGATTATGGTTAAGACCTTGTCCAGGCGCGGTTCCGGCAAAGGAGGTGGGGTATGAATATGTTAGCCCACGGTGGGAAAACCTATCCATTGGGTCCAAAAGGCTTCCTGGCGGACCGGACCCGGTGGGATGACGATTTCGCTGAGGGCATGGCCCCCTTGCTCGGGATTGAAAAGGGACTGACCAAGGAGCATTGGGACGTCATTACCTACATTCGTGATACATTCGAGCGAACCGGGAGATGCCCTATCATTTACGAAACCTGTCGGATGAACGGATTGAACCGGCGAACCCTGAAGAAACTCTTTCCGACCGGGTATCAGAGAGGCGCATGTATAATAGCGGGCATCACTTCTCGGGACAGCCGCCTCGGAACCGACTATATGGACTACCCGACAGAAGACCTTCATATGCTGGCTTCCAGGAAGACTTATCAGGTCGACGCCCAGGGCTATCTGATCGATGCGGATGACTGGGATGAAGTATACGCCGGATGGAAAGCTCACGACATGAAAATACCGGGAGGCAAGCTTGGTGACCGGCACTGGCGGATTATCAGGTTTCTCCGCCGTCAGTATCAGGAAAGGGGTGAGGTTCCGACCGTGTACGAAACTTGCGAAGCCATGGAAATCGAACTCGATGACCTGGAACAGCTTTTCCCTGACGGCTATCATCGCGGCGCGGTCAAGATTGCCGGGTTGAGGGTCGCCTGAGCTCTTCAGGGCATCAGCGCGGACCTCCTGTCCCGGATTCCGGACACGCTGGTAAAGCCACCCCTGGATCATTCGACCCGGATTTTTCAGTTGGCTTCCACGACGGCGCCGAACCGGAAAATCCGGGTTGAATTACCAGGGGTTGGCTCGGTTATCTCGCGGGCCGGGCCGCCTTCTTACCACCCTGTTCAGCCGGCCTTCCGGTTGGCCAGGTCGCTCCGGATGACCTTCTTGTTGATCTTGCCCACGCTGGTCTTGGGGATTTCATCGACCACGGCCACCCAGACG
>JAHJTB010000136.1 GCA_018830135.1 Pseudomonadota bacterium | reverse complement strand
TCGTGAGGGCTCTCTGCTTAAGGGCCTTATTGAGAATCTATTTTGGACAATAGTGAAAAAATATATTCTTAATCTGTGTAATCCGCGTAATCAGCGGATAAATCCTCATCTTCAACCACCAGCCATTCGAAAGGGGAAGGCATGTCAAAAATAGCGGTATTGACCAACTTCGCATCCTGGAACCCGGGCTACTCGCTCTCCGGAATCGTCCGCGACCAGGTCCTGATGCTCGAACGCCACGGACACGAGGTGGTGCTGTTCGTGCAGGAGGATTTTTCCGGAGACGCCGACGGCCTGACGCCCCGGGCCGTCATCCCGGCCCTCAAGCTGATCGACTACAAATCGGTCGCCGATCTGACCCCGGAACACAAAATGGCCGCCCGGCGCATCGCCGAAGTCCTGAAAACCGAACTGGCCGGGTTCGATTACGTCCTGGCTCATGACTGGATATTCCTGGGCCACAACCTGCCCCACGCCCTGGCCGTCCGCATCGCCTCGCCGGAACTGCCGGACGTGCGCTGGCTGCACTGGATTCATTCGATCCCCAGCGGCCGGCGGGACTGGTGGCTGATCAAGGACTACGGCCCCAACCACAAGATCGTCTTCCCCAACCGGGCCGACGCCCTGCGCGTGGCCGAACAGTTCCGGGGCGGCCTCGAGGACGTCCGCGTCATTCCGCACATCAAGGATTTGCGGACCTGGTTCGACTTCCACGAAGACACCCGGGCCTTTATCGACGAATACCCGGCCGTGATGCAGGCCGACATCGTCCAGGTCCTGCCGGCCAGCCAGGACCGCCTCGAATACAAGCGCGTGCCCGAGGTGATCAAAATCTTCGGAGCCTTCAAGCGCCTGGGCCTGTCGGTCTGCCTGGTCGTGGCCAACCAGTGGGCCACCCGGACCACGTACCTCCAGGACATGAACCAATACAAGGACATGGCCCGGGCCGCCGGGATCGAGCCGGGCCGGGAGTTCGTCTTCACCTCGGATTTCGATTATCCCCGCTTCGAAATCGGCGTCCCCCGGCGCATGGTCCGGGAGCTGATGCAGTGCGCCAACCTGTTCTGCTTCCCCACGCACCACGAGTCCTTCGGCCTGGTCGTGCCCGAAGCGGCCCTGGCCGGATGCTTCCTGGTCCTCAACGGCTCCCTGCCCATGCAGCGGGAGATATCCGGAAGCCTGGCCAACTATCACGACTTCGGGTCGTACTGCCACCAGGTCCATCGCGAGGGCGACGACGACGCCTGGCTGGACCAGGTGGCCATGATCATCTTCGGCCGCATGAGGCGCAACGAATCCATCCTGACCCGGACCTTCTGCCGCCAGACCTACAACTACGACGCCGTGTACTTCGAGCACTACCGCCCCGTCCTGGCCGAATCCGCCACCTGGGGCGCGCTCCCGGCCGACCGGTCCCTCGCCCCAACCCTCTCCCAGGGGGAGAGGCCGGAAAAGGGAAACGATAAGATTCCCCTTTCCCTTCGGGAGAGGACAGGCTTGCCCGCCTCTGGCGGGGTGAGGGGCTAAAACATGCGCTTCCAGGTCTGCATCCCCGCGGTCAACCTAAACCTGGCCCGCTTGTCCTGGTTCAAGGCTCATGATTGACGTGACCATCACCGCCACCTTGCGGCCGGAACTTTTCGACCGGACCCTGGCCGGCTTCCGGGACAACCTGTTCGGCGGGTCGTTCGACAAGGCCGGCTGCCGGGCCGTGGTCAACATCGACCCGGTCGGCCCGGAGGGCGCGACCCAGGCCGACGTGGCCGAGCTGGTCCGCGGTTACTTCAGCAAGGCTGAAATACACATGCCCCGTCAGGCCCACTTCGGCCGGGCCTTTCATCGGGTCTGGTCGGCCGTGTCCGAAAAAGCGGACTGGGTCTTCCACCTCGAAGAAGACTGGGAGATGCTCCGGCCTGTGGACCTGGCCCGCATGGTTGAAATCCTCGATACCGAGGCGGTGGGCAGACCGGACGTGCTTACGCCTCTGGCCCTGCTGCGCCTGCCCATGTTTCCGTCCGGCGAGATCGAGATGAAGAACTGGAACCGCTGCTTCCCCTGGAACGGCCGCTATTTCGAATGTCCGATGGAAATTCGCCACCGGGTCGGGTTCTGCGGACACCCCTCTCTGATCCGGGCCCGTTGGGTTCGGGACATGACCGTATGGCTGGACCCGGACCGCAACCCGGAAAAGCAGTTTCAGGGCTCGAACCCGGAAATCGGCTTTAAAATGATATTCTGGCGCTACGGCGTCTTCGCCCGGCCCGGCCAGCCCCCCACCATCCGCGACATGGGCCGGGACTGGATGAAAAGACACGACTTTGCCAAACAGGGACCCAAGGCCTTTTTCACCCGCTGGACCCGATCGGAGGGACCCCATGCCTGATCTGGCCGTCATCATCCCCCAGGTCAATGAATGGCCCCAGGTGGCCTTCACCGTGGCCGACGTGTACGAGGAACTCCGGGACCGCTGCGACGTCGAAGTTATTGTCGTGGACAACTGGTGCGACGAGGCCGCGTCCCAGGGCCGCCAGCCGGACCGGTCCCTCGAATACCTGGTGGACATGGCCAAGCGCCTGCCCTGGCTCAAGGTCCTGCGGTATCAGATCAAGCTCAGCCACTGGCAGGCCAAGAACCTGGCCGTCCGCTCCACCGACGCGCCGTTCCTGTTCTTCGAGGACGCTCACTGTATCCTCGCCCGGGACGGGCTTTTCAACCTATACAAGTATTACCGGAAGGCCTGGACCGATCTCGACGGCCCGATCCACCTGCCCTGGACCTACCACCTTCTGGAATCCCGTCTGCTGGCCTACAAGCTGGTCAACAACCTGGACATGGGCTTTATCGGGTACAGCCTCTCCCAGGGCGCATACCACCGTTTCGTGGCCACGGAAAGCCTCGGCCCGGGAAAGCCCTTCCGGGTGCCCTGCATGTCCACCAACGGCATGCTGGTCCACCGGAGCTTTTATGACATGCTGGGCGGCTGGCCCGAGGCTCTGGGTATATGGGGCGGAGGGGAGAACTTTTTCAACTTCTGTTTGGCCACGATGGGCAGGAAGTCCTGGATGATGCCCGGCCTGCCCTTGCGCCACCACGGCGACCGGCGGGGGTATAACTATCTGTACCGGGACCTGGTCCGCAACCGGGCCATCGCGATGTTCATGATCGGCGGCCGATCCCTCTGCCGGCGCTTCTGCATCCATGTGGACGAAGATAAAACGGCCCCGCCCGACCGCTCGGGCATGATCGCGATCGGCGAGGAAGTCGTCGCTACATGCCGGCCTCACCGGGATCTGATCAAGGCCCGCCAGACCATGACCATCGAGGACTGGGCCGGGCGATGGCCTCGGGTCTGATGGGGCGCCTCCCGTCGCCCTCAGGCCGTCTGCCCGGACTGCCCCTCATAGCGGATGGTGGCGAAGCAGAGGGCCTGGTTGCGGTCCTCGAGGTTGAGGGCCTGTTCCAACCCGGCCGCGTCCAGGTTGCAGTTGATGGCCTCCTTGGTCAGGCGCAGGCCCAGGGGGTTTTTACGGGCCATGCGTTCGGCCATGGCCATGGCCTCGTCCATGAGTTGTTCCCGGGGCACGATCCGGCTGACCAGGCCCAGGGCATAGGCGGTCGGGGCGTCCATGGCGTCGCCGGTTAGCAGGAATTCGTAGGCCCGGCCGGCGGGGATAAGGCGGGGCAGGAAGTAGCTCGATCCCACGTCCGCCCCGCCCAGGCCGATGTTGATGTATTGGGCGTTGAACCAGGCCTCGGGAGTGACCAGTCGGATATCGGCGCCCAGGGCCAGGCTGAAACCGCCGCCCATGGAGGCCCCGAACAGGGCGCAGACGATGGGCTGGGGAATCTGGCGCATGGCCAGGATGGTCCGGGCCAGAAGGACCTGGGAGCGGTAAAACAGGTCGAGATCGATTTCGGAGTCCTGGTTGAAGATGTGTTCCCGGGCCTCGTTGAGGTCCAGGCCGCTGCAGAATCCCTTTTCGCCGGCCCCGGTGAAGACGATGACCCGTACCTCGGGGTCGTGCCTCCGGGCGTTCCAGAAATGGTCGAGTTCACGGGTCATCAGGCTGCTCAGGGCGTTAACCCGGTCGGGCCGGTTCAGGGTCAGCAGACCGATGGGGCCGCGTGTTTCATAGATCAGGGTTTCGTAATCGCTCATGTCTTTTCTCCTCCAGGCCGGCGCGAATCCAGTCCGGCCGGTCACACCAGGTTGAAGCGAGTGCCGCAGATCGTGACCTGGTCGTCCAAGGCGGTCAGGCCACGGGCGCGGGCCGCTTCGAGCAGCCGCGACCGGTCGGCGACCTTCACGTCGATTCCGCCCAGACCTTCGCCCCGGCCGTCGGTTTCGGGCACGAAACGGACCACGGCGTTGCTGAGGGGCATTTCCAGGTGGCCGGCGGCGCTGGTACGCAAGGGGATGTCGGCGATTGCGCTCCAGCGGCGGGCCAGGGATTCCGGGTCGGGAGACTGGATTTCCGCGGCCGTGATGGCCGTGACGACATCGGTCCGGACGAACTCGCGCCAGGCGCGTCCGCCGGCCGGGACCCACTGGCCCTGGTGTTCGTTTTCGGTGTCCCAGTCGATCTGGAAAAAGGTGCCGCCCGTGTCCGCCGGGTGGAGCTGCATGTAGTGCACGGTGTCGTGGGGCATTTCCCAGGCCACGCGCACGCCCATTCTGTCGACCCGGGCCCGGAGGGCGGCGTGGGCTTCGGCGCTTTGGGCCTGGGTGATGACCATGTACCCGCCGTTGCCGCCCCGGCGTTGGAGGTATCGTCCACCGGCCGTATTGTCCCTGACCGGGGCCACGACCTCGATAAAGTTGGTCCCCACCGGCATCAGGGAGTTTTCCAGGCCGAAGATTTCCACGCCCGGATCGATGAAACAGACTTCCAGGCCCAGGACGGTCTTGAGGTCTTCGATGGCGGGCTGGAGTTTTTCCGCGACCAGACAGATCTGACGTAGTGTGAGCGACATGAGCGCCTCCTTCCGGGTGCCTTGCCGAGAACCCGACCGCAACGTCCGGGTTCAAGGCGTTTTGAGGAAAACGTTTCAAGCGGCCCCCGGCCGCCGTCTTATTGGCCGGGCACGACGACCCAGCCGGTGGACCGGAGCCGGATGCCCGCCGCGTCCAGGCCCAGGCGGCCGGCCTTCATCTGCAGCGCGGCCTGGGCCACCTGGCTGGCGGCCGAGCGCATCGAGGTCATGCCGGCCAGGTCCTCGCCCACGGCGAAACGGGTCTCCCGGATGGGAATGCCCAGCCCCTCCCGGGTCGAGACCGCCGAAGCGCCGAAGGTGACCACGGTCAGGCCGATGGCCAGCAGGGACAGGGTCATGGCCTGGAGCGTGGTGTCTTCGCCGGCGTTCCGGAAAAAAGCCACGGTCAGCGCGGCGGACACCTTGCCCCGCAGCCGGAAGTCGTGGACAAAGGTCCGGCAGCGGTCGATGAAGGTCTTGACCTGACCGGGCATGGAGGCGATGTAGACCGGCGCGGCCAGAATAATGCCGTCGGCCTCGAGCATCTTTTGATGCAGGATTTCCATGTCGTCCTTGATGGTGCAGTTGTAGCCCTCGACCGGGACCGGAATGACGTCGAAGCCGACCTGCTTTTGCAGCTTGTGGACCCGCCGCAGGCAGCCTTCGCACCCGATGCAGTACTCGATGCGATAGTCCTGGAGGTGGACCAGCTCCGTGGAGACCCGCTCGTCCTCGGCGGCCGCTTCCAGAGCCCGCTCCAGGAAGTACTGGCAGTTGCCGTTCTTGATCGGCGTTCCCACGATGCCCAGGATTTTGACTTTGAGATCGTCCGGATTCATGGCGGCTCCTTTCCTCGTCCTTGGGGATCGAGTCGTCGTTTTCAGCCATGGCGTGTTTGGATTTCGGACTGATTGTCCCTGAAAAACCGGCGGCAGTCAAACGGAAACCATGTAGCGGTTCCGCAACGCCGTCGCCTCGTGAGTAGCGGCGTCCCGTGTGGAGTCTACTTGCCCGTTTCGGTATCGAGGATGTCTTCGGTTTCGCCGCTCCGGACCAGCAGGGTCGTGCCGGTGACGGTCAGGAGGGATTCGATCCGGGCGGTGTGGGCTTCGACCTGATCGGGCTCCGGAACGGGCAGGCCCAATAAGACCAGGTCCGAATTTTCGCTGGATTCGGCCAGCACGTCGTTGAAGGGCTGGTCCGGCGCGGACCGGACCAGGACGAGGGGTTCGGCCTCGACCCGGACGCTTCGGAGAAATTGGGCCAGGTGGTCCCGGGCGCCCGTTGCCCCTTCCGGGTTGGCCATCAGGCGGAGGACGCGGATTTCGGAATCCTCCCAGGGCCGGCTGTGGCTGATGATGTGGGCCAGCAGGAGCATGAGTTCGGCGTTCCGGTCCCGGCCGCGCCACCAGACGTCGATGCGCCGCTTCCGGCCGAAACCGCGTTCGGGGTCGTAGCGGAGAAAGAGCACGGATTTTTTCAGGACCACCAGCCGCCGGAGCATGTCGAGCTGGAGGTGGTGGATTTCGGTCTCTTTGGCCCAGCCGATGAGGGCCGTGTTGGGTTCGAGGCCGGCGATGCCGTGGGCCTGCATGATGCCCAGAACGCCCTGATAGAAGTCTTCGACGATGCTGCATTCGGTAAAGGCGGACACGCCGTGTTCGTCGAGGAAGTCCCGGGCGCGCCGGGCGGCCGTGGTCCTGAGACCGCGGCGGCTGAGCGCTTCGATATCGCCGACCAGAACGTGGGAGAAGGTGACGATGCCATGGCCGCTGCTGAGCCAGGAGCCGGCCTCCATGAGTTCTTCGCGCTTGTGGATCATGCTCGAAAACACGACGATGTTGGGCCGCCAGTTCTTGACGTGCCAGGGTTCGTCCTCGAGCCGGAACAAGCCGAAGCGGGTCAGGGCGAACCAGAAGCCGCTGCGGATGTCGCCCCAGCCCTGGGTCAGGGAGCGCCGTTCCAGGACGATGAAGACGCCGTAGCTGATGAGGATGGCCACAATGGTCGCCGTGGCGTTGATGAGAAACATGGCCCCGTAGCAGCCCAGGGCCCCGGCCAGGGAGACGAGGGCAGGGACCCGGAACCGGGGCCGGAAGCTGGGGTTGCCCACCAGCCGCTCCAGTCCGGAGGCCAGGTTGATCATGCCGTAGGTGTTGAGGAAGAACATGGAAATGACCGGGGCTACGAAGTCCAGGTTGCCCATCCAGATGACGACCAGTGCGATGGCCGAGGTGATGAGGACGGCCAGTCGGGGTTCGGTGGCGCTGCCCAGCCGGGTGCCCAGGAAACGCGGTACGGCCCGGTCCGTGGAGATGGCCTGGAGGGTCCGGGGGGCGGCCAGGATGCTGCCGAGGGCCGAGGACAGGGTCGAGGCCCAGACGCCGACGAGGATGAGGACCGGCCAGCGGGCGACCTTGTGCATGATCATGTTGTCCGCGATCAGGGACTGGGTCTCGGCGTGAGTGCCCAGCCAGACGGCGGCCCCGAGGTAGATGAACCCGGTGATGCCGATGGCCGAGAGGGTGCCTCGGGGAATGCTTTTGCCCGGGTCCTTGAGGTCGCCGGACATGCTGACCCCGACCATGATGCCGGTCACGGCCGGGAAGAAGATGGCGAAGACCTGCCAGAAGCCGGCCGTGGCCGTTTCAGGGGCGAAGAGGCGGGGGGCCACGGACTGCCCCCAGCCGCCGGTGAAAAAGGACACGAGGGCCAGGGCCAGGGCCCCGAGGATGAAAAACTGGAGTTTGAGGGCGAAGTCCGCGCCGACATAGGCCAGGATGCCGAAGAGCAGGGCGATGCCGGTCGAGAGCAGCCGGGGATCGATGCCGGGGAAGACGTTGATGAAGGCCTCGGTGAAGCCGATGATGTAGAAGGCCACGGAAATGGCCTGGGAGAGGTAGAGGGGGATGCCGATGGCCCCGCCGATTTCGAGCCCGAGGGTCCGGGCGATCATGTAATAGGTGCCGCCGGTGCGTACGTGCATGTTCGTGGCGATCGAGGACAGGGACAGGCCGGTGATCAGGGAGATGACGTTGGCGATGAGGATGATGGCCAGGGCGCCCGCGAGTCCGGCCTGGCCCACGACCCACCCGATGCGCAGAAAGAGGATGATGCCGAGAATGGTCAGGACGGTGGGAGTGAAGACCCCGGCGAACGTGCCGAAGCGGCCCTGAGCGGCGCTGTTCCGGTTGGCTTCCTTCATGACCGGCTGCCTAGGGCGGCCTCGCACGGTGCGGCGGCCCGGGGCCGGAATTTTTCGGAGCGGGTCACGGTTCGTCCTCGTTAGAATGGGTGGGCCGGCCGTGATCGACGGCCCAGTCGATCTGGCGGCACATGCCTCGGACCAGGTTGCAGTCCCCGTGGGTCAGCCCGGTGCGGTTGAAAAGGCGCTTGAAGCTCATGAGCCAATGTTCGGTGTTGTCTTCCGGCAGGAAGCCGATGCGGACCATGGTCCGTTGGAAATGATCGTACATGTCCTGCAGTTCGGAGACCGGGGCCGGTTTGTACTCGAGGCGTTCGGGAGGCGCCTGGTTCCGGGCCAGGAGCAGTTCGTAGCCGAGGACCAGCACGGCCTGGGCCAGGTTGAGCGAGCTGGTCGAGGCGGAGGCCGTGGGGATGCAGACCACGGTCTGGCAGCGCCGCAGTTCGTCCGTGGTCAGGCCGGAGCGTTCCGCTCCGAAGACGAGGGCCACGCGGTTTTCCCGGGCGGCCTGGATCAGGCCGGGCGCGGCCTGGCGGGGCGTGTGAAAGGGGCCCCGTTTCGAGCCTCGGCGGGCCGTGGTGCCGACCACGAAATGGAAGCCAGCCAGGGCCTGGTCGAAGTCGTCGAAGACGGTCAGGGTCCGGATCAGTTCCTGGCCGGCCCGGGTGGCCGCGGCCATCATAATCTCCTCTTCCAGGCGGAACGGCTGGACCACGATCAGGCGGCCCAGGCCCATGTTGGCGGCGGCCCGGGCCGCGGTACCGATGTTTTCGGAGAGTTTGGGCCGGCTCAGGACCACGGCCACGTTTTCCAGACTCAATGGCGGACCTCCGGGATAAATCGCCCGGGCCGAACGATGCGCCGGGGTCCCGTCCCATCGACGGGGCCTCGATCCGTCGGGGCCGGGCGGGTCTTGCTAGCGCCCGGGTTTACATGTCCTCGGGCAAGTCCCGGAGGAACTGCCACAAGGTCAGCATGGCGATGACGGCGGCCCGGCGCCGGACCATGGGCTGGGGGCCGCCCAACTGCAGGGTCCGCTCCCGTTCCAGTCCGCCGGGTCCCTGAACCAGGACCTCGACCTGCAACTGGCCTTCGTCGTCCGGCGAACCGGCCACGGCCAGGTTGACGTCGGCGCCGAATTCGTGTCTGAGCTGGCCGATCAGTCCGGAGGCCGTGGCCGGCCGGCCCAGGACCAGCCCGCCCCGGAGCCGGCCCAGGTTGAGTTCGGCGCCCAGTTCGGAGGTGACCATGCCGTTGGTCAGGGCCTCGCCCACGGCCAGGTTCAGGCCGCGGGCCTGGAGGATGGCGGCCGCGTTCCCGGGCAGGGTCTCGTCGCCCATGCCGAAGATCAGATCGCCGACCCGTTCTCGAATCAGGACTTCGCCTTCGTCCAGCAAAGCCTCGGCCTGTTCCCTGCTCTCGGCCTGGGCCGTGAGCCGGATTTTGATCTCGCCCTGGGAGGCCTGGATGCCGATGACCGGGTTGGTCAGGGCCTGGATGACGTCCTTGATCTGAGCGTCCACCGTGCTTTCGCCGGCCCCGGAAATCTTGAAGACGCGGTTGACCATGACCCGGCCGCCCAGATCGTAGCGCCTCGACAGGTAGGGCAGGACCTGCTCCCGAATGAGCGGTTCGGTCTCCTGCGGCACGCCGGGCAGGCAGATCAGGACCCGTTCGCCCTTTTCACAGAGAAAGGCCGGGGCCGTGCCGCGGGGGTTGTGGATGACCGTGGCCCCCTCCGGAACGTAGGCCTGGCGCCGGTTGTTGGCCGGCATCCGGTAGTTCATCCGGGCGAACAGGCCCTCGATCCAGGCCAGGAGGTCCTCCCGGAAAACCAGCTCCCGCCCCATGATCTCGGCGGCCACTTGACGGGTCAGGTCGTCCTCGGTCGGCCCGATGCCGCCCGTGGTAATCACGATCCGGCAGCGGTCCAGGGCCCGGTCGAGGACCTCGCGCATCCGGTCCCGGTCGTCGCCGACCGTGGTCTGATAGGCCAGGCCCACGCCGATCTCGGCCAGGGCCCGGGCGATGTACGCTCCATTCGTGTCGATTATCTGGCCCAGGACCAGTTCCGAACCAATCGAAACCACCTCGGCCCATATCTGGGACATCCGGTTCATCCTCCTTGTCGCATGTCGCAAACCAGGAAACGGCCGTCGAAGACCGATCCGATCAGAAGCTTGCCCTTGAAGATCGTGGCCACGGACGACCCGGACAACGTTTCGCCCCGGCTCAGGAAAATCTCCTCGACCCGGTAGGTGCGGTCCGGGTTGAAGGCAATCTTGAGCACCTGGGATGGGGATTGTTTGCCCGGGTCCCGGGCGTGCAGGGAGAAGGTCAGGAGCTTGGGGTGACAGCCGACGATCAGGGAGCCTTGCTCGCCGACCATGATGTTGTCCACGCCCGTGCCCAGGTCGATATGGCGCTTGAGGGTCAGGGCCCCGTTCTCCGGGTCGCGTCCGTACTCTCCGATCCGCAAGGCCAGGGTTTCGGCCACGTAGACCGTCCGTCCGTCCGGGCTTTTTTCGATGCCGTTGGCGTAGGACAGGTCGTCGACCACCCGGCTGAACCGGCTCCCGTCGAAATAGACCACGCCGGCCCGGGACAGTTGCAGATAGTCCTCGACGGTCCGGCCCAGGTCCGAGGACGAGCCGTGGTCGTTGGTGACGTAGAAGCGGTCCGGACCCACGGCCAGCAGATCGTTGGGGTTGTTCATCAGCGGGTCGCTGATGCCGCGGCGATGGACCAGCCGCTTGTCGACCATGTCGAATATCTCGATAAAGTGGCCGGCCTCGGTGTGGTTGATCACAAAGAGGGACAGGCGACCGTCCGGGGACCGAAAAAGACTGAGGCCGTGGGGATGAAACTCTTTTTTGAACTCCCGGGTCAGGTCGACCAGGGCCGGGACCGGGTCGGCCAGGTTGTAGCCAATGACGGCGCCCCGTTGGGCCGGCCGCTTTTCGATTACGGCCCGCCGGTCGTCCGAGGAGATGAAGACCAGGCCGGTCCGCCGGTCGATGGCCATGTCTTCCGAACTCAGCACCCCGGCCACGGCATGGCAGTCGCCGGGGGCCAGGGGGGTGATGCGTTTGAACTCCCCGGCCCGGTACAGGGTCTTTCCCACAAAGGCCAGGACGGTCAGGAGCAGGATTCCCAGGATGTAAAAGACGACCTTTTTTTTCATGGGCTGCCGGTCCTTTTCTCGGGTGGGATGGCGGACGGCCCTTCGGATCGGGCCTGAACGGGATTATAGCAGAAGCCCCAACGCCTTGGAAGCGGGGAATGGGGTTCGGGCTGCCGGGTCCGGGACCGGGGAGAGGAGGGCGATCGAGTCCGGTTGGGGCCGGGGGCAAATGCCCTAACCCCTGATTTTCAAATCGTCCAAAAACTCCGAGGCCGGGTCCACGCTGGTGATGAGCAGAAAGTCCCGGGCGCGGGTGCAGGCGACATACAGCAGATGGCGTTCCGTGTTGTAGACCTCTTCGAGGTCGGTTTCATCGGCCACTCGTTCGATACGCTCCTGTAAAGGGACGATTTCATCGTCGCAGGCCATGACGGCCACGGCCCGGAACTCGAGCCCTTTGGCCAGGTGCATGGTGCAGATCGAGACATGGCCGCTGATGGTCTCTACGGTTTCGTCCAGTATCTTGAAGGGGAGCCCGGCCTTCTCGACCGCGCCCCGGGCCCGGTCCAGTTGTGCCGGAGAGCGAACGAAGACCCCGATTTCATGAGGCTTCAGACCTTCAGCCGCAAGACCGTCCAGCCATATTCCGACCTCGGCCAATTCTTCTTCCACTGAATCGCAGACCCGGACGGACGGTTCCGGCCCGTTGAAGACGGAAATGGACCCGCGCCGTTCCTCTTTGTTCCCATCG
Organism: Pseudomonadota bacterium; assembly: GCA_018830135.1. Lineage (GTDB taxonomy): Bacteria > Desulfobacterota > Desulfarculia > Adiutricales > JAGVGV01 > JAHJTB01. Next base: position 2,390 of record JAHJTB010000136.1, on the reverse strand, counting down.
ACGTCGGCCAGTTCGGCGGGCAGCAGGCGGTCGGCCTGCATCCGGATCTGGTGCGACGTCCGGTAGTTGATACGCAGGGTGCTGGAACGGCCTCGAATATCAACCCCCAGCGCCTTCCAGGAAAACGGCGTCTGAAATATCCTTTGCCCGAGGTCGCCGGCCAGGAACAGGCCATTGGGGCGGTCTGCCGCGAGTGCGGCGAGAAAACGCAACCGGGCCACGCTGACGTCCTGGGCTTCGTCCACCACGACAAAATCAAAAGGCGGATGCCTGGCTTCGGCCAGCCTGAAAGCCAAACGGCCGAACATTTCAGGGTCGGTCAGCAGGCCGTCGGCCTTCAGCCCGGCCCGGACCTTTTCGAAGACCGACCAGAGTGCGGCACGCCGTTTTTCCGGCAGCCGGGTCTTGCGGCCCAGACGCCTGACGTCGCGGTAATCCGCCCAGGTTTCCACCTGCCATTCATCCACCACCTGCTCCCATTCGGTCATCAGAAAGTGCAGGCTGAAACCGGTTTCCCCGGCTTCGGCGGCGAACTTTTGCAGCAGGTCTCTGACTTCATCTCTCGACGCGATACGAGGAATCTGGAAGTTGAAGCTCCCCGCAGCAAGCTGCGGGGAATCTTCGACATGTAAGGATGAAAGTCCCATATTAGTTGGCGGGGGAATTCCCCCGCCCTGCATGTTCAGCTCATATAGCCGCCGCCCGATGGCGTTCAGGGAGTGGATTTCCAGGCGCTCGACGATCCGTGGTTCATTGCTGGCCAGCCTTCTCAGTTTAACTCGCAGGGCGTTGGCCAAGGATTCGGAGAAGGTGGTCAGGAGCACCCTGGCCTCCGGATTGGCCCTGGCCAGGTGAACCGCTCGGTGGAGGGCCACAATGGTCTTGCCCGTGCCCGCCGAACCCGAAACCCTGGCCGGACCGTTGAATTCACGTTCGACCAGTTCCCGCTGGGCCGGATGGAGAAAGACGACCCACTTTTCCCAGGGATATTCCAGCGCGCGTTCCAGTTCCTCGATGTTGTGCATCACCCGGAACCGGCGCTGGGCATCCGGATGTTCAAACGGGTCGGCGCCCGCGGCCGGGCGAGCCAGATGGGGTTGGACTCCCGTGGCCAGGTCCAGGAGGGCCTCGGCCGCTTCCCGGGGAAGATGGTCCGCCAGGTCGAGCAAGGTGTCTTCAGTGGCCTTTATGACGTCGTCCAGCCACGCCTCGGGGACGCCATAATCAAGCAGGGCACTTTCGGAAACGCCGATGAACAGGGGCGGCCTGCTCTCTTCGGACGTCATGTATCGGGGGGCGGGAATCTCTTCGACCGTCTCGCGGACCTCGATCATCTGGGCGGCGCCCGTTTTGGGGTGCGTTTCCAGTTTCCGACGTTCGGCCCAATTATAGGCCGGGTCATGGTGGTCCACGTAGCAGAGGAGCAGGCTGCTCCTGGTCTTGTGAACGATCAGACGGATATCGCCGCCGACACGGACCGACCAGAAGTTGGGGTCCCTGGCCTTGTTGAGTTTGTGGAACTTCAGGCCCGGGCAGGCCGGGTTCATTTGCAGGTCGAAGGCCGTGGTCTTGACCGCCTTCTGCTCCTCGTTGGTCAGTCTGGCCAGGCTGTCGATGAAGGTGTCGGCTATGCGGAACTGCATGTCAGGTCTCAACCAGCAAGCGAGCCTCGATCTGATTTTCAATTGTTGAATACAAATCCACGTCCACCTCTGGTGCATCAATCGAGACAACCAGAGTATACCTGGCGGGCATGTTATACCGCTCCAGATGTGGGCGTGTTTTCCACCAACCGGATGTTGGAAATACGGCCAGGGTTTCCCGGCTGGCGAGGTCTGCCGCACTGCCCCTCCATATATCGGAATGAAGTGATCCCTTGTGCCTTTTTTGTTTTCCTATATACCAGTTAGGATCGTCACCCGAAGTACGGGCACCCTCATCTTCGTCACGAGCAGCAGCATTGATTCGAACTCGGAAGTCATTCTCACTCTCATGAGGGCGCTTTACATCGAAACGCAGTCCATGGGATTCATACCGATATCTGGAACGGACACCCCGGACCGAGGGGTTGGGGTCTATGAAATAGGAGAGGGTGACCCTCATTTCCACGATTGTTTCACCGAGGGCTTCGAGTTCGGCCGATGGCCAGGGAAGGTGGAGGAGATGCATATCTCTTAGCGTCGGACCTTTACCCTCTTCCCGTTTGAAAGGGTGCAAGCGGTCTTGAACGACCATGGTCAGGGAGTTGGAAGCGCTCCACATGGCACGCGATAAATCCGGGACACCGAGCCCGCAATGGTGGACCAGATTTTCATAATCTGTTTTAGAGGCTTGGCGATTACCTGGCAGAAACATGCGACGCATCTCATCCGTCCAGGTCGTGGAATGGA
>JAHJTB010000003.1 GCA_018830135.1 Pseudomonadota bacterium | reverse complement strand
TGTTCCTGGTCGAAATTCTCCTGGGCCTTCTCGATCAGGGTCAGGACGTCGCCCATGCCCAGGATGCGGGAGGCGACCCGTTCGGGGTGGAAGGGTTCCAGGGCGTCGAGTTTCTCCCCCACGCCCACGAACTTGAGCGGCCGGTCCACCACGGACTTGATGGACAGGGCCGCGCCGCCCCGGGCGTCGCCCTCCATCTTGGTCAACACCACGCCGGTCAGGTCCAGCCGTTCGTTGAAACTCTGAGCCACGTTGACCGCCTCCTGGCCGGTCATGGCGTCGGCCACGAACAGAATCTCGTTGGGCTGGACCTTGGCCTTGATGGCCTCGAGTTCCTCCATCAGGGCCTGGTCCACGTGCAGCCGGCCGGCCGTGTCCACAAGCAGGGTGTCGGCCCCGTACTCGCCGCAGACGATCTTGGCCTGAAGGGCGATGTCCACCGGGTCCATGTGCGAAGTCGAAGGATAGACCGGCACCCCGACCTGTTTGGACAGGGTGGTCAACTGGTCGATGGCCGCGGGGCGATACACGTCCGCCGGCACCAGCAGAGGATGCCGGCCCTTGCCCTTGAGATACAAGGCCAGCTTGCCGGCCGTGGTCGTCTTGCCCGAACCCTGCAGACCGACCAGCATGACGATCCAGGGCGGCCGCCCGGAAAAGTCGAGCTGGGCCGCCGTTCCGCCCATGACCGCCGTCAGTTCCTCATAGACGATCTTGACGACCTGCTGGCCCGGGGTCAGGCTGCCCATGACCTCCTGGCCCACGGCCCGGACGCGGATGGTCTCGATGAGGTTCTTGGCCACCTTGTAGTTGACGTCCGCCTCGAGGAGGGCCAGGCGCACTTCTCGCAGCCCTTCCTTTATGTTGGCTTCCGACAACTTGCCCCGGCTTTTCAGCTTGCGGAACGTCTGCTCCAGTTTTTCCGACAGGCTCTCGAACACCTGGCGCGCCTCTCCTTCCTTCTCCGGCTATACCCGGAAAAGATACAAATGATAAACATATTTAAAGCATTTGCATATGTCAAGAAAAATGGATTGACCCTGCTCGGGCCAACGATGGCGGGAACAGTTCCGTGGCCGGGTCGGAAGGCCCCGGGCCGGGGCAGCTTGGCGGGTTGGGTCAGCGAAGCGTAACCCAACAGAATCAGGACGATCCGAGTCGACCAGAGAGGGATCGCTTGCCTCGTTGGGTCCTTTTCGGGCCGCCCTGTCACGGCCTTTGGCCTCAGGACTCCGGCTGCCGCCTTTTCCATTACTAGTGTAGGACTCGGCGGCAGAGTCGTCCTTCGGCCAAAGGCCGCGCGGGCGGCGGCCCATGCCGGTCAATTATACCTCCCAAAACTATCAGTTCAAGACGGGCTGCCCGGGTCCTCTATGCCGAGCTCCCGGCAGAACACTTGCCGCTCCTCCCGGGTCAGCCGCAGCAGGGCCTTGCGGTCATCCAACTTGAAATGCTTCAGCCCCGTTTCCAGAAACCGCACCGCCGTCCGGGTATCGATTCGCCGTCCGATAGTATCGGAAAAGGCCTGGAATGCGCCCTCTCCGGCCGGTGTCTTCCCGGTCGGAGAGGGCAGTCTGATCAGTGCATCAGGGAGGGCAGGAAGAGGACCAGTTGGGGGATGTAGGTGATGGTCATCAGAACCAGGATGAACATGAACACAAAGGGCAGAATCTCGCGGATCAGGGCGGCCATGGGCACCCGGGCGATCATGGTCGTCACGAAGAGCAGGCCGCCGATGGGCGGGGTGGACAGGCCGATCATGAGGTTCAGAACCATGACCACGCCGAAATGGACGACGTCGATGCCCAGTTCCCGAACCACGGGCAGGAGGATGGGCACCAGGAGGATGAGGGCCGTCAGGGGGTCCATGACGCAGCCGACCAGGAGCAGAAAGATATTGATGAACAGGAGAATAAGGTACTTGTTGGTGGTGATCTTCGTGATCTTTTCGGAGAGCATGGTGCTGAGCTGCATGTCGGCGATGAGGTGGCTGAGGATGCTGACCGTGGCCAGGGCCACCAGGAGGATGGCCGCGTTGTAGGCGGTGCCGTAGAAGAGCTTGGGCACGTCGCGCCAGCGCAGTTCGCGATAGATCACGGTGCCGGTGATCAGGGCGTAGAGCACGGCCACGGCGCCGGCCTCGGTCACGGTCATGATGCCGGAAAAGATGCCGCCCAGGACGACGACCGGCAGCATGAGGGCCAG
>JAHJTB010000135.1 GCA_018830135.1 Pseudomonadota bacterium | reverse complement strand
TCCCCACGGCAAAGGTGTAAACAGTCAACGGACTTCGGGGAATGATCACTCCGCCCAGGCCGTACAAGGTCAGACCGACAAGCAGGACGGCCCAGGCCGTGAGAAAGTATAGGGCCGGCCGATACTGCCGTTTCAGGCAGAGAACGGCGGTAAACATCCCGATCGGCGGGAGGGAGAGGCTGAGGGTGTTGCTCAACATGTTGGCCCATCGTTCGTAGCCGAGCAGACCGGTCAGGCACATCAGGGCGGCCATGATCTGCGTGATTGTGATCAATCGGTCCATGAACGGGGTGTTGGTCCGGGTATCCAAAAAGGACCGGATGAAGGCCGAGGCCGACAGCCAGGACGCACCCAGGGAAACCCACCAGATCAGCGTATGGGTGGCCGGTCTCAGAAGCCGAAAGGCCGAGACATGGCCGTACATCATCCACTCCCAGACCAGGACGGAAGTCATGTAGGCCACGTAGTAGAAGTAGACCCGATCGCGGAAAACGAACATGAGGATGAGGTTGTAAAAGATCATGCCCATCAGGACGCCGTAGATGATGCCAAAGGCCAGGAAATCGAAAAGGGTCTCGCCGATCAGCCCTCGCGCGGACCAGACGACCAGGGACATATTCAAGGCCAGATCGCTTTTCAGCCTCAGATGGAAGTAGTTAGTCGAGTCGAAACAGCAGGGCAGTTCCAGCAGGGGCGTCCGGTAGAGGACGGCCCCCAGGGATGATGGACCATCGGTGCCGGTATGAATCCGCTCCCGCATTTCCCGACCCGTGGAAGCGTCTTTCAGTATCCGGGGTGTGTAAAGGTCGACCTGGGCCAGGGCCGGTTTTCCGACCTCAAGCAACCAGGTCCCGGACTCGTTCGGGATGTCCAGTCTGAAACGAAGCCAAAAAGCGGCCCGGCTGTATCCGAGGCTGAGCCTGGGGTCTCGGTGCTCGACGAAACGGTCTGAAAAAGGCGGCGACTCCACCTGATCCAGGGTCAGGTTCCCTTCCGGGTCTTCCAGGATTTCAACATGGGAACCGAGGTCGTACCGGTCGCGCTGCGGGTCCAGGCGCAGCGGTTCGAGGGCGAGAGCGGAAGGGCCCCCGGCGAGCAGGCCGAGGAGCAGACAGCAAACCAGGACCGTCCCGATCGGGTCGATGATGAAAAAGCGGCCTTTTCCCGCTTGGAGGCGATTCGGGCACGAAGGCATGATTCTGCCTCGCCGGAACGGGTCGCGGGGGCAAGCGACCGGAGGAGATTGCGGCGGCGTTCTGGGGAATGGCCGCCGCCTGTGGATCGGCCGAGGCGGCCAATCCGGGGCGGTCCGGCCGAGCCGGGCCCCGTCCCGACCGGGACAAGGGTGAATCCGGGTCAGTTGATCTCGGTAATTTCGAGAAGTTGAAGACCTTTCGGCGTTTTGACCCTGACCTCGTCGCCTTCCTCCTTACCGATCAGGGCCCGGCCCAAGGGGGAGATGACGGAGAGGCGACCTTTTTCCGGGGCGGATTCGTATGGACCGACCAGCATATAGGTGCTCTCTTCGCCGGTTTCCGAGTTTTCCAGAGTCACGGTGGCTCCGAAAACAGCCCTTACATACGGACCTTTGATCTCGATAATTTCGCACTGGCCGATCTGGACCTGAAGTTCCTGGAGCCGGCTCTGGATAAAGGCCTGTTTTTCCTTGGCCGCGTGGTACTCGGCGTTTTCGGACAGGTCTCCGTGAGCCCGTGCCTCCTCGATGGCCTTGACGTTGGCCGGCCTTTGGACGTTGATCAGGTTCTCCAGTTCCTTTTTCAGGGCTTCAAGTCCTTCCCGGGTAATGGGCACGGTTTCCATGTGAAATCCCTTTGCAGTGAAAGCCGCCGTTATGTGATGGTGGCGGCCCGGTTTAATTTATGTACTAAACCCCGTGTCTCGGGCCAAATAAAATTCGACTTCCGGCCCCAGTCCGTCTCAATCCCGTCCGGACCGATCGAGTCCCACGGCCAGGGCCTTGGCGTTGGTTTCGAAGGCGGCGGGGGTTCGACTCAGTCGTTTCAAGGTTTCCAACACCCGGTCTGTTTCAGCGAACAGGTGTCCCCGGCCGAGTGCGTAGCCCAGAAGCACGAGGTTCTCGGCCTGTCGCCGGCCGACCGCTTCCTCGGCCAGGCGTCCCGCGTCCAGGCCGTCGTGGGGGTCCGGCCGGTCCGAGTTGACGAGCACGGTAGTCTTGCGGCCGATGAGGCCGGGGTGAACCTGAAGGTTTTCCTCGGCCAGATACAGGGCCAGATCGGCCTGCCCGTCCCGAATGAGGGGGCTGTCGAAGGGGCCGACCTTCAAGTGGGAAATGACGGCCCCTCCCCGCATGGCCATGCCGTGTGTTTCGGATGACAGGACGTCCCGCCCCATGGCCAGGGCGGTTTCGGCCAGAAGGCGGGTCAGGAAAAGAACGCCCTGCCCTCCCAGTCCGCTGATGGCCACCTGCTGACGTTCCATGACTCAGACCTCCTCGATGGCTTCCATGGGGCATATGTAGGCACAGACGCCGCATCCGGCGCACAGGTGGGGAAGGATGATCATGCGTTCCTCCCCGCCTCGGACCAGGGCCGGGCAGCCGAATCGTTCCTGGCACACCCCGCAGTCCACACAGTTTTCCGTGACTTGAAAGCCGCGCCGCTCGTGGGTTTCGTCCTGGTGCCGATCCATGAGGCATGGATGCCGGGATATGACCACGGCCGGTCCGCCTCCTTGGGCGGCGAAATCGGCGGCCCGGCGCAGTATTTCCAGGAAGGCGTCGTATTCGTAAGGGTCGCCGATTTCAAGAAAATCCACCCCGCAGGCCCGGCAGGCTTTTTCCAGGGAAACCGTCTTGCCGACGGCCGAGACCTGGAACCGTTCCAGGGCCGGAGTGGGTTGGTGGCCGGTCATGGCCGTGGTGCCGTTGTCCAGAATGAGCAGAACGAACGAGGCGCCGTGGGAGACGGCGTTGATGAGCGGGGGAATGCCCGAGTGAAAAAAGGTGGAGTCACCGATGGTCGCGCCGACGGGTTTGCCGGACTCGGAACCGAACGTGTGGGCGAAGCCGGCCCCCATGGCTACCGAGGCGCCCATGCAAAGGCAGGTGTCCACGGCGCCCATGTTCATGCCCAGGGTATAGCAGCCGATGTCGCTGGGATAAACCCCGTTGGGCAAGGCTTCCATCAAGGCATAAAAGGCGGCCCGGTGCGGACAGCCCGCGCATAGGGTCGGCCGACGTCCCGGCGCGGCCGCGGGTGAAGCGGCCGGTGCTTCCAGTCCGGTGAAACGGCACAGGCCGGCATACACCACGTCGGGTGTCATCTCGCCGGCCCCGGGCC
>JAHJTB010000134.1 GCA_018830135.1 Pseudomonadota bacterium | reverse complement strand
CAGGGTTTCCCCCATTGCGCAAAATTCCTCACTGCTGCCTCCCGTAGGAGTCTGGACCGTGTTTCAGTTCCAGTGTGGCTGATCATCCTCTCAGACCAGCTAGCTATCGTAGCCTTGGTAGGCCGTTACCCTACCAACTAGCTAATAGCACGCGGGCCCATCCTCGGGCGATAGCTTACATGTAGAGGCCATCTTTGACCCCAGAGACCGAAATCTCCGTGGTCTCATCCGGTATTAGCAGTCCTTTGGAACTGTTATCCCAGACCTGAGGGTAGGTTACCCACGCGTTACTCACCCGTGCGCCACTTTACTCTCACACCCGAAGGCGTGATTTCTCGTACGACTTGCATGTGTTAAGCACGCCGCCAGCGTTCATTCTGAGCCAGGATCAAACTCTCCGTTATAGCCTAAATCGGCAAATTGATCTTTTCATAGGGCCCAAGAACCGGGTTACTCGCTATTTAGTTTTCAAAGATCGCCGAAAGAAGTCGAAGTCAAAATCAAAGTATATGTTCTTTCTTCCGGTCTGTCAAGGGCTTTTTTTTCTGCCCTCAGGCTCGGTCATTCCCGAGCAACGAAAAACGGATACTACTCTCATCCCCAGAAATGTCAAGCACTTTTTTTTCAGAAAGCCGAATTTTTTTCTAAATCTGAAACTTCCTGAATCCGTTGGATATTTAGCGCCCGTGTTCCGGCACCCCCCAGTTCCACCAGGACCCCCTCCAGCCGAAGACCCCGCTTGGCCGGTTCGAAACGATGCGGCCGGCCCGTCAAAAACGCCCCCAGCACCCCCTCACGCTTCATCCCGATGATCGATTCGTGGGGTCCGGTCATGCCCAGGTCGCTGATATAGGCCGTCCCGCCCGGCAGAACGGTCTCGTCGGCCGTCTGGACATGGGTATGGGTCCCCACCACCAGGCCGACCCGGCCGTCCAGGAACCAGCCCATGGCCTTCTTCTCCGACGTGGCCTCGGCGTGGAAGTCGACGACGATCGCCTCCGCCCCGGCGGCGACCAGGGCCTCGACTTCCCGTTCCGCCACGCGGAACGGGTCATCCAGCGGGGCCATGAAGACCCGGCCCATCACGTTGACGAATCCGACCTTTCGGCCCGTGCTGGTCTCCACGATGGTCGAGCCCCGACCGGGCGCGGGCTCCGGGTAGTTGGCCGGGCGGATCAGCCGGGGGGTCTCTTCCAGATACTCGGCGATCTCCTTGTGGCGAAAGATGTGGTTGCCCGAGGTCAGGACGTCCGCGCCGTCCGCGAACAGCTCTTCGGCGGCCTTGACGGTCAGGCCCAGTCCGCCGGCGGCGTTCTCCGCGTTGATGGCGACCAGATCGACCTGGTGGCGGTCGACCAGCCGGGGCAGCAGGTCCCGGACCAGCCGTCTCCCGGGCCGGCCCACGACATCGCCCAAAAAAAGCAGTTTGATCATGCCATTCCTTTCCAGCGGCAGTATATACGCCCGCCGAGGGGTGGGCAATGAAGAAAAGCAGGGGGAGGTCCGGCCGGTTCGAACGCCCGCCCGGCTCTCGGCCGAATGGATACGGGAGACGGGGCTTTTCGCCCGGATCAGGCCACCCGGGCCAGGGTCAGGACCAGGACCCGGGTGGCGCCGGCCCGCTTCAAGGTCCGGGCGCACTCGCCGGCCGTGGCCCCGGTCGTGTAGACATCGTCCAGCAGAATCACCGCCTTCCCCCTGATTCGGGACTCATCGGCGACGGCAAAGGCGCGGCTGACGTTTCTGGCCCGCTCCGCTCCCTTGAGGCGGACCTGGGGTTCTGTCCAGCGGGTCCGCACGAGCAGGTCCTGGCAGACCAGGGCGGGCCAGGGCCGGTACAGGGCTCGGGCCAGCAGAAGGGCCTGGTTGAATCCTCGCTGCCGAAGTCGACGGCGATGCAGGGGGACCGGCAGGACCAGATCGGCGCCGGGCGGATAGTAGGGCGGCCCGAGGCGGTTGGCCATGAAAGCGGCCAGGGGGCCGGCCATTTCGGTCCGGCCCGAGTATTTGAATCGGTGGACGGCGAGCCT
>JAHJTB010000001.1 GCA_018830135.1 Pseudomonadota bacterium | reverse complement strand
GATTTATTTGTATATATTTCAATTAGTTACCGGATACCCGGCTCCCGTCCCCCTCAAAACGACTTTACGAAAAATTATTTCACACTCCCCCGGGAACCACCACCAACACTCAATAAAAATTTTCACCCATTATTGCTGCCGGTTGCGGGTCCTGAACGAACGAAACGGGAAGCGCCCGGAATCATGCCGGCCGGGACGCAGGTTGGCAAGGGGCCGGTTCCGTGTTATAAACAGGCACCATGTCAACAAACGAGGTTTTCCGGTGCTGTCCCAGGTAATGAGCGGGGCCCTGCTGGGCATAGACGGGTACGTGGTCGAGGTGCAGGTGGACCTGGCCCGGGGACTGCCGACCTTTGCCACGGTCGGGCTGCCGGAAGGCGCGGTCCGGGAGAGCAAGGACCGGGTCAAGGCGGCCCTGAAAAACTGCGGCTATTCCTTTCCCCGGGAGCGGATCACGGTCAACCTGGCCCCGGCCGACGTGCGCAAGACCGGAGCGGCCTTCGACCTGCCCATGGCCGTGGGGCTGATGGCGGCCCAGGGGTTGATCGAGCCGGAACGGCTGGCCGAGTTCATGTTCGTGGGCGAACTGTCCCTGGACGGGCGTCTGCGCCCGGTCAAGGGGGCCCTGTCCCTGGCCATGGCCGCCCGGGAGGCCGGGCTGTCGGCCGTGGTCCTGCCCAAGGAGAACGCGGCGGAGGCGGCCGTGGTCGCGGGCGTGGACGTGCGGCCGGCCGAGCATTTGCCGCAGGTGGTCGAGTTTCTGGTCGGCCGGGACGACCTGCCGGTCCTGACCGTGGACCGGGAGGCCATCTTCGAAGACTCGAACGACCACGGCCTGGACCTGAACGATGTCCGGGGCCAGGAGCACGTGAAAAGGGCCCTGGAAGTCGCCGCCGCCGGGGCCCACAACCTGATCATGATCGGCCCGCCCGGATCGGGCAAGACCATGCTGGCCCAGCGCCTGCCCGGCATCCTGCCGCCGCTGAGTTTCGAGGAGGCCCTGGACACGACCCGGGTCTACAGCGCCGTGGGCCTGGTCCCGCCGGACCGGGCCCTGGTCACGACCCGGCCCTTCCGTTCGCCTCACCACACCATTTCCGACGCCGGCCTGATCGGCGGCGGTGCGCTGCCCCGGCCGGGGGAGGTCTCCCTGGCCCACCACGGCGTCCTGTTCCTGGACGAACTGCCCGAGTTCAAGAAGAACGTGCTCGAAGTCATGCGCCAGCCATTGGAAGACGGCCAGGTCACGGTCTCCCGCGCGGCCATGTCCCTGACCTTCCCGGCCCGCTTCATGCTGGTCGCGGCCATGAACCCATGTCCCTGCGGCTTTTTCGGGAACACGATCAAAGAGTGCACCTGCACCCCGACCCAGATTCAGCGCTACCGGTCCCACATCTCCGGCCCGCTCCTGGACCGTATCGACCTGCACCTGGAAGTGCCGGCGGTCAAGTACAAGGAACTGGGCACCGAGACCAGCGGCGAACCGTCGGCGGTCATCCGAAACCGGGTCCGGTCGGCCCGCCGAATCCAGGCCGAGCGCCTGGGACCCGAGGGACTGCTGGCCAACTCCCAGATGCAGAACAAGCACCTGCGCCGTTTCTGCCAACTCGACGAAGCCGGCCAGACCCTGCTGGAAACCGCCATGCGCAAACTCGGGCTATCGGCCCGGGCTTACACCCGCATCATCAAGCTGGCCCGGACCATCGCCGACCTCGATGAGGCCGGCCAGGTCCAGGCCCGCCACGTCAGCGAGGCCATCGCCTACCGAGCCCTGGACCGGGCCAGGGGCTAGACGCCGTATGGCCCAAAAAAAGTCGCTGCCCCCCAGAACCAAGCGGATGAATCGAACCGCCCGGCTTCAATCGGCCAAACACTGGATTCCCGCCTATGAAGGCAAGAACATCGTCCGGGGATATAAAAAACGATACGCCGTGGACTGGGAATGCGCGATCGCGGAGCTGAGGATGCTCGGGGTGAACGTCCCTCGCGAGTATGAAAAGCAAATCCGGACCTCGCTGGAGAATGAACGCAAGGCCAAACAGATCAAAAAGCAACAAGCAGAAGAATCGGACTGGGGCATGGAAGGCGGGCATGACGATCACTTTGCCTATATCGCCGGTTTTACATCAGGCGGGGCGCCGCTCGGCGTGACCCGGGAAGACTGGGGGGCAAGGGAGGACCCGGGAGGCCTGAAAGAGATTCCGCCGGGGTATCATGGCGACGACAGCCCGTTTTGACCGAATTTCGCGGCAGGGAGAGGGCAAAAGGGGTCGGGAGCCATACGGTCCGAAACGGTTTTTGCCGGGTGCCATGAACGCTTATCGGCCATGTCTTTTCGGATGGTCGTCAAGCTTGAGCTTGAGAACCCGCCGTGAACAGGGTCGCGGGTCGGCCGGAGGCCTCGATGCCCCCGGCCGAACGCGAACTCAATCGAAACGGTCAAAGGCGAATATCCCGCCTTGGACCAGGCGGTTGTGCCGGGCGCATTGCTCGATGGTGAAATAAACGCCCGCCACGCCGTTGGATTCTTTTCGATCGATTCCCGCTTCTTCTTCCGACCGGAAGAAAACCGCCTTCCGTCAGAAATCGTCGATGATGCTGGGGGCTTCCAGGTGGTCGAAGTCCACGAAGGGCATGAAAATCAGCGGCCGCTCCGACCCCTCCAGGATGGTGTAATTCAGTTCGCTGTCCATTTCAAATGCGATCGGCTCGCCAGTCCGGGCGCAAGACGTCCGGATGGTAAAGGACAGGTCTTCGTTCCTCAGTCGCCCTTGCACGAAGGGCGTCGCAATTGCGTCCACCGCTCAAGCGGCGTTGATCCGTTCGCCGGTGCCGAAAGTCACCTGGTGCGGGGTATCGTCGCAGGTCACCGGATAGGCCCAGGTCACCTCGCCGCGCGCATTCCGAAAAAGAAAGGTCATGTTCTTTTCCAGGTCATCCAAAAGCGAGACCACCCGGTCCTCCGGCATTCCCAGGGCCTGTGCGATCGATCCGGGGGGCATCGGCCGCCCATGCCGGGGCAGTTCCCGGACCGCGTAGTCGCGGACACGGTGATGGTCCTCGGTCATGAAGGCCAGCCGCCCGGCGATCATATCGGCCGCCCCGGCCATATTCTTCCGCCATTCCTCTTCCGGCAGGGGCAGGAGTTGGTCCCCCTGCCCGATCAAGACATGGTCTTTCATTATCGTGCCTCCTTGTTTCCCGTGCTTAAAATTTAGGGCCCGTTTTGAACGCGTTCGACGAAATCCAAAACCGCCCGGTTGAACGCTTCGGGCGCCTCGATGGCCGAAGCGTGGCCGGACGGCAAAATCTTCAACTCCGCCGCCATTTTCCGTTCCATCTCATCGAGGATTTCCGGGTTCATGAAGGGGTCGTATTCCCCGGCAATCAGAAGGACCGGACAGGCCACCCGGGAAAGGTCCGGCGGAGAAGCCATGGTTTCGAGCATGGCCTCCATGACCGCGGTGTAATGTTTCGGATCGTTTTCCATCTTCAAGTCGCGGTACCGCCGGCTCACGTCCGGGCGATCGACCTGAAACTCCCGCGATAAGGATTTGGAGACCAACTCCTCGGCAATGGCCGCCACATCGCCGGTCTCACATAGACGAAGGACCATTTTGATGTGCCGGCCGGTCAACTCGGCCTGCTGTCCTGACATCTGGTAGTTCCTTCCCGCCACACCCATATTGGCCATCACCAGCCCGGCGACGGCCCGCGGGTGCTTGAGGGCGAACTCCAACGCAATCCGGCCGCCCATGGAATAACCCGCCACCACCGGCCGCTCCATGCCCAGCGCCTCCAACAGGGCCGCCAGATCGTCGGCGTGCATGTCCATGGAAATCCTGCCCTCCGGAGAGCGGGTCCGGCCGTGGCCTCGGAAATCGTAGGCCAGCACCTGGCAGCGCTTGGAAAATTCAGGGATCTGTTCGTACCACATCCCCAGGTTGTCGCTGAACCCGTGGATCAGGACCAACCCCGGCCCTTGTCCGGCCAGTTGGTAATGAAAGCTGATTTCACCGATGTCGATGTGCATGAACTGCCTCCTCAAAAGGTTTAGATACTAAAACCAAAAGGCAAAAAAAATTACCCGAGATTTTCGAAAAATCCTTCCAAATTCCACAAAAACCGGCCGATGACCTCCCGATCCCCGGCCGACAAGCCATCCAGATGCCCGGCAAACGTCTTTTCCAGGCCGATCCGCCGCCGCCGGTGAATTTCGAAAACTTCGTTCCCCAAATCGGTCAGGTGAACGGTCAACTCGTTCTTGTTCCGCCGGTCCCGGCTCTTGCGGACCACGCCTTTCTTCTCCAGCCGGGTGACGGTCTGAGATACGGCCCCTTTGGTCACGCCCAGACGGGCCGCCGTCTCCGAGGCATTGATGCCGGGCTCGCGGTCGATCACGTCGAGCAGATGGATTTCAGAGGGGTACAATTTGACCTTCCCGTGCTCAAGAAGGCTCTTCTTTTCCAGGAAGATGATTTTGTTGGTCAGCCGGACCACTTGCCGGGCCAGTTGTGTCCGAGTCGGTTCCATGCTCCGTGTTTAGTATCTAAATTCAAAGCTGTCAAGCCAAAAGCAACTACAAATGGATTTGTTTGGCTTGCCGGCCAATAGTGTCCGGAACGTTTCTTGCTCTCCCGCTCGTTCCCAAGCTCATGCTTGGGAACGTTATTTTGCCTTGAAGCGCTGCTTCAACACATTGTTCCCCAAAGTGCGGCCGTGGAGGAAGGTATCTCCATGAAGAGGAATAAAAACGGAAGCCGGAGCTTCCAGGATCAGGTTCCCAAGCTGGAGCTTGGGAACCAGCCGTAAAGCCATGGCCGACAAGCGGCCATGGCACCCGGCAAAAACCGTTCCGGACAGTATTGCTCCTGCCCCCTTTTTTCAATACCTGGCCCGCAGCTCCCTCTTGAGGATCTTGCCGTAGTTGTTTTTGGGGAGTTCATCCACGAAATCCACGGATTTGGGCTTTTTGTACGAGGCGATGTTCTCCTTGCAAAAGGCGATCAGTTCCTCGCCGCTTATCGTCCGGCCGGGGGCCAGGGCCACGACGGCCTTTATGGCCTCGCCCCACTGGGGATCGGGGACCCCGATCACCGCCGCCTCGTGAACCGCCGGATGGCGCAGCAGGACGTCCTCCACCTCGCGGGGGTAGATGTTCTCGCCTCCGCTGATGATCATGTCTTTCGAGCGGTCCATGATGAACAGGTACCCGTTTTCATCAAGGGAGCCCACGTCACCGGTGTGCAGCCAGCCGTTGCGCAGGGTTTCGGCGGTGGCCCTGGGATTGCGCCAATAGCCCTTCATGACCAGGTCGGAGCGGGTGACGATCTCGCCGGCCCGCCCAACGGGGAGGGGCCGGTCCTCCCGGTCCACCACGGCCACTTCCACGTCGGTGCGGGCAATGCCCGCGGAAGCCAGCCTGCGCATCTGCTCTTCGGTTCCTTCCAGCCGGTGGTCACGCTTGGGCAGACCGGTGATGGTCATGGGCGCTTCGCCCTGGCCGTAAAGCTGCACCAGGCAGGGGCCCAGGACCCGCATGGCCTGTTTCAGGTCCTCGACGTACATGGGAGCTCCGCCGTAGTTGAGGCAGCGAAGCGAACGGTGGTCGTATCGGTCGGCCGCCGGGCTGTCCGCCAGCCGTTTGACCATGGTGGGCGCGGCGAACATGTTGGTGATGCGTTGGCTCTCGATCGTCCGGAAGACCAGCTCCGGCTCAAAGGTCTTGCTTTCCAGGATAACGTTCACGGCGCCCTTGGCGATGTTGGGCAGGGCGTACATGCCGCTGCCGTGGGACAATGGCGCGCCGTGCAGCACCGCGTCCTCCGGTCCCAGGGGAGAGATGTCGGCGAAGAAGTTCATGGTCATGGCCAGCAGGTTGCGGTGCGTGAGCATGGCCCCCTTGGGGTGGCCGGTGGTGCCGGAGGTATAGAAGAGCCAGGCCAACTGCTCCGGGTCGACCCGGGCGTCCTCCCGGTTCGGGGAGGCGGCGGCCAGAAGTTCTTCATAGTCCCTAAGCTCGCCCGCGGCATCCTCAAGGGTGATGAGGTGCTCCACGTCGGGGATATCCCGGCGTGTGTCCATGACCGCCTGGTTGAATTCGGCGGAGAGCACCACGGCGCGGGCCTGGGAGTGGTCGATGATGTAAGCGCATTCCTTGGGATGCAGCCTGAAGTTGATGGGCACTGCTCCGTAGCCGGCCTTGAAACAGGCGAAGATCGTTTCAAGGGTTTCAGGATAGTTGTATTGCAGCACGGCCACGTTGTCACCGGG
>JAHJTB010000133.1 GCA_018830135.1 Pseudomonadota bacterium | reverse complement strand
GGGATGTAGGTAATGATATCCAATATCCGGGTCGCGGGTGTGGTCGCGGCCAGTTGGCCGGCCAGGCGGTTGGCCCGGGCCGCCGCCACCGCCGCCTTTTCCAGGTCCCAACCCGCCCCCGCCAGGGCGCTGACGATACCGGTCAGGGTGTCTCCCGTGCCGCCGACCGCTTCCATGGCCTCGACGACCGGTTCGCCGATCCGGGCCAGAACGCCCTCGGCGCGGGCCAGGATGTCCGGCTGGCCCTTGACCAGAAGCAGGCGGGCCGCATTGTCGTACCGATAGGCCCGTTCGATCAGGTCCGGCGCCTGATTGTCTTCGTGAAGAATGAATCCTCGGGTGTAAAAGGGGTGCGGTGCGGCCTCGTCGGCCAAAAAGGCCAACTCCCCCACGTCCGGAGTGAACAGATCGTATTCCCCGGCCTGACCGCTCATCTTGGCCGCGTACATGAAGCCGGCGTCCGCGATCAGCACGGGGCGTCGACGCATGTCCCCGACGGCGAACAGGACCCGGTTATGCCAGTCCACGTCCGGCTGAAGGTAATGAAAGGTCATGACCCCGTGCCGGGCCGCAAAAAGGCAATTAACCAGGTGCTCGTAAAGCCGGCGGCTGCCGTCCCCCAGCCCGACGTCACCGGCCAGATAGGCATACACCGCCGGACCTCCAACGGATTCCGACGTTTTCAAGGCCGCGGCCAGGAGGGCCGGCGTGCCCCGATTGACGGGCACCCGCCGGCCGTCGACCACCAGTTCATCCCCGAGCCACCCGACTTCGCCCTCGATCAGCGGGAGGTCCGGATCGGGCGCCGTGCCTACGACGGCGAGCATCGGCGCACGGTCTCCTCATAGGCGAGACGAAGGGCATATCCGCACAAGGTATGCCCGATCTCTCCCGGATTGGGGGCCTCCTCCAGGGTCAGGCCGATCATGCGGCCGGCCAGATAAGGCACGTCCGGACAGCCGCCTCCGGAGACGTTGACCACGGTGCGGGTATCCTTGTGGATGGTCAGCTTCATGTTGGCCGCCCGGACCATGAGATACGCTCCGAAGTCCTTGACCTGAAACAGTTCGACCGGTTTGAGGAGCGGTCCGGTGACAGGCACGGCCTCCAGTGGGACCAGATCGGCTTCATGGAGCATCCTGAGAATATTGAGCCCCTCGATCAGGGGGTATTCGATGACCAGGTCGCATCCGGTCCGGATTTCCGGCGGCGGGCCCATGACCCGAACGGTCCAGCCCCGGCTTTTGATCAGGCGTTCCGCCTGAATGACCTCGCTGGTGTTTTCGAAGACCAGGATGCCTCGATCCGGAGCACGGGGCTCCGGATCGGGCGCCTTTTTTTTCCTGAACAGATTGAAAATCATCGGGTTATTTTTTCAGGGTGATCCGATACCCGGCGCCTTCCGGGGTTACAGCGGCCGGGGCCCAGC
The DNA here is from genome assembly GCA_018830135.1 of Pseudomonadota bacterium. Lineage (GTDB taxonomy): Bacteria > Desulfobacterota > Desulfarculia > Adiutricales > JAGVGV01 > JAHJTB01. The sequence goes on along the minus strand of JAHJTB010000133.1, from coordinate 7,244 downwards.
CCTGGCTTTCAGCGGCCCGGGACACGTTTTCCCTGGATGTGTCCGTGTCCACGAGGACCACGATCTCACCCTGGCCGAGCTTTTTCATCTCCGTCATGGCCATCAGGACCGGCTGCGGGCAACTCAACCCTCTCGCGTCAACCGTTGAACTCATGGCAATCCTCCTTTCCTCAGGCCTTTTTTCGCATGGTCAAGCCGATAAACAGACAGAAGGCCAGGCCGACGATCACGGCGGCGATGCCGTGGGGCCCGACGCCCTTGGGACTGCTGGCCAGACCGAAGTTGTGGGCGAAGGCCGCCCCGACGATCATGCCCAGGACGAAGACGGCCGCGTCGCCGTCGCCTTCACCGGCCAGGAAAAGCTGACGGCCCGGACAGCCGCCGGCCAGGGCAAAGGCCAGACCGGCCAGGACCATGCCGGCAAAGTTCCAGAGTTGCATGGTGTGGGCCACCGGTTGGCCGGCAAAGCCCGCCTTGAACTGACCGAGGACCAGGTTGGTCACAAACGCAACAACCACCAGGGCCAGGACGCCGGACAGCAGATGACCCTGCCGGAACAGCAGCATGTCCCTGAAAGCACCCATGGTGCAGAAACGGCTGCGTTGGGCCACGAACCCGATGCCCAGGCCCACAATCAGGGAAATCAACAACGGGGCGTGCATGGCCCCGGGTCCCTTGAGACTATAAAACAGGACCCCGCTCTGGCCCTCTCCCTCCACCTGGGGATTCAGGAACATCAGCACCAGAGCGCCGAACATGAGAAGGGGCAGCAGCCAGCCCACCGACGTATGGGTCTTGTCCGCCCGTCCCAGGTTGTACCCGCCCTTGAGAAACTGCGTCCCGATCCAAATGCCGCCGATCAGCCCCAGAATGCCCAAAATCGCATTCCCGTCGCCGCCGGCCAGGCGCAGCAGGGCCCGCCAGGGACAGCCCAGAAAAACAAGGGCGCCGATCATGGCCAAGGCGCCCAGAATGAACCGGACGATGGGCGCGCTGCCGGCCCGGGAGCGAAACTCCTTGAAACTGTAGGCGGCAATGAGGGAGCCGATCACGAAACCGATGATCTCGGGCCGCAGGTACTGCACGACGGCCGCGCGGTGCAGGCCCAGGGCTCCGGCAATGTCCCGCTCGAAACAGGCCACGCAGATGCCCATGTTCCCGGGATTGCCGAGCTTTTGCAGAACAGGCGCCAGGATGCCGATCGCCGCGCCAACCAGAATGATTCCCCATCTTGTGGCAAAGACGTTTTTCATCTCCTTCTCCTTGGTGTTCAGATTGTGATGTTGTTCGATCAAGTTGCACTGCCGGTTCCGGAAACTCGGACGAAAATATATCATTCGAAAATTAAATATGTCAAATAGATAATATCAATGATAAGAGCGGTCATCTATAGCCAAAGCCGGCCAGGGGCCGCGCAAGCGCCCCGGCGGGCGGAAGACGAATCCGGCCGCGGCCTTGACCGGGAGGGATCGATCCTTTATTGTATGGAAAATAATACAGAATGACCCGGCTCGCACCGGCCGCTCCGACCGTCGCGGGCCTACGGAAAAGGGGAGGATGGACCGTGAATGTTTATCGGGACAAAGTCGCCATCGTCACCGGTGGGGCCAGCGGGATCGGCCGGGCGGTCTGTTTCGGCCTGGGCCGGGCCGGATGCACGGTCGTGGCGGCGGACGTCAAGCTGGAGGGCGCGGAAGAGACGGCCCGGGAGATCGTCCGGGCCGGCGGCCGGGCCGAGGGTGTCCGTCTGGACGTGACCCGGGCCGAGGCGGTCGGGGAGCTGGTCGGGGGCGTGGCCGGCCGTTTGGGCCGGTTGGATTTCATGTTCAACAACGCCGGAGTGGTCGTCTTTGGCGACGCCAGGGACATGGACCTGGATATCTGGCGGCGGCATTTCGAGGTGAATCTGCACGGCGTGGCCCACGGGACCCATGCGGCCTATCGGGTCATGTGCGGCCAGGGCTTCGGACATATCGTCAATACGGCCTCGCTGGCCGGCCTGGTGCCGTCGCCCGCGGTCGTTCCCTATACGGCAACCAAGTTCGCGGTCGTCGGGCTGTCCGCCGCCTTGCGGGCCGAGGGGCGGGACCTGGGGGTCCGGGTCAGCGTGGTCTGTCCCGGATTCATCCGTACGGGCATGTTCGAATGTGACCTGTTGAACGTGGACCGGGATGCCGCAATGACCGAGCTGCCGATGCGGCTCATCTGGACGCCCGAAAAAGCGGCCCGGGCCATTCTCCGGGGCGTGGCCCGGAACCGGGAATACATCGTCTTTCCCTGGTACGCCCGGTTGTTCTGGTGGCTTCAGCGCTTGAGTCCGGCGTTGATGCAAACTTTCGGCCGGAGAATGATCAGGGATTTCAGGAGGTATCGCTCCGGGCCCTGAGTCCGTCGCCTGCCGGGCGGTTCGAAGTCAGTCGGAAACGATCCGGGCTCGAACGAGACCCGGGGAGCGGATGCTCCCCGGGATGAATTCAGTGGACAGCCGGCTCAACCGGCCTGGATTTCGATCTTGCGAGGCTTGGCCGGTGCGGCCTTGGGCAGGGTCAAAGTCAGGACGCCGTCCTTGAGCACGGCGGATATCTTTTCCTGATCGATCATTTCGGACAGGCTGAACTGACGCAGGTAGTCCCCTTCCTCGTATTCCCGATAGAGGACTTTGGGGCCTTCGCCCGTCCGCTTTTTACACTCCCCGCGCACGGTCAGGGTGTCGTTTTTCAGGTCGATGGACAGGCCGTCTTTTTCCACGCCCGGCATGTCGGCCATGAGGACCAGTTTGTCCTCGGACTCGTAGATGTCCACGGCCGGAACGAAAACCCGTCCGGGCTTGGTTAGTTCGCCTGGCACTTCGACGGTCTTTTTTTCCTTGGCTTGCAGTTCCTGGGACATGGGTCTCACCTCCCGGCCGAACTATTCGGCCTTGATCGCGATGGCGCGCGGTTTGGCCGCGGCGGCCTTGGGCAGGGTCACCGTCAGGATGCCGTTGCTCAGAGAAGCCTTGGCCTGGTCCGCCTCGACCTGGACCGGCAGGCTGACGACCCGCCTGAAGAAGCCGGCCTCGCGTTCCTTGCGATGATAGTTGACCTTCTGGTCGGCCGTCTGAAGCTTGCGTTCGCCCCTCAGGGTCAGGCTGTCCGTTTCCACCGACAGTTCGAGATCGGCCGAGGCCAGTCCGGGCAGTTCGGCGGTCAGGTAGAGATTGTCGGCGTCCTCGCTCAGGTTGAGCGGAGGATAGACACCCGCCCAATTGGATATCCGGCTCTCAACCGCGCCGCTCAGGGTGCCCAGCAGGTCTTCCAACTGGTTACGCACCCGGTCCGCCTCGCGCCACAGTGAAGGCACTCCAAAACGTCTGGGTTCCCATCTCACGATTGCCATGACGCTACCTCCTTACCTGGAGTTATGGTCTACCGTTCATGGTTATGAGTTAAGCACCCGATCCGGGCTTGTCAAGGCGCGGGAGGGAAATATTCACTCTGCGGGAGGAAAAGGGCTTCGTGAGCGGGGAAGGGCTTTCCGGCCGGCCGGGGGCTCAGGAGTGCAGTTCGATCACGTCCCGATCCACCAGAACGTAGTCCAGTTGCACCATCTGACCGTCATATTTTTCCGCGCCCCAGATGCGGGCGTACTTGATGGAGTCCACTATGTCCTTGTGCACTTTTTCGGCCAGGTCCAGGACGGTCGTGCCTCGGGCCACGACGTAGGGGGCATGCATGTCGGGAGGTTTGCCCGGAATCTTGGTATAGACGCGGATGAGCTTCAGGCTCTCGAAAAGGAGGCGGGGCAGGTCGTTCACATTGTCGCCTCCCAGGACGGATATGGGCAGGACATCCCGGGGCGGGTCCATCATTTCCCGCATCAGAAAGAGGGTCTCGTCCGCGCCCTCGGCGTCCAGTTTGTTGGCCGCCAGGAAGCAGGGCTTGATCGTCCCGCGGCCCTCCTCGTCGACCCGCCCGCCGCCGGCCAGATAGATACGCTTTTCGGCCAGGACGGTTTCCAGCCCGTCGAGCTGATGAAGCGGGTCGTCGGTCAGGTCCAGAAGGACCAGGAGCATGTCGGCCCGCCGGACCAGATCGGGCAGCCAGGGGTCGATATACTCCCCGGCCAGTGGGGGGAGGTCCACCAGTTGGACCTGGACGTCTTCATAGGCCGCCATGCCGGCCAGGGGGATGCGGGTCGTAAAGGGATAATCCGCCACCTCCGGTTCGGCCCGGGTCAAGACTTGGAGCAGGGCGGACTTTCCGGAATTGGGGGGGCCGACCAGGGCGATCTGGCCGGCGCCTTCCCGTTTGATGTTGAAGGCGGAGGTTCGTTTGCCTCCTTTTTTCTGTTCCTGGGCCTTGAGTTTGGAGATGCGGCGTTTGACGTCGGCCTGGAGCTTGTCCGTGCCCTTGTGCTTGGGCATGGTGGACAGCATTTCCTCGAGGAGGGCCAGTTTTTCCTCGGCCGTTCCGGCCGCCCGGTATTTTTTCTCGAGCTCGTAGTATTGTGGAGGAAGATTGGCGGGCATGGTCGAGCCTACTGACTGGCTATAACTCCAGTTCGAGGCCTTCGACGGCCAGAATGATTTCCAGGTGACCCTGTTCGCGGACCAGAGAGTAGTAGGAGTTGGTCTTTTCCACGATCTCGAGGAGCTGGTCGTCGGTATAGTTGGGCTCGTGATGGAAAAGGATCAAACGCTTGATGACCGTTTTCGTGGCCAGGTCCACGCCGACCAGGGAGGTGCTGTGGCCCCATCCCTCTTTGGCCACGGACTCGGAGAAGGTGTACATGGCGTCGAAGACCAGGGCCTCGGCGCCGTGGAAAAAGTCCAGATAGGGCTGCAGGGCATCGGTGGTCAGTTTTTTATACTCCGCGTCGGTCGCGTAGACAAAGGCCTTGCCGTCCTCTTCGATACGGTAGGCATAAGACCCGCCGGGGTGATGCAGGAGTTTGCAGGTGACCTTGACCCCGTCGCCCAGGTCGATGCCGTCTTCGGTCATCCGCACGAAATCCAGCCGGCCGCCCATGCTTTCCAGGCTGACCGGGAACATGTCCTGGTCCATCTGTTGGACGGTGAAGCGGTCCTTGATGTCCGGTTTCGGACTGTAGATCGTGAAATGATTGCCCGGGATATAAGCGGGCACGAAAAAGGGAAAGCCCTGGATGTGGTCCCAATGGGTGTGGCTCATGAAAATATGGGCCCGTCCTTCGCCCCGGCCGTATGGTCCTTTAAGCAGTTGATTGCCCAGTTCCCTCAGACCGGAACCGGCGTCCAGAATGATGTGATGATTCTTGGCGATGACTTCGACGCAGGAGGTGTTGCCTCCGCTGTTGCCTTGAATGCTGATGGGCAGGGAATCGACATATTCCTCGATGGCCCGGGGGTCGTCAAGGTCTACATCCTTGGCTCCTTTCAGGGCCTTGCAGATCTTTTTGGCAATCGTATCCGACGTGATCGGTGTGGGGATCGAGCCACGAACTCCCCAGAATTTGATCCGCATACTCCCTTTCGCCCCCCTTCTATTCCCATTTTGGGTCTACTGGCGTGTTCGACTGATATACTTCAAAATTTAGCATGCCTAAGTCCTCAAGGCAAGGCGAATTTCTCCCCGGGTCGATCAAAGACATTGACATGGGGCGGCTGGATTTTTAAGCTGGCCAAGAGGTGGACGATAATGATCATGGAAGAAATGACCAGCCGGGAATTCGCCGCCGGGCTGGAACGGACCCGGACGGCGATTCTGCCGGTGGGGTCTCTGGAGGAACACGGCTCGCATCTCCCGCTTTGTACTGATACCATGCACATGGAGGCCCTGGCCCGGGCCGCGGCCGAGCGAACCGCGGTTTTTGTAGCCCCGGCCATATCCTATGGCCTTTGCCGGTCCACGGCGTATCATCCGGGCACGGTGTCGATCTCCTTCGATACGGTCCGGGCCCTGGTGGCGGACATCGGTCAAAGCCTGTACCGGCAGGGGATTCGGCGTCTGATCGTGGCCACGGGGCACGCCGGAGGCGGCCATCAGGCCGCCCTGGTCGAGGCCGGGGAGGCGCTCAAGGCCGCCTGCCCCGACCTGGTCGTGGCCGTGCTCAGTGTGATCGATCTCCTGGCCGGCCGGGTGGCGGACCTGATCAAGACACCGGGCGACGCCCATTCCGGGGAGCTGGAAACTTCGATTGTGATGCATCTGGCCCCGCATCTGGTCAAAGGCACTTCACCCAGGGAGTTTCCCAACTTCCCGGCCCCCATTCTGGTACGGAGGCCCCAGGATTTCTGGCCGGGCGGCGTCTGGGGGGACCCCGGGGCGGCCAGCGCGGACCAGGGCCGGGAACTGATCGCCCGGGGCGTGGATGCCCTGGTCGAAGTCATTGAAAGGGTCAAGGCATTTGAAGAAACCCCGACGTCCAATCCATAGGTCCGCTCCGCCGCCGTCCCGACACCGGCCAATCGAGCCGCATCGTCTGCCCGAACTGCTGGCCCCGGCCGGGAGCCCGGCCACCTGGGCCGCCGCGGTCGAGGCCGGGGCCGATGCGGTATATCTGGGGCTGAAAGACTTTTCGGCCCGGGCCTTTGCCGCCAATTTCACCCTGGACGACTTGGCCCGCCTGGTCCCCCTGTCCCACGATCGCGGGGTCAAGGTCTTTGTGGCCTTCAATTCCCTGCTCAAGGAAGAGGAACTGACGCCGGCCCTCCGTCTGCTCGATGGTCTGTCCCGCATCGGACCCGATGCCCTGATCATGCAGGACCTGGGACTGTTTCGTCTGGTCAAGCGCCACTATCCCCAGTTCGAAGTCCATGCCTCGACCCTGACGGCCACTCACAATCTGGCCGGTCTCCGGGTCCTGGCCGGTCTGGGTTACGACCGGGCCGTGCTGGCCCGGGAACTGACCTTTTCCGAGATCGAGGACCTGGCCGCCCGAAGTCCCATCGGGCTGGAGGTCTTCATCCACGGAGCGCTCTGCTTCTCCTTTTCCGGGTTGTGCCTCATGTCCAGTTTCCTGGGCGGCAAGGGCAGCCTGCGCGGGGCCTGCACCCAGCCCTGCCGCCGGCGCTACGCCACCGGGAAAAAAAGCGGGTATTTTTTTTCGCCCACCGACCTGGACGCCTCGACCCTCATGCTCCGCATCCGGAACCTGCCCCTGGCCGCCTTGAAGATAGAAGGCCGGATGAAAGGCGCCCAGTACGTCAGCCATGTCGTCCGGGCCTACCGGATGCTTCTGGACGCGCCGGCCGACCGGATGGAGGAGGCCCTGGCCGAGGCCGC
>JAHJTB010000132.1 GCA_018830135.1 Pseudomonadota bacterium | reverse complement strand
TGCCGTCGGCCAGGACCAGCCGGCCTTCGGCATCGGTGTTGAACACTTCCACGGTCTGACCGGACATGGTCGTCAGGACGTCCCCCGGCCGATAGGCCGCGCCGCCGGGCATGTTTTCGGCCGCCGGGACCACGCCGACCAGATTGATCTTGAGGCGCAACCGGGCCGCGGCCAGGATGACGGCCATGACCGCGGCGCCTCCGGCCATATCGGTCTTCATGTTGCCCATTCCATCGACGGGTTTGAGGTTCAGGCCGCCGCTGTCAAAGGTGATGGCCTTGCCGACCAGGGCCACCGGCTTTTCGGAAGGGGCGGCGCCCCGGTATTCCATGACGATGATCCGGCCCGGCCGGGCGCTGCCCCCGGCCACGGCCAGAAAGGCGCCCATGCCTTTTCGCCGCGCCGCGTTCATGTCCAGAACCTTGATTTTCAAGCCGGCCCGGCCGGCCAGGCGGCGGGCCTCTTCGGCCATGGCCTCGGGATAAAGCAGGTTGGCCGGCCGGTTGGCCAGATCGCGAGTCAGGCGCAGGGCCTCGGCCGTGGCCTCGGCCCCATCGAGCGCGGCCCTCAACCGGCCCGGCCGACCGCCGGGGGCCTGGACCAAGGTCAGGCGGCCGAACGCTTTCGGTTTGTCCCGGGTCTTGAGTTCCGAATACCGATAGGCGCCCAGAAGCGCGCCCAGAACGGTCGTTTCGGCTACGTCGGCCGGGTCTTCCAGACCCGGCCGGGCCGGCGGCGGCACCAGGGCGGCCCGATCCAGCGAAAGATCGCCCACGACCCGGATCGCCTTGGCCGCGGCCGGCCGAAGCCGGTCCACCCCATACTCCGCCTCCGGCCCCAGGCCCACCAGCACGACCCGCTCGGGTCCCCGGTTCGATTCCGGAAACAGGACCATGGTCTCCAGATGCTTGGCCTTGAAATCCCCGGATTCCAGACGGGGCCGGATGAGGGGGGCGAGTCCGGACAGTTCGGGACGGCCGTCCAGGCCCGGTTGGTCCTCGGCGAACAGAAAAACGCCCAGGGCCGGCGTGCGAAGGGCGGATGCCTCGGCGGTCTTGAGGCTGACTCGGGTCGCGGCCATGTGTTTTATCCTTTCAGTCCATGGGAACAATGAGTTTAACCCGAATTTTGCAGTTGGCTTCTACTGCGGCGCCGAACTGCTTGCTGCAACGCTCGTTTCCCGGTTTCCGGCCTCGACGTATCCAGTGATACGCCCGCGGCCCAAAACCGGTCCAACTTCGCGTTTCGCTATGCATTTCGACGCCTCGCTACCAACCCGACTGCAAGATTCGGGCTAAAAAAATCATACCAAAGGCTCCGTTAAAAGGCAAAACCGGAACGAATGTATCCGGAGTAGGCCAGCGGCCGGGTCCGGCCTTGACGCCCGGACCTCGAACCCCGATAATAGGGTCTTGTGACATGGGAGGCGGATACATGGATCGGCTGAAATTCCGGGTCGACGGCTTTGTCCGGCGCGGGGGCATGGTCTGACTGGGCTGACCCCTGGGTATCAGGAAGGCCCTGGTCAGGGCCGACGGCGTGGAAAGCGTGGACTACGATCCCCCAACCGACTCCTTCGAGGCGGTTTACGACCCCGGACGGATCGACCGGCGCCGGCTGTTCGATCTGATCGAGGGACATGGCCGGCGACTGGGCCGGGCCTATCGCCCCGAGTCGATCGATATCGAATGATGCATTTTCCGGCTGGCGCTGACACGGAATAAAAACCGGATTCGTCCCGAACGTGATACAATGCCGCAGTCTTCACCGAACCGGCGGCAGGGGGCCCGAAGCCGCCAAGACAACGGAGCGAGGCGAAAGGGGATATACTCGTGAACCAGGATGGACTGCGCGTTCTGATCGCCGCTTCCGAAGCAGCGCCGCTGGCCCAGACGGGCGGCCTGGCCGAAGTGGCCGGCAGCCTCCCCCTGGCCTTGAAAGCCCAGGGCTGCGAAGTGGCCCTGGTCATGCCCGCCTACCGCCAAATCCTGGAATCCGGACGCCAGTGGGAGACCGCCGCCCGGGACCTGCCCGTCCGACTGGGCAACCTGCACCTGACGGCGGATATTCTGACCGGAGAACTGGCCCCGGGCGTCCCGGTATTCCTGGTCCGTCGGGACGAGTTTTTCGACCGGAGCGGACTGTACGGCAACCACGACGGGGACTATTTCGACAACCCGGAACGGTTCATTTTCTTTTCCCGCACCATTCCGGCCCTCTGCCCCGGCGTGGGTTTCGTTCCGGACGTGGTCCTGGCCAACGACTGGCAGACCGGACTGATCATGGCCTTGCTGGACCTGGGGGCCATGGCCCGAACCGCCGGCGTTTTCACCATTCACAACCAGGGCTTTCTCGGGCTGGTGCCCCCGGACCGGTCGTCGAACATCGGTCTGCCCGAACGCTACTACGGGCTCGATGGCCTGGAATACTTCGGCCAGATGAGCCTGCTCAAGTCCGGCATCGTCTTCGCCGAAACGGTGGTCACGGTCAGCCCCACATATGCCCGGGAGATTCAGACGCCGGACTTCGGACACGGCCTGGACGGCCTGATGCGCGCTGCGGCCGTCCGGCTGCGCGGCATCCTCAACGGCGTGGACTACACCGTCTGGAACCCGGCCACGGACCGCCATCTGGCGGCCAACTATTCCCCTCGGGACCTTTCGGGCAAGGCCATGTGCAAACGGGACCTGTTGATGAAGATGGGCCTGACCGGACTGCGGGACAAGCCGGTCTTGGGCATGGTCACACGCCTGGCCGCCCAGAAAGGCTGCAACCTGGTCCTGGAAGCGGCCGAAGAACTCTTCGCCCAGGACGTGGGCCTGATCGTTCTGGGATCGGGCGAGGAACGCATCGAGGAAGAGTTCACCCGGCTCCAGGGACGATTCCCGGACCGGGTCGGCCTGAAGATCGGTTTCGATCCGGTCCTGGCCCACGAGATCATCGCCGGTTCGGACATGCTCCTCATGCCTTCCATGTACGAGCCCTGCGGCCTGGCCCAGATGTTCAGCCTCAAATACGGGACCGTGCCCGTCGTCCGGGCCACCGGCGGGCTGAACGACACGGTGCGAGAGGCCGCCGGTGAGAACGGCCCCGCCAACGGGTTCAAGTTCGGCCCGTTCCAGTCCCGGGCCCTGACCCTGGCCGTGCGCCGGGCCCTCGAGGCCTTCAGGAACCCGGACCGGTGGCGGGCCGTCATGCTGGCCGGGATGGCTGAAGACTTTTCCTGGGACCGTTCGGCCCTGGAGTACATCGAGGTTTTCGAAAAGGCCGTCGAGGCCCGCCGGAGTCGGAAAGCGTGAGAGAAAAGTATCTTTGCATCCATGGGCATTTTTACCAGCCGCCCCGTGAAAACCCCTGGCTGGGGATCATCGAGACCCAGGGCTCGGCCCGTCCCTATCACGACTGGAACGAGCGTATCACCCGCGAATGCTACGCCCCCAACGCTCGGGCCCGCCTGCTCGGGGCCAAGGGCCGCATCGCCGGGCTGATCAACAACTACGAGCACATCAGCTTCAATTACGGCCCGACCCTCCTGAGCTGGCTCGAGCGATACTCCCCCTGGGTCTACGGGCAGATTCTGGCCGCGGACCGGGTCAGCCTCGAACGAAACCAGGGTCACGGCAACGCCATGGCCCAGGTTTACAACCACATCATCATGCCCCTGGCCAACCGGCGCGACCGCCTGACCCAGATTCGCTGGGGCCGGGCGGACTTCCGCCACCGTTTCGCCCGGGAGCCCGAGGGCATGTGGCTGGCCGAGACGGCGGCCGACCTGGAGACCCTGGCCCTGATGGCCGAGGAAGGCATCCGCTTCACCGTCCTCTCCCCGGACCAGGCCCTGAAGGTGCGCCCCCTTTCCTCCGGCCGGGAACCGGGCTCGTGGCTGGACGTATCCGGCGGCCGCGTCGATCCGCGCCGGCCCTATCGGGTCTTCACCGACGAGACCCGGCGCCGGTTCATCGACGTCTTCTTCTATGACGGACCGGTCTCCCGCGCCATCGCCTACGAACGAATCCTGAGTTCGGGCGGCGCCTTTCTGACCCGCATCGACCAGGCTTACGGCGATGAACTCCCGGGACCCCGCCTGGTCAACCTGGCCACGGACGGCGAGTCGTACGGGCATCATTTCAAGTTCGGCGACATGGCCCTGGCCTGGGTGGTCAACCGGCTGGGAAACCAGGACGGCCTGAAGCTGACCAACTACGCCGCCTATCTGGACCGCTTTCCCCCGGAATACGAGGCCGTGATCGTCGAGAACAGTTCCTGGTCCTGCGCCCACGGCGTCGAGCGCTGGCGGTCCGACTGCGGCTGCCATATCGGCGGCCAGGAGGGCTGGACCCAGAAATGGCGCGCTCCGCTTCGAGAGGGCCTGGACTGGCTGCGCGACGAGGTGGCCGCCCTGTTCGAGGAGCGGGCCGCACAGGTGCTCAAAGCCCCCTGGGCCGCCCGGGACGATTACGTTTCCCTGCTCCTGGACCGCTCGCCCGAGGCCCGGACCGCTTTCATGAAACGGCATGCCGGCCGCAAATCCTCGGACCCGGACCGGTCCGCCGCCCTGCGCCTCCTCGAAGCCCAGCTCATGTCCCAGTTCATGTTCACCAGCTGCGGCTGGTTCTTCGACGATCTGGCCGGGATCGAGGCCGTTCAGATACTCAAGTACGCGGCCCGGGCCATCGACCTGGTCCGCCCGGAAGCAGGCCGGGACCTCGAAGCCGGCCTGCTCGAATTCCTGGTCCAGGCCCCGGTCAACCAGACCGGCTATACCGACGGAGCCGACGCGTACCGGCGACTGGTCGTCCCTTCGCGCATCGATCCGCCGAAAATGACGGCCCACTATGCCATGCGACGCGTCATCGAAAACGGAGAACTCAGCCCGTGCATCGTCTCCAGCGGCGTACAAGCGACCAAACATCGCCGCTTCAGCGAACCGGGCCTGGCCGTGGCCGTGGGAGAAGCCGTCCTGTCCGCCGAGACGATCCAGGACCGGTTTACCTGCCCCTACCTGGCCATTCACCGGGGCGGCCTGGGACTGACCTGCATGGTCGCCGAAGGCGCCGGCTTCGACCTGGAAGGCTTTACCGGACAGATTCGGCCCGCCCTGGAAGGGCTGGCCCCGGACCGGATCGAAGAGGAATTTGCCGCCCGCTGGCCGGACTGCCGCCGCTACAGCATCCAGGACATGCTCCCGGACTCCCGAAACAGCCTGGCCAGGAGGCTGGCCAGCGACATCCGGGAAAACTTCATGTCCTTTGTCTACGACTTTTTCCAAACCCACCAGGAACTTCTCCGGGTCATCGAGGAAACCGGCTGGCAGGAACCGGACATTCCGGCCTTCATCTACCGCCTGGTGGTCGGTGAGCAGTTGGCCGGAATTTTCGAAGCCGGCCAGACCGATCGAGGCCTGGACTGGAACGAGGTCCGCGAACTGGCCGAACGGGCCAAGGACTGGGACGTCCCCCTCAACCAGCCCGCCGTGGCCGGCAAGGCCCAGACCCTGCTCGGGGACCTCTTCGGGCAGGTGGCGGCCGGGCCGGACCCGGACATCGTGGACCGGCTTCTGGATTTCCTCAAACTGACCCGGGACCTGGGCCTCGACCTGGACCTGTACGAATGCCAGAACGCCTACTTCGACCTGCTCGAGCATCCCGGTTTCATCGGCGACCTGGCCCCCGAGGTCCGCTCCGGCATCGAAACCCTCGGCCGGGAGTTGGGTTTCACCCTGGAAGGGAGCTGAGCCATGATCGAACTCGTCATGGTCCTGCACTGCCACCAGCCGGTGGGCAACTTCGATTCGGTCTTCCAAAAGGCTCATGATCGCTGCTACCGCCCGCTGCTGGACCTCCTCGAGGCCCATCCGGGCGTCCGCGTCGGCCTCCACTTTTCCGGGCCGGTCTTCGAGTGGTTCGAAACCAACCGTTCCGACAGCCTGGACCTGCTGGCCGCTCTGGTGGGCCGTGGACAGGTCGAACCGCTGTCCGGCGGCTTTTTCGAACCCCTCCTGGCCACCATCCCCCAGGCCGACGCACAGGGACAGGTCCGGATGATGAACGATTACATCCAGCGGCGTTTCGGCGTCCGGCCCACCGGGTTCTGGCTGACCGAGCGCATCTGGGACCCCGGCCTGCCCCTGACCCTGGACGGCTGCTCCCTGGACTACACGGTGGTCGACGACACCCATTTCTATTACGCCGGCCTGACCGAAAACGACATCTTCGGTCCGTACATCACCGAACGGGAAGGACGCGTCCTGAACATCCTGGCCACGCCCATGGTCATGCGCTACATGATCCCCTTCTGGCAGGTCCACGACGTCATGGGCCACCTCAAGTCCTGGGAGGAGGCCGGCCGCCCGGTCGCCGTGTACGGCGACGACGGTGAAAAGTTCGGCCTCTGGCCGGGCACGTACGAGTGGGTTATCCAGAAAGGCTGGCTGGACGCCTTCTTTTCCGCCCTGGAATCCGGATCGGACTGGGTGCGCACCGTTCCACCGGGCGAATTCTCGGCCTCCCGCCCCCCCCTGGGCCGCCTGTACATGCCCCAGGCCTCGTACGAGGAAATGACCGAGTGGGCCCTGCCGCCGGCCCGCGGCCGGGCCCTGGAGGAGATCATCGCGACCCTCAAACGCGAAGACCGCTGGGAGTCCTGGCGACCCTTCGTCCGGGGCGGAGTCTGGGACAACTTCCTGGTCAAGTACGAAGAAAGCAACCGCATGCACAAAAAGATGCAGTGGCTCAGCGAAATGGCCGGACCGGACCCGGAAACCCGAGAACTGGTCTGGCGGGCCCAGTGCAACTGCGGCTACTGGCACGGCGTCTTCGGCGGTCTGTACCTGGGACACCTC
>JAHJTB010000131.1 GCA_018830135.1 Pseudomonadota bacterium | reverse complement strand
CTTTTTTTCCAGTCCTGGATGAAATACCGCTGGCACCTCCGGATCGCCGAAGAGGAGGATGAAGGATGCCTCGAGCGATTGAGCTGCCTCCTGGGCCTGGGCCTGGAGGAGTTTCGCCACGCCGTACCCCGCTCGCGTCGCCTGCTGCGCTACATCGGCCTGTTCACTCAGTTTCCGAGGTCGGCCCTCAGCCTGAGAGCCCTGCTGTCCGATGCCCTGGACCTGCCTCACGTGGACGTGGTCCCCTGCATCCTCCAGATGATGCGGATTCCGGATGAACAGCGCTGCCTGCTGGGCGTGCAGGGGACGACCCAGGGCGACGACTGCTACCTGGGCCAGGAGATCGAAGACCGGATGGGCAAGTTCCGGATTTCGGCCGGCCCGCTCGGCGAGGACAAGTTTCACTCCTTGCTTCCCCCCACGCCCCAGTTCCGCGAGGTGGGCGACCTGGTCCACGTCTTTCTCATCGATCCACTCGAATATGAAATGGAGCTGGTCTTGAAACGGGAGGAGGCCCAGACCATGGTCCTCGGTGGGGAAAAATGGTCCGGCTTAGGCTATGACACCTGGATTTTTTCAGGCCCTCGCCTCGAAACCGAGGCCAGGGTGACGTTTCAACTCGTACGAGAAATCGGAGCCCACGCGTAAGCCCGGGTCGAGATTAGGAGGAAAAACATGATCAACGTGGACATGAAGGCCCTTTTATCCAAACTGAATTCCTTCTGCACCAACACCTTGCACAACGCGGCGGGCCTCTGCGTGAGCCGGACCCACTACGAGGTGACGGTCGAGCACTTTTTCGTCAAGGCCCTGGAAGATGCGAACAGCGACATCCCCTTGATTCTCCGTCGTTTCGAGATAGACCCCGCCCGTCTGTCCTCGGCCCTGTCCGGCACGCTCGAGGAACTCAAGACCGGCAACGCGGGCAAGCCGGTCTTTTCACCCCCTTTGATCGAACTGCTCCAGTCGGCCTGGATGTACGCTTCCGTTGACCTGAGCGAGGCCGACGTCCGTTCCGGGGCCGTTCTGCTGGCCTTTCTGTCCAAACCCGCCCTTTTCGCCGGCGGCGGGTACGCCGACGTCCTGGCCTCCATCAGCCGCGACGCCCTGATCCAGGACTTCTGGACCATCGTCAAGGGGTCGAGCGAACGCAAGGCCCCGGCCGCGACGGCCGCGGGCCGGGCCGAAAGCGCGGCGCCGGCCGGCGCCGGATTCATCGAAAAATACTGCACCGACTTCACGGACAAGGCCAAGCAGGGCGATATCGACCCGGTCTTCGGCCGGGACCACGAGCTGAGGGAATGCGTGGACATCCTGGCCCGGCGCCGCAAGAACAACCCCATTCTGGTCGGTGAACCGGGCGTGGGCAAGACGGCGGTCATCGAGGGGCTGGCCCTGCGAATCGTCGAGGCAGACGTGCCGGACATGCTCAAGGACACGACCCTCCTGGGCCTGGACATGGGCTCCCTGCAGGCCGGGGCCGGCATGAAGGGCGAGTTCGAAAACCGGCTCAAGGGCGTGCTCAACGAGATCAAGTCTTCGGAAAAGTCCATCATCCTTTTTATCGACGAGGCCCACACCCTGATCGGGGCCGGCGGCTCGGCCGGCGGAAGCGACGCGGCCAATCTGCTCAAACCGGCCCTGGCCCGAGGCGAAATCCGGACCTGTGCCGCGACCACCTGGAGCGAGTACAAGAAGTATTTCGAGAAAGACCCGGCCCTGGCCCGGCGATTCCAACTGGTCAAGCTGGACGAACCGGACGTGGCCACGTCGGTCCTGATCCTCCGGGGACTCAAGGCCAACTACGAGACCGCTCACAAGGTCGTGGTCCGGGACGACGCCATCGAGTCCGCGGCCGAACTGTCCGACCGCTACATCTCCGGCCGCTTCCTCCCGGACAAGGCCATCGACCTGCTGGATACCAGCTGCGCCCGCATCAAGGTCAATCTCTCGGCCAAACCGGCCGCCCTGGAAGACAAGGAACGCACCATTCAGGCCCTGCAGCGGGAACAAAAAGGTCTGGAGCGCGACCGGACCAACGGCCTGGAGATCGACGAGGACAAGTATCAGGCCACCCTCGCCTCCATCGAAAAGACCACGGGCGAGGCCGAATCCATCAAGGAACGCTGGCTCAAGGAGCAGGAGGCGGCCCGCCGGGTCGTGGATATTCGGGAACAGATTCAGGCTTTGGGCCAGGCCGAAGAGCAGGTTGCGACCGATTCGGGCCAACCGGCTGAAGGGACCGAACCGGCCCCGGCCCAGGACCCTGAGCAGGCCAAGGCCGAGCTGAAACAGCAGCTCGAAGAAGCGGGCCAGGCCCTGGTCGGACTCCAGGGCGACGATCCGCTGATCCAGATCGAGGTCAGCCCGGACGTGGTTGCCCAGGTGGTCGCCGACTGGACCGGCGTGCCCGTGGGCAAGATGCTCCGGGACCAGGCCCAGACCGTGATCCACCTCGAGGAGGTGCTCAAGCAGCGGATCAAGGGCCAGGATCAGCCCCTGGAAACCATTGCCGAGGTGATCCGGGCCGGGAAGTCCGGCATCAAGAACCCCAACTCCCCCCTGGGCGTATTTCTCCTGGTCGGTCCCAGCGGCGTGGGCAAGACCGAAACCGGGCTGGCCCTGGCCGAACAGCTTTTCGGCGGCGAACGGAACGTGGTCACGATCAACATGAGCGAGTTCCAGGAGAGCCACACCGTCAGCCGGCTGATCGGCTCGCCGCCGGGATACGTCGGCTTCGGCGAGGGCGGCATGCTGACCGAGGCCGTCCGCCAGCATCCCTATTCGGTCGTGCTGCTCGACGAGGTGGAAAAGGCCCACATCGACGTGATGAACCTCTTTTACCAGGTCTTTGACAAGGGCATGCTCGCCGACGGTGAAGGCAAGGAGATCAACTTCAAGAACACCGTCATGATCCTGACCAGCAACCTGGGCACGGATGTCATCCAGGAGATGACCACGGGCGAGGAGCGGCCGCCTCTGGACGCCGTCCTCGGTGCGGTCCGGCCCATGCTGTCCCAGCACTTCAAACCGGCCCTGCTGGCCCGCATGACCGTCATCCCCTACTTCAGCCTCGATCCGGAGGCCATGAAGAACATCGTCGAACTCAAGCTGAACAATCTGAAAAAAATGCTCTTGGAAAACAACAAGATGAAGATGGAGTATTCCCCGGCCGTCATCGATCAGATCACCACCCGCTGCACCGAGGTCGAAACCGGGGCCCGCAACATCGAATATATCCTCAACGGCAACGTTCTGCCTCAGTTGTCCAAGACCATCCTGACGCACATGGCCGAAGGGGCCATGCCGTCCCAGGTGAATCTGGACGTCGAGGAGGACGGATCGTTCAAAATGGACTTCGGCGCCGAATAGCCGGGGGAAAGCCGACAACACCGGAAAGGACGCATTATGAAAAAAGGGGTATGGATCACGGTTCTGGACAAAGCCAGGGACGAAGCGTCGGCCCGGACGCTGCACCAGGCCGTGGGCAAGTATGGCCTGGCCCCGGCCGGCCATTTCTGGCAGGATCGGCTCCAGGAAATGGCCTGGTCGGCGCCTCTGGAGGAACTGCTCAATCCGGAAATTTCGCTCTGGATCATTTTGGGTTCGGCCGAATCCCTGGCCTCGGAGACGATCCGCTACGGGCTTTCGCTGTTGGGTCTCGGGGTCCAGTCCCGGCGGGGGCACGGGTTTCCGATCATGTTGGTGGTCACCGGCGGGGAGGTTCAGCCCGAAACCCTGCCCACTCCCCTCAAGGGCGCCGACGTGCTGCCCATGAGCGCGACGCTGGGGCCCAAGATCGTGGCCAAGGCCAACATGCCCCAGCCCAAAGTGGCGGTCGAGTACCGGCTGGACGTGTACGGGGTCCAGGGGATCGGCCAGTGGTTCGAGGTCGGTCCGCCGCCGGGCCAGACGTGGTCCGGTGTGATGTTCGGGGTCGCCGGAGGCGATATCAACGCCCACGGGGTGGGCCCGGCCGACCGTCTGCCGGAACGGTCGGTCCTGGAATATCCCATGAAAGGACTCAAGATCGAGTTCGGTGACCGGGCCTTCACGGCCTGGGCCGTCAAAAACCAGCTCACCGACCAGGATTCCTACTATCTGCGCGTCGTCGAATTCCCCTCCGCCCTGCTCTTCGGTCCCATGTCCGAAGGCGACGACGCGGAGGTCTTCGTCGTCACCCTGAAGTGAAGGCCGGAAGCGGCCGCCGGGCAAACGGTCCCGGCGGCCGGCGGACCTACCTACCAGTTGAAGGAAAACTCCAGCTTTTGAGCACCAGGCAGAATGGAAACCGGCGGGGTCAGGCTGATGGACAGCGGCACGGCCCCATCCGGACCGGGTTCACCGGCCCGGACATCCAGGTCCTCGGGCGCGGCCCGGCCCGTTTTCTCCCAGTGCAGAATGAAGGCGGTCTTGAGGTTTTTCGCCACGTCGTCCCGTCCGATGGCCTCCCCCAGATGGTCCTTGCACCAGAAGAGAAAGCCCAGGACGCCTGAAACGAACAACTGATATTTCAGGGACCCGCCCGCCAACGTCGTCTCCTTGGGCATGAAGGCCAAGTCTTTTCTCAAGGGCCCCAGCAACGGGGTCAGGCCCGCGTCCAGGAACTCCACCAGGCGGTCCTCCGGGACCAGCATCTCCGCGGCCGACGGCCCCTCCCCCCCGGCCCTTCCCAGAGGCAGGTCCCGCAGGGCCACGTTGGCGTAATCCGTAAAACGGCTGGGCCAGCCGAACGTGACCGTGCTCTGGGCCGCCAGGGCGCCCAGAGCCCAGACCGGGCTGACCCACAAGGGCGTCTGCTCTTCCAGGGACACGGTCTTGGGCCGGTTGTCCGGACCGTACGGCGCCCGGCACATAAACCGGTTGCAGGTCACGGTCAGCCAGTTGGCCCCGGGAAGCTGGGCGATCTTGCGCCATTTGGCGTAAGCCGCGTCTTCGAGGTGATGCTTGAGGTAGGCGACCTTTTTCAACTCGGCCCAGGATTCGATATGAAAGAGCCGGGCGGTCACCCAGCAGGCCGTGGGCACAAGCAGGGTTTCGGCGAATCCGGCGACCTTTTCCAGCAGGTCGGTACTCACGGCCGACGCGTCAAAGGGCAAGTCGATCAGGACCAGGTTCGGCAGATCGGCCAGCAGGTCCGCCGTCAACCGGTCCAGGGTCTCGCTCAGCACGGCCTGGTTGACCGGGACGATCTTGAGGCGGACGACGCCGCCCTCCTTGACCGGCCCCTGCCGGAGCAAAACCTCGACGCCTCGCCATGAAGCCTCGCAGGTTCGGAAGGTCTCATCGGACAGGACATGTTCCAGCAGACCGGAAAGCAGGCTGTCGATCTGCCCCCGGATGGACCTGGATGCCCCGGGGGTCGAGGCACGACCGCCCGAATCGGGCATGGCCACCATGGCCAGGATGTCGTCCACCGCCGCCTTGGACGGCTGGGCCGGCTTGGCCGTCGCGGCCGCGGCCAGGTCCAGGGGCAGGTCCGGCCAGCCGGATTTCAAACGGGCGGCCAGGTCCGTACCCGACAGGCCGTCCGACTGGGCCTGATCCACGAACCGGCCCGCTTCGGACAATCGCCGGAGATATTCGTTGTTGGCGATGATTCGATCCGGCCGAAAATCCTTGATGCTTTTGATTTCAATGGTCAGGGCCCCGTCCGGGCAGAGCGCCTTGGGCACGGGCAGGTAAAGACGCGGCCCCATGGCCTCGAGGGTCTCGTCCACCGTGGCCAGGTCCACGGTGGTCACGCGAGGGGTGTAGCCGCTTTCGGGCAGCGGCGCCAAAGGGGACAAAGCCAGGATGGTAAAGGGGATGTTCGGAATGTCCATGGTCCACCTCCAGGCCGCCATCGGGCCTTGTTGATTCATATTTAAGGGCTTTTGCCCCAAGTGCGGATATTTCCTATTTTTCCCATGAAACGGGCCGAGGAACAAGCGAAATCTGGGGCCGGGGCTTGAATCGCTTCGCCTGAGGCCCACCCGGTGACCATCAGGTGACGGGGGGAGACAGGCAGCTGTCCATTTAGTTCAATAAATATGTGATGTTAAATTCGTTTATCCGTTACTCCCGAAAATGGTTGACCAGAACCACCCGCCTGAATTACAGCTTCCGGGCGAGAGGTTGGAAGCAATGACGGTCACACGCTCGGAAGAACGCTATTATTATTACTATTATTACGCGGGGGACGGCATGTCCTAGCGTGTGACGCACGCGTCCGGGTGATTGAAAGCGGAGTCCACACTCCGCTCTTTGCGTTTATGGCCCGATTGAACAAAAGCCATCAAAAGGCTGAAAGCGGATTCGAGAGAGGAGATCGAACGAATGAAAAAGAGTGGTTTCGAAATACGGGTGATTTTCTCCGCCTGCCTGATTCTGGCCGGGAGCGGCCCGGCGCCGTCATCTTCGGCCACTTTTTAGCCGTGACCCGCATCCCCTTTGAGATCGCCGGCCGGGTTGAACAGATGCCCCTGCCTCCCTATGCCATCATCGGCCTGATCTACCTCATCGGCGGGTGCTTCATCGACACCCTGGCCCTGGTCATGCTGACCATCCCCATGTTCTATCCGATCATCACCGGCCTGGGATACGACCCGATCTGGTTCGGGGTCATCATCGTCCTGGTCACCCAGATGGGGGGCATCACCCCGCCGGTCGGGCTGAACGTCTATGTGGTCAGCGGCATCGCGCCGCAGGTGCCCCTGGAACAAATATTCAAGGGCGCCCTGCCCTTCCTGGCGGCCTTGATCCTGGGCACGGCCGTGCTGGCGGCCTGGCCCCGACTTGTCCTCCGGCTGCCGAATCTCATATTCGGAGGTTAATCCGAAACACGGATCACCCACAGAGCCGGTGGTACGAGGGAATCTCCGGGACGAAGCGTAACGGGGAGCCGTCTTTCTGAAAGACCGAAGATTATCGGGTTTGGAAACGGGTTCTAGTCCGTCAGGTCTTAGGTTCACCAGATTGCTTCGTCGCAGAGCGACCCCATTGTGAGCGGACCCAATTTCATAAATCCCACAATTTTCCGGCTTTCCAAGGGTCGTACTCACAGGGATTAAATCAGCGGCGGCCTTTGACGATCCGGCCGTACTCGGCCAGGCCGTACATGACCTTGGCACAGTCGAAGGGGTTGTCGAAAAAGGGGATGTGCCGGCCCTTGAAGACCTCGTAAACCGGTCCTTCCAGTTCGTGTTCGCTGGCCAGGATCAACGGCTTGCCGAACTTTTCCGGAACCGCCGCCAGGCGCTCGGCCCGACGGATTTGATTGATCATGCTCGCGGGCGACACCCGCCGGTGAAACCGGGGCTGCCGGGGCGTGACGATCAGGCCGTCGATATAGTCCTGCCGGGCCGCGATCTCGACGATATCCAGGTAGGCCTCCGAACTCTTGCGGGCGATACAGTCGATGGGGTTGACCGGCGGCGGGGCGTAACCGACCATCTGGTCGCGCAGTTCCGACTGGGCCTTGGGGTCCATTTCCGGCAGTTCCAGACCGAGACGGGTGCAGGCCTCGGCCGCGGTCACGCAGAAGCCGCCGCCCGGTGAAATCACCGCCACCCGGTTGCCTCGGGGCAGGGGCTGGTAACACAGGGCGTCGGCCATGTCGAACATCTCCATGAAATCGTGCCAGCGGATGACCCCGGCCTGGCGGCAGGCCCGGTCGAAGATGGCGTCGTCGCCGGCCAGGGCCGCGGTGTGGGACCGGGCCGCCCTGGCCGAGGCCGGAGTGGACCCGGCCTTGAAGACCAGCACCGGTTTGCGCGGCGTGATCCGCCGGGCCAGTTCGACGAACCGGCGACCATCCCTCACATCCTCCAGATAGGCCGTGATGACCCGGGTCGACGGGTCTTCACCCAAATACTCCAGGTAGTCGTTGAAGGTGATCGAGGCCTGGTTGCCCAGGCTGACGAACTTGCTGACCCCGAAACCGGCCTTGGCCGTGGCGTTGTAAAGATACTCGCCCAGGGTCCCGCTCTGGGACAGGAAGGCCACCGCCCCCTTGGGCAGATGCATGCTCCGGTTGAAAACCGTGTTCACGTTGCCGGCCGAACTCCAGATGCCCCAGCAGTTCGGCCCGATAAAATAGAACCCGGCCTCGCGGGCCTCGACCGCCACCCGACGCTGAAGCTCGTCGCCTTCGGAACTGATTTCGGCAAAGCCGGCCGTGATGACGATTCCGCCCTTGACCCCCTTGCGGACGCAGTCGCGGATGATGTCGGTCACCTGGGTCGTGTTGACCACGATCACGGCCAGGTCAACCGGTCCGGGAACGTCCATCACGCTGGCCAGGCAGGGAAAACCCTGGACCTCGGTCTCGCCGGGATTGATCGGGTAGAGCGGGTGCCGGAAACCGGCCTCGACCATGTTTCGCAGAGTGTGAAATCCCCAGCGCCGGGGATTGTTGCTGGCCCCGATAATGGCCGCGGAGCGGGGTTCGAAAATCGCGTCCAGGGCCTCCTTCAGGCGGGCCTCCATATTCATCCTCCAGGTGCTTTTTTCCGAAAATTGCCGGGTCTCCCGTGGTCGCTGACCCTACCGCCCGCCTCCGGCGGGCTGCAACATGGAGCCTTTCCGGGATGATTCGTCTGTCCTTCCGATGGTTCCATGCCGTCCCGGTTCTTCCTGCCGTGCCTCAGGGGGCAAAAGCCGGGCCCAGCCCCTCTAGTGCATCGTCTCCGTGGGCAGCTCGATATATGAGGGGGTGGTGGTGAAATGCAGATCGTCGAACCTTTTGCGCCATATTTCTTTTCCCAGGACATTGTATTCCAGCATGGTCCGGGTCAAACTCAAACGGGAGGCGTTGGACATCATTTCCGCGGGAAGCAGCGGATCGGTCAACAACAAATAGATCGCCTCGCTCCCCAACCGATACGTCTCGACCAGAGCGTTGCGAAATGGCAGATCATCGATCCGATCCGCGCTGTTTCTTAATTTTTCTTCCAAGGCAAGTTGCCTCTGTATAATATCTTCAATGGGCCATAAAAACAGTTTCCATTGCCCGGTGAGGCTTTCACTGAACTTATGGGCGATAAATAATTCAGCCTTTTCGTCCAAGCCGAAACGAAAAAGAATCGCCTTCAGGTCATCAAATGCCATGCTCAGGTTATTGGGCCTCACCCAGAACTTCGGCATGCCTTCCTGAAACCCCAACAGGCTTAACGACCTTTGATTTCTTAATTTATGGCGGCCCTGGTTCCGGGGCAGCCAACAGGCAATCCAGCTTCCATCCCACGGAATCGTACGGGAATCCCCCAGTTTCCAACTGGTGATATACTGGTTGACAACCGAGAAATCCTGACTGATTCGATATTGCCCCCGGGCATCCTGTTCGACGACGCCGTCACAAATCAGCCGCGCGTTGGTCACACGGATGGAATTATCCGTGAACCCGAACAGGGCGCCGATCTCTATCAGCGATTTGATCGAGGTCGGCACCTTGCGGGCGTCTTGCAGAATACCCAATATCATCCTTTTGGGAGTCATTTTAAATTTCATGGCTTTTCAACCTGTCATTGGCCTGATGGATCGCTTTTCGTCGGATGCGGCGCCCGCCCCGGACCGTGGCAGTCTGCTTGAACCCAATATCCGGAACGGCCCGGGTGCACGCAGAAGATTCGCATGTCATGGTATACAGGGTATCCGATATCATGCCGATCTACTATAGTCGTCCGGTCGAAGCTTGTCCAGCACCGGCGAGTCTGGTAAACCCGATCCGAGGCCATTTTATAACGCGGGGGCATTCCCCGCGGCAAGCCGCCGGGAATGCCCCCATACTGAATGTTCAACGGTCAACCCTTGAAGGTGCTGGCTCCGAAATCGCCGAACGGCTCGTCCCGTTCCCGGACCGCCTCCCTGAAGCCTACTTCCGCCGCCCGCTGCTGGAAGGCATAGCCTTCCCGGGTATGGCGGGTGATCCCGTCGAGAATGGTGCCCAGAATCTGGGTCGGCTGCAGGCCCGCGCCCAGTACGGTCTGGTTGATCAGCAGTTTCATCATAATCAACTGGTTGATCGGGACCCGGGCGATGCGTTCGAGCAGGATTTCGAACCGCTCGTCGAGCTGGTCCGGTGGAGCGCATTCCGTGGCCAAGCCCCATTCGACCGCCTCCCGGCCGTTGAGGCAGTCTCCGGTGAACAGCAGGCGCTTGGCCTTTTCGATGCCGATGCGAAAGGCCCAGACCGAGGTGGTCGGCGAACCCCAGACCCGGGCCGGCGGGTAGCCGATCTTGGCGTCCTCGGCCATGACCAGCAGATCGCTGCACAGGGCCATGTCCGTACCGCCGGCCACGCAGAAGCCGTGGACCTTGCAG
>JAHJTB010000130.1 GCA_018830135.1 Pseudomonadota bacterium | reverse complement strand
GTCGCAGGGAATGGCCCGAAGTAGGGTAATTGAAACCACGTCTTCCTCGGCCTGTTTTAGGCAAATTTGCCCGCGTCAGTTCGCGCGGTTGCGCAATCCTCGAAATATATTTATATGTTGCCGAGGGTGCGAATGTTCCTCCTCCTCGACCTTGAACCAGACTGAACTGTTTGTGGAGGCCTCGATATGACTCAAACCCGGACCCGTGAAGGGGCGATTCGAACCCAGGACGTCCTCTACGCGGTTCATTTCCCGGACGGCGGATTCCGCCTCCTGGCCGTTGTCGGACCGGGCCTGGATTGGGGCCGGCAGATTTACGGTGAATTTCAGGACCCCGGGAAGCTTCCCCCGGATACGGCCCTGGTCCTGCCGGCCCGGGAAAACGTCCTGGCGCTATGCCTCGATCGGGACGGGAACCAGGTCCTTGGCCTGACCGGACGTTTGGAAAAGCATCTCCTGGAACGGGTCAAGGGGGTTATCGAGGCCGGCCAACGGCCTGCCGGCTTGCGGCTTGAAATCGGCGGAGGGGAGGGGGACTTTTCCCACCTGGACTGCGGGCTCGAATCAGCGGATTTTTCGGCTCAAGACGGCCGGATGGGTGAACTGGCGGATCACGTCCTGAACGAAATCGTGGGGCGGGACCGGCCCCTGCTCAAGTTTTCCACCATATTTCTGTACCCGTTCAAATACTTCAAACCAGATCGCCAACTGCCGGCCTTCGGCCCCTGGAGAAAGGAAGCCTTTGAGATAGAAGGCGACCTGCGCTACCAGGAGTACATCTACTTTCACACCTATGTCAGGGACCTGCTCTATCCTCGAAACACCTCGGCCGACGGGTCTGAAAAAGGGGTCCGTTACTACAGCTACCGGCCCGGTCGGGTCCCGGAAATCAACGGCGTCTTCGGCCTGGACTACTCGCATCAAGACGAAGGGACCGCAAACCGTCGGATCCGGACCCTGCATTATCCTCTGACGCATATCGGCTTGCATACCTTTTCCAACCGGATCGGCATTCTGGCCCTGCAGATCACTCAAGAAGCCGATCAGGATTTAAGAACGGCCGCCTTCTGGCGGCAGTGCTGCCGCTTGCCCGAGTTCCGGGAAAAACACCTGACCGCCCGGGATGCCCTGTACTTCAATCAGTTGGCCCGACGAATCTACCAGACCTTTCGCGCACAAAAAGATATGGCCGAACTGCCTGAAAAGGTCTGGTTGCGGCTGAACGGGGAAACGGCGGACCGAGTCCATGAATTCCAGGACGACGACTTCCGCTTCCTGGGGGCGGCCATTAATAAGAACTCGATTATCAAAGATTTGATTGATGAATTCATAACCGGCCGGGCCGGCGGCCAGGAAACCCATCGGGACCTTCTCGACGACCGGCTCGTGGTTCATTCCTTCTGGGCCCTGGCCGGCTCCAGGCCGGAAACCAGGGATGCGGAGGACGCCCTGGACGAGCTGTTCGCCCGGTTCATGTACGTCGACAACCCCGGGGCCGGTTATGCCTACGACCGGGATTTTATAACCGGTCTAATGGCCCCGCTGACCTATAATCGCTGGAGGAATGCCGGAACCCGGTTCGGCTTTACCCGATATTCGGACGTCTGTCTGGGGTTCGGCGGCTTTACGGTGGATGAGTTGTTTCCTCATTTCAATTCCATGTACTATCAGATGACCCTGGTCGCGCTCTACTATCGGGCCTCCCTGATCGATTTTTCGCACCAGGTGGCCGTGGCCAGCCGGGAATTGATCGAAGGGCCCGCGCAGGTCATCCGCAGGGACCGGTTTATCGAACTGAAAAAGGAGTTCATGCTCTTCACCAACATATACTGGTTCAAGGAACTGACCAACCAGGATCAGGGCATTGAATTGTTTGATTACTATAAAAGGGCCTTCAACTTTGACGAGATGTACGATCAGGTCAAAGAGGAAATCGACCGGGCCGATTCGTATCTTGAAATATTGCAGAACAACCGGTACAACGATCTGACCCGCAAGTTCACCCATGGAGGCGCCTTGCTGGGTATCATGGCCATTGTCACCGGTTACTTCGGCATGAACTTCAACGAAATCGCGGATAGGAACGGCATTCTGAACCAGTTTCTTTCACTGCTGTCCAAAATACGTAAAGAATCCAGTATCCGTATTAATGATAACAATCAGTTAGGCTTTAAATCACTGCTGTCCAAAATACGTAAAGAATCCAGTATCCGTATTAATGATAACAATCAGTTAGGCTTTAAATAATCGAATTTGAAAAACAAGG
>JAHJTB010000129.1 GCA_018830135.1 Pseudomonadota bacterium | reverse complement strand
CGAAATCCTGGCCAGACAGCATTACCAGACCCTGGCCCCCCATGCCGAACGTCTGGGGATCGAGGTCGCCCTGCTGGTCGGAGGCCTGCCCGAAGCGGAAAAGGAGGCCCAACGCCGGGACCTGGCCTCGGGACGGGTCCGCGTCGTCCTGGGCACCCATGCCCTGATCTCGGGCGCGGTGAGGTTCGAGTCACTCGGGCTGGCCGTCATCGACGAACAACACCGCTTCGGCGTGGCCCAGCGCCTGGCCCTGCGGGACAAGGCCGATCATCCCGATATCCTGATCATGACGGCCACTCCGATTCCCCGGTCCCTGGCCATGACCGTGTATGGCGACCTGGACCTCTCGACCATCGAGGGCCTGCCGCCGGGCCGCCAGCCGGTCGATACCCTCCTGTTCGGTCCAGAGGAGCGTGAAGGGGCGTACGGGCGGCTGGCCGAAATAATTCGAAACGGCGGGCAGGCCTATGTCGTGGCTCCGCGCATCGAGGCCTCGGACGAGGAGGACGGCGAAGACCTGGCCGCGGCCGAGACCCTCCGTGAATATCTTTCCAGGGAGGTCCTGCCCGGGACCCCGGTCGGCCTGGTCCACGGCCGGATGAAGGCCGAGGAACAGGAGCGGGTACTCGGCGATTTCCGGGAAGGACGGCTTCGCGTGCTGACCGCGACCACGGTCATCGAGGTCGGCCTGGACGTGCCCGCCGCCGACATGATCCTGATCGAAGGCGCGGAAAGGTTCGGGCTGGCCCAGCTCCATCAGCTTCGGGGGCGGGTGGGAAGGGGCGGCCGGCCGGCCTGGTGCCTGCTGGTGGCCGGCGGGGAGAAAGCTTCGGCCTCGGCCCGCCTGCGGCTCATGGCCCGGACCGGGGACGGCTTCCTCCTGGCCGAGGAAGACCTGAAACTGCGCGGACCCGGCGACGCAACCGGGGTCAAGCAGACCGGCCTGCCTCCCTTGACCTGGGCCCGACTGCCCCGGGACCTGCCCTTGCTGACCCGGGCCCGGGACCTGGCCCGCGAAATACTCGAGCCGGACCCGGAGCTGTCCGACCCGAAATTCAAGCTGGTCCGGGAGACCATGGACCTCCTGGACCGCCGCATCCGGACCGGGCTGGCGGACGTGGGCTGAGCGGACCGTCTGTGAGGCCGGGGCGTCGTTTTTTTGCGGCCGGGCGGCGGACAAATTGACAAGCCCGGAATTCTCGTATAAAAATTATTTCTTTCGCCGGGCGTTTCCGCCCGAATACATGCTTCGAGCAAAGGAATGAGGTTATGTCTCAATTCGAGTTCCGACGGATGAAGCGATTGCCTCCTTACGTGTTCGCCACGGTCAACGAACTGAAAACGCAGGCCCGCCGGGCCGGCGAAGACATCGTGGACCTGGGCATGGGCAATCCGGACCTGGCCACGCCCAAACATATCGTCGACAAACTCATCGAGGCGGCGCGCAAGGGCACCAATCATCGATATTCGGCCTCGAAAGGCATCACCAAGCTCCGTCACGCCATTACCGGCTGGTACCGTCGGCGCTACAACGTGGACCTGGACCCGGACAGCGAAACCGTGGTCACCATCGGCGCCAAGGAGGGCCTGAGCCACCTGGTCCTGGCCACCATTTCGCCCGGGGACGTCGTGTTCTCGCCCAACCCGGCCTACCCCATCCACCCCTATTCGGTCATCATCGCCGGCGGAGACCTGCGTTCCATCCCCCTGGCCCGGGACCGCGACTTCTTCGAGGACCTCCAGATGGCGGTCAAGACGACCTGGCCCAGCCCCAGGATGCTGATCATCAGTTATCCCCACAACCCGACCGGCGAAGTGGTCGAACTGGACTTTTTCGAAAAAGTGGTGGATTTCTGCAAGGCTCACGACATGCTGCTCATCCACGACCTGGCCTACGCCGACCTGACCTTTGACGGGTACAAGGCCCCCAGCCTGCTCCAGGTCAAAGGGGCCAAGGACATCGGGGTCGAATTGTTTTCCTTGTCCAAGAGTTACAGCATGGCCGGCTGGCGGCTGGGTTTCGTCTGCGGCAACCGGGAAATGGTCAACGCCCTGACCCGGATCAAAAGTTACCTGGATTACGGCGCCTTCCAGCCCATCCAGATCGCCGGCATCATCGCCCTGAACGAAAGCCAGGCCTGCGTCAAGGAGATCGTCGAGACCTACCGCAAGCGCCGGGACACCCTGATCAAGGGCCTCAAGCGCATCGGCTGGGACGTGCCCGCGCCTCGGGGGACCATGTTCGTCTGGGCGGAAATCCCGGAACGCTTCAAGCACCTCGGTTCGGTGGATTTTTCCAAAATGCTCATCCACGAGGCCAAGGTTGCCGTCAGCCCGGGACTGGGCTTTGGCGAGTACGGCGAGGGCTTCGTCCGTTTCGCCCTGGTCGAGAACAACCATCGCATCAATCAGGCCATTCGCGGTCTGAGGAAGGTCATGCAGGAATGAGCTCCGTCAACGTCGGCCTGATCGGATTCGGCACCATCGGAAGCGGGGTGGCCAAGATTCTGATCGAGGACGCGGACCTGATCGAAAACAAGCTGGGCCGGCCGATCAATCTGAAAAAAATCGCCGACCTGGACATCGAGACCCCCCGGCCGGTCCAACTGCCGCCGGGCCTTCTGACCCGCGAAGTCAAGGACGTCCTGGGGGACCCGGACATCGGGATCGTCATCGAACTGGTCGGCGGGTACGAACCCGCGCGAACCTTCGTCCTGGAAGCCCTGGCCGCGGGCAAACACGTGGTCACGGCCAACAAGGCCCTGCTGGCCAGGCACGGCCGGGAAATCTTCGAGGCGGCCGCCGCCAATCATGTGGACGTGCTTTACGAGGCGGCCGTGGCCGGGGCCATTCCCATCATTCGAGGTCTGAAGGAGGGCCTGACGGCCAACCGGATCGATTACCTGTTCGGGATTCTCAACGGCACCTCGAACTACATCCTGACCAAGATGACCCGGGAGGGCGTCGAATTCGCCCAGGCCCTAGCCGAGGCCCAGGAACGGGGGTATGCCGAGGCCGATCCGACCTTCGACGTCGAGGGGGTGGATACCGCCCACAAGCTGGCCATCCTCATCGGACTGGCCTACGGGCTGCAAGTCGACCTCGACGACATCCACGTCGAAGGCATCAGCGGACTGGACCCCATCGACATCCGTTTCGCCGAGGAGTTCGGCTACGTCATCAAGCTCCTGGCCATCTCATCCCAGGACGGCGGACGG
This sequence comes from Pseudomonadota bacterium, assembly GCA_018830135.1. Lineage (GTDB taxonomy): Bacteria > Desulfobacterota > Desulfarculia > Adiutricales > JAGVGV01 > JAHJTB01. Next base: position 2,841 of record JAHJTB010000129.1, on the reverse strand, counting down.
ATCGAGGCCCGCGTCCATCCGACCATGCTCCCGGCCGATCACCTGCTCAGCGACGTCAACGGCGTATTCAACGCCATCCACGTCCACGGCCACGCCGCCGGCGACCTGCTGTTTTACGGCCGGGGCGCGGGCAGGATGCCCACCGCGGGGGCGGTGGTCGCCGACGTCATCGAACTGGCCCGGGCCATCCGCACCGGGGCGGCCGGGCGGGTCCCGCCCATGTCCTGGGCCTCGACCCGGGGCGCGGACCTGAAGCCGCGCCCCATGTCCGAGGTGGAAACCACGTATTATTTCCGGTTCTCGGCCCTGGACAAGCCCGGCGTCCTCTCGAGGATTTCCGGCGTCCTGGGCGAGCATCGGATCAGCATCAGCGCGGTGATCCAGAAGGGCCGCGAACAGGCCGGGGCCGTGCCCATCGTCATGCTGACCCACGAGGCCCGCGAGTCCGACGTGCGCCGGGCCCTGGATGAACTCGACCGCCTGGACGTGGTTCGCGGCCGGACCGTGGTCATCCGGGTCGAGGACCGCCTGAGATGAAATACGCCGTCCTCGTGGGCGATGGAATGGGCGACCATGCCATTCCCGAACTGGGCGGCCGGACCGTCCTGGAAGCGGCCCGGACGCCCCATATGGACGCCCTGGCCCGGGAGGGGCTGCTGGGGCTGGCCCGGACCATACCCGACCGGAACGAACCCGGATCGGACGTGGCCAACATGGCCATCATGGGCTACGACCCAGCCGTCTATCACACCGGACGCGGCCCCCTCGAGGCGGCCAGCATGGGCATAAGCCTCGAACCCGACGAACTGGCCTTCCGCCTCAACCTGGTCACCCTGGGCTTTGACGGGGACCGGGTCGTCATGCGGGACCACAGCGCCGGCCACATCACCTCGGACGAGGCCCGCGTCCTGATCAGGCATCTGGCCGGGGCCCTGCCCCTGTCCGGAAGACAGCGGCTCCACCCCGGGGTCAGCTACCGCCACCTCCTGGTCTGGCCGGGCCTGCCCGACGGCCTGCCCACCATTCCGCCCCACGACTATCGGGACCGGGAAGTCACCGATTATCTCGACGGCCGGCGTCCCGGCCTGGCCCCCGTGATCGATCTGGTCCGCGCCTCCTGGCCCATCCTGCGGGACCATCCCGTCAACCAGGCCCGACGGGCGGCGGGCCGGTCCGAAGCCAACTCCATCTGGCCCTGGGGCCAGGGGCGACCGCCGGCCATGCCCACCTACCGGGAACGCTGGGGCCTGTCCGGGGCCGTGGTTTCGGCCGTGGACCTGATCAAGGGCCTCGGCGTGTACGCCGGACTCGAACCCCTGGACGTGCCCGGCGCCACCGGCCTCCTGGACACCGACTATGAAGCCAAGGTCTCGGCCGCCCTCGGGGCTCTCGAAACCGGCGACTACGTGCTCGTCCACGTCGAAGCCCCGGACGAGGCCGGACACCAGGGAGACTGGGAATCCAAACTTCTGGCCGTCGAACGCTTCGACGAACGGATCGTCGGGCCCATGCGGGCCGGAATGGAAAAGTTCGGCGACTTCCGGCTCCTGATCCTCTGCGACCACTTCACCCCGGTCTCCGTCAAGACCCACACCCGCGAGGCGGTCCCCTTTATCCTTTATCCCTCGGTCCATCCCTCGGGCCGGTCCTATACCGAGGCCGAAGCCGAACAGGCCGGCCTGTTCCTCGACCAGGGCCATACACTGGTCGATCTGCTGCTGGGAGGACAGGCGTGAGCCAGGCATCCGGAGTGGTCCAGACCCGGTACCGCGTCCTCTACGGGGACGTGGACGCCATGGATGTGGTCTATTACGGCAACTACCTGCGCTTTTTCGAGCGCGGCCGGGCCGAGTTCATGAGGGACCTGGGCATGACCTACAAGCAGGTCGAGGAGCAGGGCTTCATCCTGCCGGTCACCGAGGCCCACTGCCACTATCACCTCTCGGCCCGGTACGACGACCTGATCCTGATCGAAACCCGGATCGGTCAGGTCAAACGGGCCAGCATGCGTTTCGAGTACCAGATATTCCAGGACGAAGACGGCCGGAAACCCCTGGCCGAAGGCTACACCCTGCACGCCTGTCTCAATCCCGAAGGCCGCATCGTCCGTCTGCCCGGATTCCTTTATGACCTGTTTGAAAAAGCCGGGGGGAAGACCTGATGCCCGGAGTTCGAATCTACCTGGTCCGGCACGGCCAGGCCTCCGGGAAATGGGACACGGACGTGGACCCGGGCCTGGACGAGACCGGACGCCGGCAGGCCCGGGCCATGGCCGACGATCTGGCCGGCCTGGGCCCGTTGCCCATCCTCGCCAGCCCCATGCGCCGGACCCGGGAAACGGCCGCGCCCCTCGAGGCGCTCTGGTCCAACCGGGCGCGGATCGAGCCGGCGGTTTCGGAAATTCCCTCTCCCTCCACCGACCTGGCCGAACGGTCGGCCTGGCTCCGCCGGGCCATGCTCGGGACCTGGGCCGAAATGGACCCGGAATACCTGGCCTGGCGCGGAAGCGTGCTTCAAGCCCTGATCGGGATCGATCGGGACACGGTCGTGGTATCCCACTACATCGCCATCAACGCCGCCGTGGGCCGGGCCATCGGCGACGACCGCCTGATCTGTTTTCACCCGGATAACTGCTCCGTAACCACCCTCGAACTGGCCGACAACGGCCTCCATCTGGTCGAACTCGGCCGCCAGACCGCGACCGACGTCCTCTGAGGCCGCCTGCGCGATCTTATTTCCAGGATCAAAAGGGGCCGGGCGGGGGTTCTTCAGTGGTGGGCGGCATGGTAGGCCCTTTCGCGGCCCTGGGCCTAAGGACTTGGGCTGCCGCCTTTTCCATAT
>JAHJTB010000128.1 GCA_018830135.1 Pseudomonadota bacterium | reverse complement strand
GACCTTGCCGCACTTCGGGCATTTGACCCCGAGTATCCGCTTGTTTTCCTGGAGTTCGACGAGGTAGCGGCTCACATAGTAGCCGGCATTGTAATTGTAGGGCACCTCGACCATGGCCGTGATGCTCAGGATTTCTTCCTTTTTCGCCTTATCGGACATAAGATATCTCCCTTTGACCTGAGTCCTTGACGTCTGACCGGTTTCAGCTCAGGTATTTCATGGAACCGAGGACCATGGCGTCCGACCAGAAGCATCCTCCGAACCCGGTGCTCATGGCGATGTTCACGTCCGGGACCTGCTTGGCTTCGGCCCGGCCCATGACCTGGAGGGCGGCCTCGCCGACCCGGATGAGCCCGGTGGCGCCGATACAGTTGGTCGAGATGACGCCCCCGGAGGGATTGATGGGCAGTTCGCCGTCCATGTTGGTCTTGCCGCTTCGGATCAGGTCCGGTCCCTTGCCCGGGTCGCAGAAGCCCATGGCTTCCATCCAGGCCACCCCGGCGGACGCGGCGGGCAGATACATCTCCGCCACGTCGATCTGATGGAACGGATCGGTGATGCCTGACATGTCATAGGCCCGCCGGGAGGCGATCTCGAGGGATCGCAGGCCGGACTCGCCGATCTCGTCGCCGAGATAGGTGGACCGGTGGGAACTCCCCACGCCCAGGACCCAGGCCGGCTTGGGGCACAGTTTTTTCGCGGACCGTTCCTGGGCGAAAATGACCGCGCAGGCGCCGTCGCTGCGCGGACACATATGGAGCAGCCTGAGGGGATAGGAGATGTACGGAGACTCCATCACGTCTTCCAGGGTGACCTCCTTGCGCAGGTGGGCATAGGGATTGTTCCGGGCCGCGTTGCCCCGGTCCCGGACCGAGACCATGGCGGCGTCCTCTTCCGTGGCCCCGGACCAGCCCATGTACGCGGAGTACTGGGCGGCCAGGCCGCTGATGGCCCCGCCGTAGAAGTCCCTTTCGATCAGGGGTTCGGTGTGGGTCACGATGGCGGCCGTGGTGTCCGATTCCGAGTTCTGTTCCCAACCGATGGCCAGGACCACGTCGAAAAGGCCGGAGGCCGCGTGATAGAACGCCGCTTTCCCGACCGCGCTGCCCGTGGTTCCGCCGGTGGTGACCTTCATCACGGGTTTCATGTACCCGCCGAAGCCCAGCACGCTCCACATGTCCACATAGTTGATGGATTCGAAGTGGTCCATGTTGCCCACCACGACCGCATCGACGTCCTTCATGGTCAGGTCGGCGCTTTCCAGGGCCCTCCTGACCGCGATGCCGATGAGTTCCTGTCCGCTGCACTCAGGGATTTTCGACCGGTGGTGCGTCTGTCCCACCCCGATGATGCCTACTCTCGTTCCCATATTTCAATTCTCCTGATATAAGAAGCCGGCTCGGGCTTTCCTCGAGTTATCTTTCAAGCACATATACGCAGTGTCCCTGGCCGCAGGCCCCCGCGATGCCGTGGGCCAGGGCCACTTGGGCGCCATCGACCTGACGCTCCCCGGCCTCGCCGCGGAGCTGGAGGGTCGCCTCGATCATCCGCACCAGGCCGGCGGCCAGGACCGGATGGGCCGAAAGCACGCCGCCGGACGGATTGACCGGCAGGGCCCCGCCCATTTCGGTCAGGCCGGAATCGATCAGGGCGCCGCCGCCGCCTCGTTCGCAAAAGCCCAGGCCCTCCATCCACATGAGTTCCATGTAGCTGAAGGCGTCGTACACCTCGGCCACGTCGATCTCCTCGAGGGGGTTTTCGATGCCGGCCATGTCGTAGGCCTTCATGGCGGCGGTTTCCAGGACGCTGACATCGGCCAGGTCCCGGTCGCCCAGGTGGTAGGTGTCCGAGCAGTGTCCCACGCCCGCGATCCAGACCGGCTTGCGACACAGCTTGTAGGCCACGCTCTCCCGGGCCAGGATGACGGCGCAGGCCCCGTCCGTCACCGGGGAGGTGTCCAGCAGCTTGATTGGGTCGGCCAGGGGCCTGGAATCGAGCACGTCCCGGACGGTGATGTCCAGGGGGAGCTGGGCGTACGGGTTATGCTTCGCGTTCTTGTGGTTCTTGACCGAGACCTTGGCGAACTGCTCTTCGGTAATCCCGTACTGGGTCATGTACCGGCGGGCCTGGAGCGCGGCCGAGTTGATGGCGTCCAGGCCGATGATCCGGTCGTACAAGGGATCGAAGATCGCGTTGGTAATCAGGCCCGGCACGCCGATCGAGCCCTTGGTCTGGGCCACGACCAGGGAGACGTCGTGATGGCCGGACAGGATGCGCATGAGCCCCATGAGAGCCCCGAACGTCCCGTCCCCCTCCACGTTGGTGGTGGTGCATCGGTTGGAGCCCGAGGCGTCCGTGACGGTCATGCTCGATATGGTCCGGCCGTCCCAGAAATCGTTGTTACAGGTTACGGTGTTGTCTACGTCGTCTATGGTGATCCCCGCGTCCGCCAGGGCCGCGTTCGTCACTTCAAAGATCATCTCGTCGTGAGAACTCGGGCTTATCTTTTCAAATTTCGTTTGGCCTACGCCGATAATGGCAACCTTTTCCACAACCCATCCTCCTGTCTTGCGCTTTGGCGGTTTCCCGCGGGTTAAAGCGGTCTGAAATACTTGATATCGAGCAGATTGCCCTGAGGCTCGTCCCGGAAGACGGCCTTCAAACGCATGCCCACTTCGATATCATCCAGGTCCACTTCACCCAGGAGGTGGGTCAGGCCCGTATCCGCCCCGTCCAGTTGAATGATGCCCAGGGCAAAGGGGGGCTCCAGGGGCTGGACAAAGGGCACCTTGTACCGGACGATCGTATAGGTCAGCAGGTTCCCCGTATCACCGACCTCGACGAACTCGTTCATTTTGGTAAAACAGGTGGGGCAGTTCTCCTTGGGGGGGACATAGACCAGCCCGCAGTCCGGGCAGGTGTTCCCCCAAATCCTTTTCTTTTCCTTCAAATCCCGGTAGAACCGTCCCATCACGCTTCCCAGCCACCAGTTGTACCGGAGCCGGATTCGATTCGGGTATATCCGAGTCCCGGTGTTTCCCAATTCAACGGTCATGATCTTCCTCTCCTTCACATGTTATGCGTTCTCGGTGCGGTAAAGGCCCTGCTTCATCCAATGGCCCCCTCATCCATTCAGGCCTCCTGTTTCAAGGACCTGCCCGGTCAGGCATTGGGAGTCTTCCGAGAGCAGGAACCCGACGAGTTTGAGCAGTTCGGATATTTCGACATCCCGCTTCAGCCGTTTCCCGAACTCGGGCACGCCGGCCGAACTCCGGGCGCCCAACGGGATCAACCCGCCGACAAAGCCAGGAATCAGGCAGTTGACGGTGACCCTTGACGCGGAAAGCCGCCGGGCCATGGCCTTGGCCAGGGAGGCGGTCCCGGTCTTCACGGATTGATACCAAAGGGAGTCGACATGCACGTCCCAGGCCCAGGGGGCCAGATACAGAATCCGGCCCCGGCCGAATTCCGCCATTTTCGCTTCGAGATGAGGGGCCAGGTCCAGGGCGCCGCGCAGGTTGGCTTCCAGGCGCTGGCCTCCCGAACCGTCTTCCCGGGGAGGCGAAACCGTCCCGGTCCCCAGGTCATGGATCACCAAGTCGACCGGCCCGAAATCGTCCAGGATATGTTGCAGGCAGGCCTCGGACAAGGGCCCGGCGTCGGCCGGGCCGTAACGCCGGGCCCCGTCCGGAGCACCCGGCGAGGCGTGGGGCGGGGCGGACCCTTCCGGGGCCGCCTGACTGTACACGGCCAGCTTGAGACCCCTGGACAGAAGAAACGTCCGGATGGCCCCGGCCAGCGGCGTGTCTCCGTTGAGAAACAGGGCGGATTTGAATGGCGACGCCGGCCCGGCCGGCTCATGGTTC
>JAHJTB010000127.1 GCA_018830135.1 Pseudomonadota bacterium | reverse complement strand
TGTTCCAGGTCAGCCCCGCCCCGTCATGAATGAAGGCCAGGTCGCGGGAGTCGGTGCCGATGTCCGGGCCGATGTTCAGGCCGGCTGACAGCAGCGGAGCAATGGCCCGGCCGAAGGCCCGCATCAGGGCTTCCCGTCGTTCACCTTTCAGCCCGGGTTCGGCCCAGATGCCCGACTTGGCCCCTCCGATGGGAATGTCCAGGGTGCTGAATTTGTAGGTCATGGCCCGGGCCAGTCCGCGGACCTCGTCCGTGGTCAGGTCCGGGAGCATGCGAATGCCCCCGCCCGTCGCCCCTCCCAGAGACGTTCCGTCGATAACGACCACGGCCTTCAGGTCCGTAATCGGATCGTAGATGTGAAGTATCCGCTCGGGTCCAAAAATATCCAGCGTTTTCATCCATGCCGTCATGGGAACCTCCCCAAGGTCATCGTTCGAGACAGACTTGTTCGAAGACGCCCGGCCCCGGCCATACCCGGGACGGAAAACGGGCGCCCGGGTCTCAAAGTGGATAAAGGCCGAACTTTTTCACGGCCTGGAACATGGTGATGCAGTTTTCCGGGTTGACTCCGGGATGCAGCGAGTTCGAGGAGGAGATGATCAGGCCGCCGCCGTGGCCGGCGTCCGCGATGGCCCGGCGGACCGCGGCCTCGACCTCATCGGAACGGCCGTGGGGCAGCAGTTCCACGCAGTCGATGTTGCCGATCAGGCACAGACGGTCTCCGCAGTAGTCCTTGACCCGTTTGAGGTCCATGCCCGCCTGGGGTTCGAGGGGGTTGAGTCCGTCGTAACCCGTATCGAGAAGGATGTCCAGGATCGGCCAGAGGTTGCCGTCGCTGTGCCGGATGACCTTCAGACCTTTTTCATGCCCCTTTTCCACCAGGACCCGGTTGTACGGATTGACGAACTCCTTGAACTGCTCCGGAGAAATCAGGGGAAAGTTCTTGTCCGCAATGTCATCTTCCACGATCAATACGTCCAGGCCCGATTCCACGAGGAGGTCCAGCATTTCGAGGTTGTAATCCAGGGTCATGCGGGCGATGGCATGTACGAAGTCCGGGGCGTCGAACATCTTGAGCATGAGATTGGCCATGCCCGCCAGCCGCCAACTCAGGACGAAGGTCCCGCGCATCATCCAAAAGACGGCCTTTTCGTCCCCGAACCGCTGGCGGGCCGCATCCAGAAGCAGCAGGTTCTCCCGTTTCGGGGACGGCCGGCGATAGCCTTCCAGGTCGGCCGGTTCAGGCAGGGGATGACCCAGGGCCACCGGAAGGCCAAAGGGATTGCGCCGATAGACCACGCCCCAGTCGTCCCGGACCTGTTTGTCGTCGATGGGCTCTTCATGGCCGAACTCCAAGGCCGTGAACCCGTCCACCTCGAAGGCCTCATGGATCAGGAAGAGCGTGTCCAGGAGCTTCATCTTTTCGGCGTCGGTCATCTGGTAAAACTCCTTGGGTTCGGGCAGACCCTCGGTCAGATGTTTGCCGATGCCGATAATGGGGGCCTCGTTGATGCCGTGAATGTAGAGCGGAACCCGGTCGGGCGGCCTGACCTCGAGCGCGGTCAGGATTCGTTGCTTGCCGTTCATACCCCCTGCCTCCAACGCCAAACGAATTGATTCAATCGTTATTTCTACCTCGATCAAACCGAGCGGGTCAAGCATGGAAACAGGCCAATCCGGACATCAGCCTGCTTGACCCCCTTCCCGCTTCGGTGTAATAATCCCGGATATTGAAGTTCGGCGCCACGGTACAAGCCAACTGCAATATCCGGGATAATACAAAAGACTTCCTGCCAACCCTCGATTTCCGTGACGAGGTGTTTCATGAAGCGCCTGATCAAATGGGCCCTGGTCGTTCTGGCGGCCCTGACCCTGTTTGTTATCGCCATCCTGGTGATCGTCCCGTTTTTTGTCGACCTGGAAAAGTACAGGCCGGTCCTGGAAAAATCGGTTTCCGAGGCCGCGGGCCGTCCTTGCAAGATCGAGGGCGAACTGAAGCTGTCCCTTTTCCCGAGGGCCGCCATATCCCTGACCCGGCTTCGCCTGGACGCTCCGCCCGGTTTCGAGGACCCGGAGTTCGTATCGATTCAATCCTTCCAGGCCTCGATCAGACTCAGGCCTCTGTTGTCCAAAGAGGTCGAGGTCGAGCGCTTTATCGTCCGCGGCCCCAAGATCAAGCTGGTCAAATCCAGGGACGGCCGAGGCAACTGGGAGGGGCTGGGCGCGCCGAAACCAAAGGAGCGGCCCGCCGGAAAAAAGGAGGGCTCACCGGATATCCCGGACTCTCTGCCCATCAGGGCCCTGAACGTCGAATCCCTGGTCATCTCCGGAGGCCAGGTGTCCCTGCTGGACCTCGCTTCGGGCGCCGGACACACGGTAACCGATCTCGGAGTGACCGTGGACCGGTTTTCCCTGAGCCGATCCAACCCCGTTGCCCTGTCCGCCAAGATCGACGGTCTGTCCCTGAACCTAAAGGGCAGTTTCGGACCGTTCGCTCCGGAGCCGCTCAAGGGGCCGTTGCCTTTTGAACTCGATCTCGTGGCCCTGGGGCATCTGAAAATGAAAATCAAAGGCCGACTCTCCGAGCTTCTGCCGGCCCCGGCCTTTGATCTGAGTTTCGACCTGGCGCCATTTTCACCTCGCAAGCTCCTGACTGCCCTGGGCCGGTCGAAACCGATACCGGTCCGGGACCCCAAGGCCCTGGAACACCTGGCCTTCCGAAGCCGGGTCCACGGGACCCCGGACCGTATCATGCTCGATCAGGGCGGTCTGGAACTGGACGAATCCAAACTGACTTTTTCCGGTCAGCTCAAACCGGTTCCCCGGCCCGATCTGACCTTCCAGTTGAATCTGGACCGGATCGACGCCACCCGTTATCTTCCGCCACAGGGCAAATCCAAGCCGGGCGAGGATCGGCCAGGGCCGTCAGAAGGAAAAAAGACCGATTACGCCCCTTTGCGCCAGCTTGTCTTGAACGGAGACGTACATGTCGGCCAGTTGAAAATAATGGACCTGGTCATCGAGGACGCGGCCGTGAAGATCACGGGTCGCGATGGCCTGATACGGATCGATCCGTTCAAGGCCGCGCTCCATGGCGGCCAGGCCGCGGGCCGTGTCCTCCTGGACGTGACCGGAGACGATCCGGAAAGCCGTATCGAGTTGAAGGCCTCGGGCATAGACGTCAGACCCTTCGTCAGAATGGCCATGAAAAAAGATGTACTGGAAGGAACGGTCCAAACCGAGCTTTCCGTTCATGCTCGGGGCGACGATCCGAATCGGATAAAAAACAGCCTGAACGGGCAGGGGGGCCTGCTGCTGAACGACGGGGCCATCATCGGCCTCGACCTGGCCGGCATGGTCAGAAACGCGGCCGCCTCGGTTGGACTCGCCAAAAAGACCGGAGCAAAGCTCCGGACGGACTTCTCCGAGTTCAAGTTGCCGTTCACCATCGAAAACGGTCTGGTCAGGACCTCGAACACCACCATGGCCTCACCCCTGCTTCGGGTCAAGGCCGCCGGGTGGGTCAGCCTGCCCAAGGAACAGATCAACATCAGAATCGAGCCCACGTTGGTCGCCACCCTGGCCGGGCAGGGGGATCGAAGCGACCGCACCGGCATCATGGTGCCCCTGCTGGTCACCGGCCCGTTTTCCTCTCCGAAAATACAGACGGTACTGGCGAAAGATATCGAAGAAAAAATCGATCAGGCGGTATCCGGGGCCGGAAACTTGAAAAAGGAGGTTCAGCGCAACGTCGCGCCGGATCGTTTGAAAAAAGGCGCCGGGGATTTCCTGAAGAAACTGCCGTTCGGCAAGTAGCTTCAAACGCATCTTTCCTATAACACGGTTTATTGATGAGGAAAATGATTGAACATGCAGGGCGGGCGCATTCCCCGCGGCTTGCCGCGGTGTCAGCCCGCCAACTAATATAGACTTTTCTGCCTTGCATGTCGAAAATTCCCCGTAGCTTGCTGCGGGGAGTTTCAACATGCCGGGCGGGACCATGCTTCGCGGCTTGCCGCGGGGTCAGCCCGCCAACCAGACAAATCGATTCCTTCCTGGCATGTCGAGGATTCCCCGAAGCAAGGCCGGGGGGAGCTTCAATAGGATAACAACTAAATTTATCGTCAGGTTAACCTATTTATCCTAGGGTTTGTGGCAAATGGGTCTGGCAGGTCCGGCAAAGGTCGAGACAATCATTTTGTTCGTGAATAAGCCGGATTTATATTAAATATTGCGACCATGGGACCGTTCCGAAAACATCGATTCTGTCATGAAAATTTGATTGATTTAAATTAAGATCAGGACTATATTGGCGGAAACAAGCAGGTGACGCGATCGTGTTGACAACGATCAGGACATTCTTGTCCAGCGCTCGTACGGTTTGCTGATACAAGCCCGTAAAAAGCGTCCCGTCCCTGAGCCGGTGGAAAATCCGGCCTGTCGCAAGAACCGTCAGTCGGAGCCGGATGCCATGTGTCAGGGTATTGAACAACAAGCGAAGATTCCACCATGGTTCGGGGCTGATCCGGGATATCCCATGAAG
>JAHJTB010000126.1 GCA_018830135.1 Pseudomonadota bacterium | reverse complement strand
CATGGCCGGGCAGCACGTCACTCCGGCCTTTCGGCGGGGCATCGAGGAACGCTGGGGCGGGCGGCTGTTCGAGGCCTACCCCATGACGGACGTGGGTCTGAACTCGATCAACTGCTCGGAGCGGACGGATACATTTCATTTTGCCGGCGACGCCTTTTTCGTCGAAGTCATCGACCCGGAAACCGGAGAAGACCTCAGCGGTACGGGCCGGATCGGCGAGATCGTGGTCAGCGCCCTGCTTTGGGAGGGCACGCCCCTGCTGCGTTTCCGCAGCGGCGACATGGGATGGACCACATCCGATTCCTGCCCCTGCGGCCGGACCGGGCCGAGACTGGGGATTGCCGAACGGGTCGATCATGCCGTCCAGATCGGTGACCGGACCCTTTTCAGTTCCGAGATCGAGGACGTCTTGTACGACATGCCGGAACTGTTTCTCAAGCAGTACCATCTGGTCAGAAAGATGCCCCAGCCGCAGGCCAAGGCCCTGGTCCGGGTCGAGCAGCCCGACGACCCGTCGATCATGGAATCCCTTCGCCGGCGGATACAGGCCGAAGTGGGAGACCGGCTCGGTCTCGAGGCCGAAATCGAGTTCATGGCCGAGGGCCATGAAAAGTTCGTGGCCGCGTACAAGTTCCTGCGGGTCGTGACGGAATAGCCCGGGACAGGCGGCCGGGGAGTTACCAACCATGGGCCTGGCCTGCCTGGCCGGCCGTTTAACTCGGGTTTTGCAGTTGGGTTCCTATCGAGGCGTCGAAATTGATAGCGAAACGAGTGTTGCAGCACGCATTGGAAGATTCCCCGCGGCAGACTGCGGGGAATCTCCGACATGTAAGGGAAAAGAGCATTTATTTAGTCGGCGGGCCAACTTCGCGGCAAGCCGCGATAATGACCCGCCCCGCATGTTCGGCGCCGTAGTGGATGACAACTGCAAAATCCGGGTAGGGAGGATTTGAGCATGCGTTCAGACAGGATCGTCGTCACGGTGGCGGTGACCGGTTCGTTCAACGACCGTTCCAACCCGGTCATTCCGGTTACGCCTCAGGAGATCGCCGAAAGTGCGCTCAGGGCCCAGGAGGCCGGGGCGGCCGTGGCCCACATTCACGTCCGGGACGTGGAAACGGGACGGCCCTCGATGCGTTTCGAACTGTATGAAGAAGTGGTCCAGCGCATTCGCGCGCGCTCGGACCTGATCATCAACCTGACTACCGGACCCGGCGGCCGCTTCATTCCGGACGACCAGGACCCGGTGGGCCTGGGGCCCGGAACCGGCATGCGCTCCCCGGAAAAGCGGGTCGAACACGTCATCCGGCTGAAACCCGAACTGTGTTCCCTGGACGTGGGCTCGATGAACTTCGGCCCCCAGGTCTTCGTCAACTTCCCGCCGCACATCGAAGCCATGGCCGAACGCATCCGGGACGCCGGGGTCAAGCCGGAGCTGGAAGTGTTCGACATGGGCCACGTGGAGATCGCCAAGCATTTGATCAAGACGGGCCGGGTCCTCAATCCCCCGATTTTTCAGCTTTGCCTGGGGATCAATTGGGGCATGCCGGCCACGCCGCGGGACATGGTTTTCATGCAGGCCGCCCTGCCGTCCGACGCCATATGGGCCGGCTTCGGAATCGGGGCCACCGCGTTTTCCATGGTCGCCCAGTCGACGCTGCTGGGAGGCAACGTGCGGATCGGCATCGAGGACACCCTGCATTTGGGCAAGGGAAAGCCGACCGGGAGCAATGCGGAACTGGTGGAAAAGGCGGTTCGGATCATCCGCGTTCTGGGCAAGGAACCGGCCACCTCCGAGGAGGCCCGGGGGCTGCTCGGGCTGAAGTGAGGTTTCAGCCGGGCCGAAAAAAAACCGGGACCTGTGATGTCCCGGTGCCTCGAGGCCCGGCCGGACGTCAGGACAGGGTCCGGCCGGTCAGAAGGCGCAGAGCCTCCCGGTATTTTTCTGCCGTTTTTTCGATGATTTCCGAGGGCAGGGGCGGGGCCGGCGGTCTCTGGTCCCAGTCCAGGGTCAGCAGGTAGTCCCGCAGGAACTGCTTGTCGAAGCTGGGCGGCGATATGCCGGTCCGGTACTGGTTCTTGGGCCAGAAACGCGACGAGTCCGGGGTCAGGACCTCGTCGATCAGAATGAGCCGGCCCTCGTGGAGACCGAGTTCGAACTTGGTGTCGGCCAGGATGATGCCCTTGGGTTCGGCCAGCTCCCGGGCCCGCTTGTACAAGGCCAGGCTGATGCGGGTCGCCTCGTCCACCAGGTCGGGGTCGACGATCCGCTTGGCCTCGTCCACGGTGATGTTTTCGTCGTGGGTGCCCAGTTCGGCCTTGGTCGAGGGCGTGAACAGGGGGGCTTCCAGGCGGGCCGCCTGTTCCAGTCCGGGGGCAAGCCGGTACCCGCAGACCAGGCCGGTGGCCAGGTAGTCCTTGTAGCCCGAACCGGCCAGATACCCGCGCACGATGCATTCGATGGGCAGGGGCGCCGCCTTTTTGACCAACATGCTCCGGCCGGACAGGTCCTCGGCAAAAGGCCGGCAGGCCTCCGGGTATTCCTTCGGGTCCATGCTTATCAGGTGATTGGGGACGATGTCGGCGAGGGCCTCGAACCAGTACCTGGAAATGGCCGTCAGGACGCGTCCCTTGCCCGGGATGGGTTCGGCCATGACCACGTCGAAGGCCGAGATGCGGTCCGAAGCCACGATGAGCAGGTGCTCGCCCAGGTCGTAAATGTCCCGCACCTTGCCGCGGCCCTTGAGGGCCAGTCCCTTGAAATCCGTTTGATAAACCGTTTTTTCCATGTCTGCTTCCTTCAGCGCCTGGTTTGATCGGCGGTCGATAACCTTTCAGTGTTTGGCGGCATTGGGGGACAACCCAGTCGCGGCCTTCGGTTTCGGGGCTCCGGCTGCCGTCTTCACGATAATAGAATTAAGAAACCCGGGCGACGGAGTCGCCCTTCGGCCGAAAGCCGAGGGGGCGGCTGGAATCCAATATGCCGCGATTCACTCATTCCCTGCGGCGGTCATACGGATGTAGTTGACAACCGCTCGTTATGTTATTTATCTATTATACCAGTGAACAAAAATCAAAGGAGAAATACAATGCGTAAAAAAGTGACGGTGGTGGGAGCGGGCAACGTCGGGGCCACCGCGGCCCAGCGGCTGGCGGAAAAGGGCGTGGCCGACGTCGTTCTCGTGGATATCGTCGAAGGCATGCCCCAGGGCAAGGCCCTGGACCTGATGGAAGCCGCCCCGGTGGAAAAGCATGATTTCAAGATTCTGGGCAGCAATTCCTACGACCCGAGTGAAAATTCGGACGTGGTCATCATCACGGCCGGTATCGCTCGCAAGCCGGGCATGAGCCGTGACGACCTGATCAAGACCAATATGAACATCGTGGCCAACGTGACCCGGGAGATCGCCTCCCGGTCGCCCCAGGCCACGCTGATTATCGTCAGCAATCCCCTGGACGCCATGTGCCACGTGGCCTACAAGGTTTCGGGCTTCGACCGCAAAAAGGTCGTGGGCATGGCCGGCATCCTGGACACGGCCCGGTACCGCTGCTTCCTGGCCATGGAACTGGGCGTCTCGGTGGAAAACATCCAGGCCCTGGTTCTGGGCGGCCACGGGGACACCATGGTGCCCCTGCCCCGTTTCACCACGGTCACGGGCATTCCGGTCACCGAGTTCATCGCTCCGGCCCGTCTCGAGGAGATCATCGACCGCACCCGGAACGGCGGGGCCGAGATCGTGTCCCTGCTCAAGACCGGATCGGCCTATTACGCTCCGGCCTCGTCGGCCGTGGAAATGGCCGAGTCCATCCTGTACGACCGCAAAAAGCTTCTGCCCTGCGCGGCGATGCTGGACGGCGAATACGGCATCAAGGGCCTGTTCATCGGCGTCCCGGTCAAGCTGGGCGAGGGCGGCATCGAACAGATCGTGGAACTCAAGCTGTTGCCGGAAGAGGACGCCGCCTTGAAGAATTCGGCGGCCGCGGTCCAGAAACTGGTGGATTTCCTGGCCCAAGAAGGTCTGTAATCCGCCGGGAGGACATCAGCGATACCAGGGGAACGCGGGCCGGGACGGCCGTGCCCGCGTTTCTTTTTTTTCCAAGCGTCCCTGTCCGGACCGACCGTTCAGGCGCTCCGGCCGAATACGAACCGCGTTACGGCGCGATCAAGTATCTATGAGGTGGCGGAGGGCCGGGTGGACCTGAGCGTGATCGGTCGCAGGACCGACCCCGTGGTGTACGAGTAAGATTTCAAGGACGTCATTTTTTGCGCCCTGTCGGTCGGCGCATCGGCTGATGATTTGGACTTTGTTTTCGAAGGGACCGCGGGCGGCCTCAAGGTCCTGCCCGGCTTCTGCATTATCCCGGCCATGCGAGCCTGCCCACCGGTGGGGGAGGGTATCGGCTTTTCCCTGTTTCTGCTCGGCGAGCAGGACATTCGCCTTTTTCGCCCCCTGCCCCCCCCAAGGCCGGATCGTTCAGACCGGCGAAGTGGAAGGCATCTACGACAAGGGCAAGGGCGCCGTATATCACATCAAGGTCGAGGGTCGGACCGAGCGGGGCGTGGTTCTGGGCAACGCCGTGGCGGAAACGGTCTGATCCCCGCCATCCAGTTAAACGCAGATGCGGTGGCCGTCCGGGCTTGGCTTGGCCGGGACCGCGGTCAGGGGCGGACATGAGCGTCAAGGATAAAGCGGAACGCGCGCAAAACGCGGTCTTCCAGGCCCTGCTTCCGGTCTTGAAGGACCTGTGGCCGGACCGGGAGGCCTTTCGGCAGGTCGGCCCGGCCCTGGTCAGCAGCGCGGTCTATATCATGATCAACGACCTGGGCCCTCAGCTTACCGCCGCCCTGCTGCACGACATGGCCGAACGCGTCGAACGCGGTGACTTCACCAGCCCGTTCCCCGATTCCTCCGATCCGTTTCACTGAATCCGGGCTCTTTCAAGTGCATCGCGTCGGGGCGCCGTGGTCGCAATTGCATCACACCCGGATTGATCAGGACAGATTTTTCTGATATGGAAGGACTCCCGGCCCCTATCCCGGATTTCTCGCCGGGTTCCGTAGCGAGGTCGAGAAACCATTAGCGAAACGCGAAGTTGGAGGAGATTTTGGCCGCAAGCATATTCGACGATATGTTCAGGACCAAAATCTTCGAAACGAGCGTTGCAGCAAGGATTTCCCGGCCGTAGCAGGAAGCTGGTGAGAAATCCGGGATAGACATGGGGCCGGAGTTCATAAAATAGACGTCAAAAGGGAGAGGGCCGTGGAAACGAATCACCATGCCAACCTGGATGCCATTTTTCGGCCGGAGTCGGTGGCCTTTATCGGGGCCAGCAACCAAACGGGCAAATGGGGCAATCACGTACTCAAGCGGGCCCTGAATTCCGGTTATCGCGGACGGATTTTTCCGATCAACCCCCGCGAGAACCGGGTCCTGGGCCTCAAGGCCTTCCCGGACGTGCTCGACGTTCCGGCGGAAGTGGACCTGGCCGTGTTTACCGTGCCCGCCGCACACGTCCCCGGAATCATGGAGCGTTGCGTCAGGAAGGGCGTCAAGGGCGGCGTGGTCATCACCGCCGGGTTCAGCGAGACCGGACCGGAAGGACGGGCCCTGGAAGAACAGGCCGTGCGCGCGGCCCGAAACGGCGGCCTCCGCTTCGTCGGACCCAACGGCATGGGCATCTGGTCCTCGGCCGTCAGCCTGAACCTGTCCCTGGACCCCGTGCCCTCGCCCGGCTCTCTGGCCTTCGTCTCCCAGAGCGGGACTTTCGGGGGAAGCCTGGCCCAGATCGCGGGCCTGAAAGGCTACGGCCTGAGCAAGTTCATCAGCATCGGCAACCAGGCCGACCTGGCCGGGGCCGACTACCTGACCTACCTGGCCCAGGATCATGATACCTGGGTCATCGCCCTTTACATGGAGGGCTTCAAGGACGGCCGACGCTTTTTCGAAACCGCCCGCGAGGTGGTCAAGGTCAAGCCGATCCTGATCTACAAGGGGGGCAAATCCGCCCAGGGCGCCCGGGCCACCCTGTCCCACACCGCGTCCATCGCCGGGACCGACGAGGTTTTCGACGCCATGTGCCGCCAGGCCGGAATCATCCGGGTCAACGAGGTCGAGCACCTTTTCGTGGCCGCCGAGGCCCTGGTCGGGCAGCCGTTGCCGCGAGGCAACCGGGTCGTGGTCCTGGGCAGCGGGGGGCAGGGCGTGGTCACCGTGGACGCCTGCGCCAGCCATGGTCTGGAAATCCCGGAACTCGACGCCGAGGCCAAGCTTAAGATCAAGGCGTTTCTGCCGCCCCACGCCCCCACGCCCAGCAACCCGGTGGATTTCGCCGCCGGCGGACGAACCGCCGTGGACGAGGCCCGCCTCATCGAATCCCTGGCCCAGCTCGATTACGTGGACGGCATCATCACCAACGCGCCCGTGACCGTGTTCCAGTCCCTGTCCGTGGCCGAACAGGGCCGGCTGGGCATCGAAGGCGCGGAACTCCTGGCCTCGATTCCCAAAAAGTATGGCAAGCCGGTCATCACCGTCAAGTTCCGGGGATTGAAGGGGGACGAAATCATTACCGAGATTCTGAAAAGCGCGGGCGTGCCCATCTTCCAGACGCCGGAAGACTGCGCCCGGGCCATGGCCGCCCTGGTGCGGTACGCCCGGATTCGAGACCGAGTGTAAGCAACCATTTTGATGGTTCCCAAGCTCCAGCTTGGGAACCCGGTCCCGAAAGCTCCCGCTTCCCCCTTATTCCGTCATGGCGTTGCTTCTCGCCAAGGTCGGATCATAAGGGATAAGGTGTTGAAGCAGAGCTTCAAGGCCAACAGGCGTTCCCAAGCAAGAGCTTGGGAACGAGCGGGTGAACGGGCACGTCTCTTCCAACCTACCCATCTATAGGCAATATCGCCATAACATATTAAAATATATCATAAAATAAAATTATATGACAAGTTTTCCTCCTGCGCCCTTGCAAAACGACAACTTTGTTGTTATAGTTGAATTCATGAAAGCGACAAAGTTGTTGTTATCGGTGAGACAAGGCAGTCGATGAACCGGGCAGAAGGGCCAGGTCAATGAAATTGCGAAGCATTCCCGGTGGAGTCCCCGAGCCGGACGAACTGATCGGACGTGGGCATCTCCTCGACGTTCTCTGGAACCAGTTGGCGGGCAACAACATCCTGCTTATCGCGCCCCGCCGTTTCGGCAAGACCGGGGTCATGCGCCACGTCCTGAAGCGACCCAGGGCGAACTATCTGCCCATCTATCTTGACGTCGAGGAGTTGGATACGCCCGAGGCCTTTGCCGCCGAACTGATCGCGGCCCTGGCGGCCCAGAGCCAGGTGCGACGCGTTCTGGCCGGGGTCAAAAAGCTGCCAAGGAATTTGATGGATTTTTTATCGGACCATGTCGAAGAGGTCGGGGTGGAAGAATTCAAGGTCAAGCTGAGGGAATCGCTTGAAGAGACCTGGAAGGACGCCACCAAACGCTTGGTCCTGGAACTGGAAAAAACGGATGCCACAGTGGTATTCATTATCGACGAATTCCCCCAACTCATCGAAAACATCAGACGGCATGAAAGTGAAGATACCGCCCGGTCGTTTCTGGCCTGGTTCCGAAGTCTCAGGATGAGACAGAAGGACGAACTGCGGAGATTTCGCTT
>JAHJTB010000125.1 GCA_018830135.1 Pseudomonadota bacterium | reverse complement strand
GAGGACCTGTCCATCGGCATTCTGGAAACCATCGACATGGACAGCTATCGGGTGGAGGTGAAGTCATCGCTCCAGATATCCCTTCCGGACCAGGATTCGGAAATCGGCCCGGTGCCCACCAGTGGCGGCGGTTATATGCCGGAGCCGGAAATCGACAAGCTGAGCAACATCCTGAAGACCTTCAATGACCAGTTCGGCAGCATAGAATGGAAGAACGCCGACAAGATCGGGCAGGTCATTACCGAGGAAATCCCGGCCAAGGTGGCGGAGGACAAGGCCTATCAGAACGCCATGAAGAACTCGGACAAACAAAACGCCCGGATCGAGCATGACCGGGCCCTCTCCCAAGTGATCATGAACCTGCTTTCCGACCATACGGACCTGTTCAAACTCTACAGCGACGACCAGTCCTTCAAGAAATGGCTGTCGGATAACGTGTTTAGTATGACTTTTCAGGGACCCGAAACTCGGCCTGAAATTCATCCCAGGTAAACCAAGCAGGGTAACCCCCTCAAGGAAGGGGCCTATGGCAGATCTTCAAAAGCCACCAGTCACCATGCCGCAGCTAATCACCGTACCCTTTCAACAAATTGACTACCCTGACCACCGGGCTTCAACCCCGTTCCACCGCCCCTCCCCGAACCGCACTGTAGACCAAACATGTAGACAAAGAAAAAGGGGTTATGGTCAATCAACCATAACCCCTTGATTTTACTGGCGCGCCCGGGGTGATTCGAACACCCGACCTACGGATTCGTAGTCCGGCGCTCTATCCAGCTGAGCTACGGGCGCGCATGGGCCTCGGTCTTCCTACCGGAAAAGACCGTCGGCGTCAAGCACTCTTTAACCACAGTCCCCGCCCCCTGTCAAGCCCGGCCGGAAATGCGGGCTGACAAAGCGGGCCGGGCACGGTATAAATATAGAAGCGGGCCGGATCAGGGGGAATCGAGCCGGAACCATCCCGCAATAGGGCATTGTCCGGGGACCGGGTTTCCTCGGGCCGGGTCAAGGAGTCCAATCACCAGGATTTAAGGAGCGGGTCATGAATCCGAGCGAGTTGATCGAACGGGCCGTTGGGGAGGGCCGAAAGGCCCTGAACGAAGCGGAGGCCAAGCAGTTTCTGGCCGCCTATGGCGTGAGCGTGGTCGAAGAGGCCGTGGCCGGCACGCCGGACGAGGCCGTGGCCCGGGCCGAGGCCCTGGGCTTTCCGGTGGTGCTCAAGGGCCTGGGTTCCAGGCTGACCCACAAGACCGAACGGGGGCTGGTCCGTCTGAACCTGGCCGGGCCGGAGGCGGTGCGCCGGGCGGCCCGGGACGTGGCCCGGGCCGCGGGCGAGGACCTGGAGGGCTTTCTGATCCAGCCCCAGGTGGCGGGCCGGCGGGAGTTCGTGGCCGGCATGTTCCGGGACGACCAGTTCGGTCCGGTGGTCATGTTCGGCCTGGGCGGCGTGTTCACCGAAGTCCTCGAGGACACGGCCCTGCGCCTGGCGCCCCTGGAGGACCGCGAGGCGGGACAGATGCTGGATGAAATCCGGGCGGCCGACCTGCTCGGGCCGTTCCGGGGGGAGTCCCCGGCCGACCGTCAGGCCCTGGTCCGGACATTGACCGGCCTGGCCCGTGTTGCCCTCGAACACCCCCGCGTGGCCGAGATCGACGTCAACCCCCTGGTGGTCACGCCCGAGGGCCGCGTCCTGGCCGTGGACGCCCTGGTGGTTCTGGGCCCGGAACCCAAGCCTCGCGAAGAACGTCCGCCGGTGCACCCTTCCCGGGTGCAGCCCTTCTTACGCCCCGGGTCCGTGGCCTTTGTGGGGGCCTCGGCCCGGTTCGACAAGTGGGGCTACCGGCTGTTCACCAACGTCCTGGCCGGCGGGTATCAGGGGCAAATCCACCTGGTCAACCGCAAAGGCGGGACCATTGCCGGCCTGCCGGTCCACCGGTCGCTGGGCGACATCCCCGGCCCGGTGGACCTGGGCGTGGTCACGGTCCCGGCCCCGGGCGTGCTCGAACTCTTTCCCGAATTCGCGGCCAAGGGCATCAAGAGCATGCTTTTGATCACGTCGGGCTTCAGCGAAACCGGGCCCGAGGGACGGGCCCTGGAGGAACGGATCACGGCCGAGGCCCGCCGGCACGACATTCTGATCATCGGTCCGAACACCATGGGCGTGACCAACCCGCACCATCATTTCCAATGCGCCAGCTCCCACGCCCGGCCCGGGGCCGGGGCCACGGCCTTTGTCTCCCAGTCCGGCAACATGGGCGTCCAGCTTCTGTCCTTTGCCGAACTGCAAGGGATCGGCATCCGGGCCTTCGGCGGGTCGGGCAACGAGGCCATGTTCACCATCGAAGACGCCCTGGACGCCTTTGCCCCGGACGAACTGACCCGGACCGTGCTCCTGTACGTGGAAAGCGTCAAGAACGGCCGCCGGTTCTACGAATCCGCCCGGCGTCTCAGCCGCCGCAAGCCGGTCATCGTGCTCAAGGGCGGCCGGACCAAGGCCGGTGAACGGGCCGCGGCCTCCCACACCGGGGCCCTGGCCTCGAACACGGCCGTTTTCAACTCGGCCTGCCGCCAGGCCGGGGTCGTCCTGGCCGACATGCCCATGGACCTGCTGGACCTGTCGGCCGCCTTTTCCTCCCTGCCCCTGCCCCGGGGGCCGAGGGTGGCCATCATGACCCTGGGCGGCGGCTGGGGCGTGGTCACCACGGACCAGTGCGCCGAATACGGCCTGGAACTGCCCCAACTGCCCGAAGACCTAGTGGCCCGAATCGATCCGCTTTTGCCGCCCTTCTGGAGCCGGACCAACCCGGTGGACCTGGTCGGCCAGTCCGATCCCCAGCTTCCCCTCAAGGTCATGGAAATGCTGCTGGAGTGGGACGGCTGCGACGCGGTCATCAACCTGGGCATCGTCGGCCAGCGGCAGGGCGGGACGCGGATGATGGAAGCGGCGGCCACGGTGGACCCGTCCATCCAGCCGGACCTGCTGGAAACGGTCCGGTATCATCTGGGCCGCAACGAGACCGATTTCATCGAACAGACGGCCCGGATGATGGAACGGCACGAAAAGCCGATCCTGGGCGTGGCCATGTTCCCCGAAGAGTCGGGACGGACGGTCTACGACGTCGAGGACTGCCGGTACAAAAGCATCTTCTATTCCTCGCCCGAAGTGGCGGTCAAGGCCCTGTCCCGGCTGGTCCGCTACCGGGGCTGGCTGGACGCCGAAGGCCCGGAGCCGGCCTGATGATTCCGTTTGGCCGGCGGCCATGGTAAAATAGGCCAGGCAGGAGGGCGCCCCGACCATGACCGATTCGCCATGTCCGGACTGCGGCTTTGTCATTCAGGCGGACGCTTCGGACCCGGCCGGCCGGAAACGCTGCCCCGCCTGCGGAGCGACCCTGCCGGGCGGACCGGCCGAGGCCCCGGAGGCGGACCCGGCCGGGATCGTGGAAGCCATCGGACGGGCCATGGCCGAAACCCGGCGCCTCCAGTCCGGGCAACCGGCCTTAAAAAGTTACGAAGACCGTCCGGAAGACGGCCCCTCCATCCCCTTTTACCCGCCCGGCGGCCCCGACCGAGGCCGCTCGATCCTCCCGGACCCGGTCAAGAAACTGCTTCTCAGATGGGCGCCCCTGCTCCTGCTTCTGCCCCTGCTCCTGCTCCTTTTCGCCGGGACCCTGTACAAAAGCGTCCAGCACGTCCGCGACAACCGGCCGGCCGCTTCCAAAACCACCCCCCGAAAATAGGCGTCCCCGGATTCCGGGCCGCTACTCGAGTTCAGCCAGGGTTTCCGGATCGATTTTGTCCATGGGGTAGACCCGGGCGAAAACGGTCATGATCTCGTCATAGGGCACGTCGTGATAGATGCCGTGCTCCTCGACGTATTCGATATGCGGCCGGCCTTTCCGGTCGACCGGGTGGAGAACCGACGTGCTGCGCCCGTCGAACTCGACCGTCTTCATGTCCATGCGCTCGCAGACGTCCGGATCGAAGACCGGCGTGGCCCGAATCCAGCGGCCCTCGACAAAAAGTTCGACGAACCCGTGGTAAACGAAGCGGTTCGTCCCCAGCATGTCGTAGACCTCCCGGCGGAGCTGGTGGTTGATGAATGTGGCGAAGACCATGCGGGCCGGGATGCCCGCCGCCCGCAGCAGGCCGGTCATGAGCGCCGATTTCTGGACGCAGTACCCTTCGCCCCGGGCCACCGTGGCCGCCGGCCGGTAGTGTTCCGGGCGGTCGATGGGGGCCAGCATGTTGTAGCGAATCCGGTCCCGGACCCAGTAAAAGATGGCCCGGGCCCGTTCGGCGTCGCCTGCCAGCCCCGTTGTGATCGATTCGGCCAGGGAACGAATGGCCGGGTCGTCCGAGTCGATGATGTCACCCGGCTGAAGCCAGAACTCCAGGTACTCATGTTCCGGTTTCGTGGTCGGCTCCAATGAATTCCCTCCTCGTGAAGCGCGCTTGTGCGCGGCCGCCGGAATGGGCCCGGCCGGGTAAAGGATGTTTCAGGCTATTCTTCCCCCATCCGCTTCCGCCACCGTTCCGCCCATCGGCTCAGCGGCGCCAGGGAGGCCAGCAGGTCCAGGCCTTCGGCGCTCAGGCCATAACCCGCCTGACCCAGTTCCACGATACCCGCTTCCCGCAACTCCCCCAGGCGCCGGTTCAGGACCGTGGGCGACAGGTTTTCGCATTGTTCCCGCAAGGCCCGGAAATGAAGCGGTCCCTCCCGAAGCTCCCACAGAACGCGCAGGGTCCAGCGGCGGCCCAGGAGGTCGAGCAGGACCATGATCGGGCGTCCGGTTTTCGAGCCTCGGACCGGCCGGCCCGGCGAGGGCGGGGGGTTTTTCATTGGGCCCCTTGCGCTACATTAAGTGTAGTGGTATGCTGGCTACCAAATCCGTAGCATGGGCATCATAGCCCATCCGCCAAAAGGAGGCAACCACCCATGGCCGATCAAAGAATTGCGCCGCTTCAACCACCGTATCCGGCCGATATCGCCGGGGAGCTGGAAAAAATGATGCCCCCGGGCATTCCGCCCCTCAACCTGTTTTGCACCGTGGCCCGCAATCCACGCATCCTGCACAAGTTTCGCATGGCCAATCTGTTGGACCGCGGCTCGATCGAGCGTCGGGAGCGGGAGATCGTGATCCTGCGGACCTGCGCCCGTTGCGGGGCCGAGTACGAGTGGGGCGTGCACGTGTCCTTTTTCGCCCAACGTTTCGGTCTCAGCGAAGAACAGGTGTCGGCCACGGTCCACGGATTTCCGGATGACGCGTGCTGGTCGGCCTCGGAGGCCCTTCTGGTCCGCCTGGTGGACGAGCTCCACGATGGTTCGCGGATCAGCGACGAACTCTGGTCGGCCCTGAGTGAGACCTGGCGGGCGGATCAAATCATCGAACTGATCGCCCTGGCCGGCAACTACCATTTGGTTTCCTTCATGGTCAACGGCCTCGGCCTGGAGCTGGAAGCGGGCGCGGCCCGGTTTCCGGAGGCCTGACGCAAGGCCCCCGAACCATGGCCCGGGGCGGCCGGGGAGGGGGTTGTACATGCGGGAAGCGTCTATTGGCGTTTCTATTGGTTTGACAGCCGGAGATGGTCGCGGCTAATATGGACGGAAAAGCCGATATAATTCATTTGCCAAACCACCGGCTCCGCCGGTGGTCACGCATCTGATTTTCAAAGAGATCGGACTGAAATCCGCGGCCGATGCCGCGTCGTTGAGGAGAGGATCATGAAATCATCGGTCGGAAGGTTCAATCCCTGGCCGCGTCTTGCCCGGGCCGTCTGGCTCATTGTCGTTTTGACGCTTACCCTGGGCGCGCCGTTGTGGGCCCCGGCCGGGGACCGGGAACCGGACGCGGACGCGTTCCGACAGGCCCTGCAGGCGGCCCATCAGCGTTTCAAGGGCGTGAGTGAAGGAAAAAACGCGGACTACATCCCATACCTGGCCGAGGTGGACTCCCGGCTGTTCGGTCTTGCCATCGCCACGGTCGACGGCAAGGTATATGAAGTCGGCGATTCGAGCTATGCTTTCGCCATCGAGTCCATTTCCAAGGTCTTCACGCTCTGCCGGGTCATCGAGGACCTCGGAGACGAGGCGATCGCGGAAAAGATCGGGGTCAACGCCAGCGAATTCCCCTTCAATTCCGTCATGGCCATCGAACTGGAAAAGTCCCGCACGATCAATTCGTTCGTCAATGCCGGGGCCATGGCCACGACCAGCCTGGTCCCCGGTAAAACTCCGGACGAGCGCTGGGGCAAGATCATCGGGACCATGAACGGGTTTGCCGGCCGGCCGCTCGAGGTCAACGAAGCGGTCTACCGGTCCGAGTCCGAGACCAACATGCACAATCAGGCCATTGTGGTGCTGCTGAAAAGTTACGGCCGGTTTTACGCCGATCCGATTGAAACGCTGGACTTGTACACCCGGCAGTGCTCGGTTTCCATAACGGCCCGGGATCTGGCGGTCATGGGGGCGACCCTGGCCAACGGCGGCCTGAACCCCATGACCGGGAAGCGGGTCATGGACGGGAAACACGTGCCCCGGGTCCTGGCCCTGATGCTGACCAACGGGCTGTATGAAACCACGGGCGACTGGAGCTATTGGACGGGGCTTCCGGGAAAGAGCGGCGTGGGCGGCGGGATCGTGGCCGTGGTCCCCGGCCGGTACGCCCTGGCCTCGTTTTCGCCCCCGCTGGACACGACCGGAAACAGCGTTCGGGGTCTGAAAGCCATTCGCTATCTGTCCGAACGGCTGAGGTCGAATATTTTCCTGCCGAGGTGATAAGGACGGAACACCCGCCCAAGCCCTTAGCCAATAAGTAAAATTGTTCCACTCGTTCGCAAGCTGGCGCATCGGAATCAGCATACGCTGAAATTGACAGCCCGGTCCGGCGGGAATATAATCCGGTAAATTTCATTGCGATTATGGTTAACGGTGTGTTGACGCATTTTTCCCGTTCCGGCGCGGGGTTGCGCGTCGAGAAAAGGAGGGTGTCCCATGACCGGCCCCGATCAGACCAATCCCGATGAAGCCATGCGGCAGATGATCGAGGAGTTCCGCCGCAAGTACACCATTCCCGGCCATGCCGAGGAGTATCCGGACAAGGCGGCCCTGGTCCAGGGCGACCGTCGCATCGGGTACGGGGAGTACGACGAGCGAATCAACCGCTTCGGCAACGCCCTCAAGGGCCTGGGGCTTCAAGGCGGGGACCGCTTCTGCATATTGCTGCACAACGGCCACCCCTACCTCGAGGCCTCGAACGCGGCGGTCCGGAACCAGATGACCATGGTCCCGATCAGCTACCGTTTCAAGGCCAAGGAGATGGCTTACATCATCGAGAATTCCGAGTCCAGGGCCCTGGTCTTCGGCGAAGAGTTCCTGCCGGAAGTGGACCGGCTGCCGCCCTTGCCCGGCCTGAAGCACCGCATTGTCGTCGGCCGGCCGGGGCCTCCCCCGAAGGCGACGCGGCCGTGCCGAGCAAAATCAGCACCCTCCAGTACACCAGCGGCACCACCGGACAGCCCAAGGGCGCCCAACGGACCATCGAGGACCTGTCCTTGTACCTGGCCGCCTCGATGACCTTCCTGGCCGAGTTCGGCTACCAGGAGGATGACGTCCATTTGGCCTGCTGCCCGCTGTACCACTCCGCGCCGCCGGTTTTCGCCGCGTTTTCGTCCACCGTGGGCGGGACCGTGGTGGTCATGCCCCGCTTCGAGCCGGCCGAGTTCCTGCGGCTGGTGGAAAAGGAAAAAGTGACATCGTCCTTTGTCGTGCCCACGGTCCTCCAGGCCGTCCTGAACCTGCCCGAGGAGGAAAAGCGGCGCTACGACCTGAGTTCGCTCCGTTCGGTCATCGTGGCCGGAGCCCAGTGTCCGGAACGGGTCAAGCTCGAGATCGTCGACCTGTTCGGTCCCTGCCTGTACGAGTTCTACGGTTCGACCGAGGGCATGATCAACACCATCATGAAACCGGCCGATTTCGCCCGCAAGCCCAAAAGCTGCGGCCGGGCGGGCCCGTTCAACGAAATCCGGATTCTCGACCCGACGGGCCGGGAGTGCCCCACCGGCGGGTCCGGAGAAATCTGCGTCAAGAATCCCCTGCTCATGATGAGCTATTACAAGGACGACCAAAAGACGGAAGACTCCTTCCGGGAGGGATTCTACCGCACCGGCGACGTGGGCTACGTGGACGAGGAGGGCTTTTACTACATCGTGGACCGGGAGAAGGACATGATCATCTCCGGCGGGGTCAACATCTACCCGGCCGAGATCGAAAACGAGCTGATCAGCCATCCCAAGGTCTACGACGCGGCGGTCATCGGCGTGCCGGACGAATACTGGGGCGAGGCGGTCAAGGCCTTCATCGTCCTCAAACCGGGCCAAACGGCCACGGCCGAGGAGATAGCCGCCTATTGCCTGGAAAACATGGCCGACTACAAAAAGCCGCGCCATGTGGTCTTCATGGACGAACTGCCTCGCAGCCCGGAGGGCAAGATGCTCAAGAACGTGCTGCGCCGGATGGGGTAGCCTGGACGGAATGGGGGATGTGGTTTATCGCGTCCTCCTTTCCACGATCCCCCGAACGGGTGATGACCGGCGACCGGGGGGCCGGGTAGACTGGGCAATGCGGGGAGGCTGACGGATGAAGATCGGTCCCTATTCCGATTTCCAGATACGCATACCGGACTTTTTTCAGCACCGGTCCCACCAGTACGAGTCCGGGGCCGAGGTCTGGATGGCGGCCTTCCGGGTGGCGACCGACCTGACGCCGCTGTTTCCCTTTGTCAACGCCCTGTTCGAGGAGGCGGTCTGGTACGCCCGGCCCTCGCACGTGCGGTTCATCTTCAAGGGCCGCCGCTGCTTCATCCACCCGCGCAACGTCCTGGCCTTCTTTTTCGAGGACCGCGACCGGGCCCTGGAGTATGCCGACGGGCTGATCGAATACCTCGAGGATTTGGCCGGGCGCCGGGATGAACTGTGGCCCAATTACGAACAGTTTAAACCCCTGCCCATCATCGACCTGCTGAAAATCCTGCCCCGGACCAACTGCCGGGAGTGCGGGCACGCCACCTGCATGGCCTTTGCCGCGGCCCTGAGCCAGGGCCGGGCCGACCCGGGCCGGTGCCCCGGCCTGGACCGGCCGTTGTTCGAGCGGGCGGTCTACCCGGTCTACGACCGGGACGGGAACCTGCTTTCCACCATTGACCTGGAGATCGACACGTCGAAAATCCGGTCCGACCTGAGGCGCCAGCAGGAGTACATCGAAGGCCTCGAGGCCCAACTGGTGGAAGGCGAGGCCGTCGGGGAGGCGGCCCCGGAGGCCACGGCGGTCGAGGAGCCGTCAATGGATTACGGTCTGACCGGCCGGGAGATCGAAGTGCTCAAGCTGCTGGCCGAGGGGTGTACCAACCAGGAGATATCCCACCTGCTTTCCATCAGTCCCCACACGGTCAAAAGCCACGTTATCCACATCTTCAACAAGCTCGGGGTCAACGACCGGACCCAGGCCGCGGTCCTGGCCACCCGCCGCCGGATTATCTGAAAGAATCGGGAAGCAGGTGATCCGAGGCAGGCGATGGAAGGGTTCCGGCAGGTTCCGGACCCATCGGCCTTGTCAGATTCCCGGGGATATCCGCGTTGGCCTCGAAGCATCTCAAAGTGGGTTTATATCCATGATATTAGATTGTTGCGTTTCGCGGACCCGGCCCGGATAGAAATCTGGCACGAAACGGCCATCGGGTATTCATAGCGCGGCGGACTCCTGATACATCGATTTATCAAAAAGAATGATAATTCAGGATATCCGGGAATAATTAGGGCCGGTTCGGTGGTGAATGCTCTGCTATTTTTCTAATTCTTCCTTAACAACGAGTGCAATCTGTTCTATTGAGTACGGCTTTTTGAGGTATTTGCCGACCCCCATTCTTAGAGCCTCTTTTACACGTTCGTCATCAGAGAAGCCGCTGGCGATAATCGCTTTTTGTTTTGGGTGAATTTCAAGGATTTTTTTGTACGTATCCAAACCGTCAATGCCCGGGTCCATAATCATGTCCAGAACCACGAGATCGGCGGTATTGCTTTTTAAGAACTCGATTGCCTGTTCTCCGCTTGCAACAACGGAGACGTTATACCCTAATCGATTCAAAATCGCCGAAGCGAGTTTCCTTTGACCTTCGTCATCGTCTACTACTAAAATAGCTTCATGATTACCAAGATATGAATCAAGAGAGAATTTAGCAGTCTTTTTGTATTGGGTATTTTGGGTTCCAGGAAAATATATTTTTAAAGTAGTACCGGCTCCTTCAGACGATTGAACGTCAATAAATCCTTTATGATCATTTACGGTCCCCCATACGACGGCCATTCCTAACCCGGTTCCACTTCTTCCCATTACCTTTTTTGTATAGAAAGGCTCGAATATTCTATGGATATTTTCCTTTGAAATTCCGAGACCTGAATCCGTAATGTTAAGAAGTACGTAATCACCTTTCTTAAAATCGGTCGAGGATTCCTGGCGTGGATCGAAATTGTAATTTTTGGTGGAAATGAATATCCTGCCGCCGTCAGGCATGGATTCGGCGGCATTGGTGACCAGATTCATTATTGTCTTGGACAAATGAACGGGTGAGCCCATTATATTTAAAATATCTTTTTCAAGATTGAGATCTATGTTAACGTCAGGATGAAAGGACATTAAGTTGTGATATTCCGGGCTGTTCAAATAAATAACAATAATGTCGTTTAAATTCACGACTTCGAATTGAGTAATGCCCCGTCTCGCCAAGGCCAATAAATCTTTAACTATCGCGGCGGCTTTCATCCCCCCGGTTTTAATGTCTTGAACAGTACTTCTTATGGGGCTATCTTCCGGCAGATCAAACAATAGCAAATCCGGAACGGTTACAATGCCCGAAAGAACGTTATTGAGATCATGGGCAACCCCGCCTGCAAGCAGCCCAAGAGCTTCCATCTTCTGGGCCTGTTGAAGTTTCAATTCAAGTATCCGACTTTGTTCCTGTGCCTGCTTGAGAGGCGTGATGTCCATAAAGCTCTGAACGAGGCATTCTCTATCTCCGAGTCTTATGGGAACTGCCGACTTTAGGATGGATAATTGATTACCGATAGTGGTAAGGAGAATACCTTCGGTGTACTTGTCCGTATGATCATTGAAGTTGTTGTCGATACTATATTCCATATTCCTGGGAATGTATTGAAGTATGGAATCGCCGATAATTTCTTCTCGCGTGGCGCCGAGAAGCGCTGCGCCGGAAGGGTTTATGTCAATGATGCCTTGAGTGTTCGAGTCGATCAGAACCACGCCTTCCTGGATGGCCGCTAATATCCGTTCATTTTTTTCATTGCTCTCCTCAAGCATTTTAAGCTGTTCACGGTTATCCGATTCTAGTTCTTTCAGGTTCTTAATCATGATGTTCATGGATTTGAAAAGCCTGTTCGTTTCATCTGAACCGGGCTCATCAAGATATTGATCAAGATCGCCAAGTGCGATTTTATCGGAAATTTCAGCTGCGGTTTGAATTGGTTCAGATATCTTCGTCCCTATGTGGCTCACTAAAAACACTGATAATATTAATATGATGATCGTAATGAAAAACGAGAATAATATTATATTGTTCTTGGTAATTTCAGCATGTTGAACTATTTTGTCCCTTGGCGTGATAAGTAGGTCTGAGGACTCCCCTGTAACGACTGAAATAGAAGAGGCATAAGGCGATACAGAAATAGTGGGCAGTGGAGGATTAAAAAGTGATCTACTATAAATATGATACTCTCGACCTCCAACCATAAAACGGCCCGCTGAATCACTAAGGGATTGAGATGATACTAGATCGTTAAAAGAAGAATAAAGCGTTTCCTTGAGTTCATTTCGATTTCCGGTAAATCCTGCCCATACTATCGGGATTTTTTCATCAATAAGCAAGGATACATACCCAGTTGTTTGATTAAATTGATTAAACAACGGAGAGAAACGGCGGCTGGTGATACCAGCTAAAACATATCCTAGTATTTCATCTGAATACTCATTGGGAATAATACTGACGGTTAGTAGAACAATACCGTAATCATCATCAATATCGTAACCATAACTGGCGTGTACGATGCGCGTCCACTTTTCAAACGATGAAAAAGAAGGAACATCAACCAAATCCTCATCATGGATGTATCTGTCAAATTTCCTAAAGAGTGGTAGTTCTTTAAAGAGAGCCTCCGTATACAGGCTGTCAACTTGTGATGGCCAGGCAACCAGTTGCTTTCCATCTTTATCGAAAAAAATCAGAAAGTCGACATTGTCCTTTTTGCATACGGTTTCAGCATAACCAAATATCGATTTCCACTGCCCCTTGTGAATTCCCTCCCGTACTTTCTTCTGGCGTGAAATATCTGTTGTGATAAATTGAATGTCCTGGCAGAATCTGGAAATCAACAACTGCAAAAGGTTTGACCCGGCCTGGATACGTTGATAGGACTGAACACCCAGATCGTTAAGCAACGTTTGAGTCTGATTTTCTATCCCTCTATTTAGAATAAGCAGTACCGAAAATATAATAATCAGAATAGCTGCAATCACAATCGCTGAATTGGATAGCAATATTTTATTTTTAATCTTCATGAAATTACTCTACTGGGAAACCACCTGATTCAATAATAGCTTTTTTAGCGGCATCGGTAGATAAAAATTGAATAAATTTACTTAAAGCGCCCTTATTATTTTTTTCCTTGTAAACCAGGGAAAGAACACCGACATATGGATAGCTTGGATTAGTCGGATGCATCCCCCCAATCACTAGTGCGCGCAACCTATTTTCGTTCATTACATCAGGAAAGCTGCCGAAGCTTATTGAATTCGGTTGATCCTTGCACGAAACGACGGTTTCCTGGTCCGTATAAGTTGTTTTCGAATTGGGGGTCAGGGTTATTTCTTTAAATCCGGGAAATTGATTATGCAGAACCATAAGGGAGCTGTCTCCATCCTCCCTCTTAATAACACGTATTTTCCCTTTCCCCGTTCCGATCTCCTCCCATTTTTTAATCGAACCGCTAAAAATCCCGCAAGCCTGTTCAGGTGTTAATTCCTTGATGGTAGCGCTGGTGTTTACGAAAAAAACAATAGGTATTTTTGCGATGGGCATTTGAAAAAGCCCGTATCGTTCTTCTTTTTTTTGAATATTTCTTGCCACGCGGGCGACCAGATACTCATCCTCTCCGACAGCCTTTATACCTCCGCCCGACCCGATGCTGGGCGGGATTTTTACAACAATTCCTTGATATTGAGCACCAAATGTCCTTGCAACGGCCTCTAAAAGGGAAGCGCTGCTTCCCGTGCCGACGATAAGCAGTTCATCTACTGTTTCAGCAAATGCCACTGGAGTCGCTATCATCGCAGCAATTAGCACTGTAAAGATAAAGACTTTTTTCATAATTTACCGTTATAAATTATTATGACATTAAAGTTTATTTGTATAATAAATAGCCGAACATGCTTCTATCGAATCCGTCCCCATATCCTTAATCATATGATCGGAATTTGTTAATAACGTAATAATATCGGTGCGGTCAGCAGTTAAAACCGTATATTCCTGATATACCGTGTGATAACAAATACCGGCCCCATGGCCGGGAAGAAATTGGTTCATTAAGGCCTGATCCGAAACTAACATGGAATATTAGGGCCAAAAGATTCAAAAAGTCATCCTCTCCTAGCCCCAAACCAAGAGTGGATAAAAATTACCAGGGAAAATATTCCTTGTCAAGGTTCGAGAATGGAGATCAAAGGTGATTGACGTACCGGCCGGGGCGGACTATATTGAGTCGAAATTGACATTCCGACCGGGGGCCGGTTGTGCTGATAGACACTTTCCATCGCCATATCACATATTTGAGGCTGTCCGTCACGGACCGTTGCAATTTGCGCTGCCAGTACTGCATGCCTCGGGGCATGGAGGCCAAGCTCGGGCACCAGGACATTCTGACCTATGAGGAGTTTCTGCGGGTCGTCCGGGCCGCGGCCTCGGAAGGCATGACCAAGGTCCGGGTCACCGGCGGAGAGCCGCTGGTCCGCAAGGGGCTTCTGGATTTCATTTCCGGGATGTCGGTGATTCCGGGCCTCATGGACCTGCGCCTGACGACCAACGGCGTTCTGCTGGCGGACATGGCCGGGGACCTGCTGGCCGCCGGGATTCGGCGGGTCAACATCAGTCTGGACTCCCTCCGGCCCGAGATTTTCGCCTCCGTAACCGGCCGGGACGAGTTCGAGCGGGTCTGGCAAGGCATTCATGCGGCCCTGGACGCGGGCTTCGACCGGGCCAAGCTGAACATGGTGCCCTTGCGAGGGATCAACGACGACGAACTGATGGATTTCGCGCTTCTGACCCGGGACCTGCCCATCGAGGTGCGCTTCATCGAGTTCATGCCTCTGGGGCGGGCCGAGTTCTGGTCGCCGGAGCAGATGGTCACGGTTCCGGAGATTAAGGAGCGCCTCGCGCCTCTG
>JAHJTB010000124.1 GCA_018830135.1 Pseudomonadota bacterium | reverse complement strand
GAACGCCCTGGCCCGGATTTTTCACCGGGTTCCGTAGTGATGTCGAGAAACCATTAGTGAAACGCGAAGTTGGAGGAGATTTTGGCCGCAGGCATATCAGGGCGATATGTTGAGGACCAAAATCTTCGAAACAAGCGTTGCAGCAAGGATTTCCCGGCCGCGGCAGGAAGCTGGTGAGAAATCCGGGCTATGATGATTTCGGGCCTTTATCCACATGTGCATGGATTGGAGCAGGGACCATGTCTCTCAAGTATAAAATATCCTTTGGATTGAACCTGTGCATCGTATTGGCGGGGTTCCTGATGGGGGCATCCTACCTGGCCAGATCGGAAATCACCTCGTATCATAAGGAGGTCATCGGCGTCGATTGGGCCGGCCTGGCCCCCGGGGTCCAGAAGCTGCTCGTCATTCTGATGAAAGGAACCGGGGACGCCGCCCTGGTAGCCGCTGTATCCATCGGCATTTTGCTGCTTATACCATTCAGGCGAAGGGAAAACTGGGCTCGCTGGGCCATCCTCATCATCGGCCTGACGTTGCTGGTTCCCATGCTCATCGGCGCCGTCTACCTGGCCTCCACCACCGGAGCGTCATCGCCCTGGTGGCTGAACGCGGTTCTTATGCTTTTTCTGATTGTAGGATTTCTCCTGTCCGGAGAATTGAATCGGCGGCCTCGACGGATCTCGTGAGACGGCTTCGCCGCCCGCGGTTCTTCCTATAAAACAAATCTTTTTCGCTCGTCCCCAAACCCACGCCTGGGAACGAGCGGGGAAATTCCAGGGTTCACGAGACTTGTCCGCCGCTGGCGGGATTGCTTCGTCGCCTGCGGCTCCTCGCAATGACGGTGCCTATTGGTAGCGTCTTGGCGAGTACCCGGTTTTCGAAAAGCCCGAAGTGGTCGGTTAGCGAAGCGTAACCCAACATTCCCCTCCAAGATTCGGGTTAAAGGTGAAGACCCGGCGGGGACGCTACGAGGCCCCACCGGGCTTTCACGTTCAGGCTACCATTTCGTGATGTCGCCGGGTACCGGCACCCAGTCGGGGGTGGCCAACGTGTACTTGCCGTCCTTGACCGTGCTGATCTTGACCTTGAGGTCCTTGAGGGAGAACGGCGCTTCCTTGGTGAAATACAGGGTCGGGAAGACCCCGTGCAGTTCTTCCTCGGTGAAGGGCTTCTTGAAGAAGGATTCGTAAACGCCTTTGCCGGTCAGGTTTTCCGGGCCCAGTTCCTTGGCCGCGTGCTCGATGGCCCGCACCAGAAAGACGCCCCCGCTGATACCCAGCATGCCGAAGGGACTCCAGTGGATCGTTTCGTTGATCTTGGGGTTGTACTTCTGAAGCACTTTGAAGAACTCATAGGTCGGGCCGCTTTTGGTCGCGGACGAGGCCACGGCCCCGACGACCATGTGACCTTCCCAGGGCGCAAAGTTCTTCATGGCCATGCCCAGGGGCCAGATGGTGTGATGGGGGGCGGCGATGGTCGGGATCGAGACGCCCAACAACTGGCAGGCTTTCAGATAGGCCCCGGCCTGAGTCGTGTTGGCCAGACCGAAAACCAGGTCCGCCTTTTTTTCCACGATGTTTCGGTACTGGGCCGAAACGTCCACCGGCTGCATGTCGATCCACTCTTCGGTCACGAGCGTGGCCAGGCCTTTGGGCTCGAGTACGTTTTTGATGTAGGTCTTGATGCCCCGCTGGATGTCGATCAGAGCCGGCGAGCCCTGGAAGGCCATGCTGGCTATTCTGAGGGGCTTCTTTTCCGGGTGCTGCCCGATGTACCACATTATCCCGGCTACCTGTTCGTGGGCATAGGTCGGCCGGGGCTGGAATATCCATTGATTGGGCAGCCAGCCGTACCCGTAAGCCGCCGGGGCATAGAGCACCGGCACCTGGTCCTTGGGCAAACGCTGCTGGAGTGCGGCCACGTCCGCCCCGCCCAGGCCGGCCACGATGAACGGCTTATCCACCAGAATTCCGGGCCAGAGGCTGGCGACGACCGTGGGATCGTAACGGGTGTCGTAGTTCTTGATCACCAGCTTCATGCCGAGATTTTTGCCCTCGGTGTCGTTCCACCAGGCAATCACGCCGTCCCGAACGGGCAGGAGGAATTTCATGGCGTCGGCATACGCCCCGGAGAAATCGGCAAAGGCCGGGACGACGTACTCCTTGACCTCCGCGGCCTGCAGCGGGCCGGCCCCGAGCGATCCCACCACAAACAATGCGATCACAAACAATTGCAACAGCTTTTTCACGGTCAACCTCCTTGTTTTGTTGACAGTTGCGGTTCCCGCGCCCGAAGGCGCCGCCCTTCTTTTTTTAAAAACCATACCCGGACAGGGGGTTCCGGTCCGAGGCTGATATCGGCGGCCACCGGCCGGCTCGGGTCTAACCGATCCCGGACGGCCCGGCGGGTCAGCGCTTGAAGACATGCAGGGTCATCGAGGCGGCGTCCACGCCGAGTATCCCGCCTCCGTTGTGAGTCATGCCGACCCGGGGGGCCTCGACCTGCCTCCGGCCGGCCCGTCCCTGAAGCTGTTCGACGATTTCGTATATCTGCCCGATCCCGGTGGCGCCGACGGGATGCCCCTTGCACTCCAGCCCGCCGGAGGTATTGGTGGGCATGCGGCCGCCCACCTCGAAACTGCCGTCGTCGATCCAGGCGGCCGCGTCTTCGGGCCGGCAGAGCCCCAGTTGGATCAGGCCGATGATTTCGGAAGGCGACGTGGCGTCGTGGACCTCGACGACGTCAATGTCCCGGGGGTCCACGCCGGCCCGTTCGTAGGCCTTGGGGGCCAGGTCGCCGGTCACGGCGTCCTCCTCGGCGCTGAGCCGGCCGCTGGCCATGACCGAAGCCGCCACCCAGACCGGCTTCGTGGTGTACCGAGCCGCCTTTTCCCTGGAACACAAAACACAGGCCGCCGCGCCGTCGCCAATGGGCGCGCACATCATGCGGGTCAGGGGAAACACGATGTCCCCGGAGTTGAGCACCTCCTCCAGGGTGACCTCCTTCTGGTACTGGGCGTGGGGATTGTGAGCGCCGTGCTTGTGATTCTTGACCGAAATCCGGGCGAAATGCTCCTGGGTCAGGCCGTAGCGCTCCATGTACGGCCGCGCGTAATAGGAATACATGTCCATGAAGATGCTGCGCCGCATGCCGCTGCCCTGCTGGAGGATGTCCATGTCCAGGCCCTTTTTCGCGGCAAAGTCCTTCAGGAAGGTGCTGCCGGCCTCCACGTCGATGGCGGCTGAAAGGGCCTGGAAGGATTTCGCCTTGTCGTCGTGATACAGCTTTTCGAACCCCACGGCCAGAACGCAGTCGTACAACCCCGAAGCCACGCCCAGCCAGGCCAGATGGAAGGCCGAGGAGGAACTGGCGCAGGCGTTTTCCACGTTGACGATGGGAATGCCTTCGATGCCCAGCGGGCTGAGCGTCACCTGGCCGCGGATCATCTCCTGGCCGGTCATCAGACCGGCGGCGGCGTTGCCCACGTAAGCGGCCTGGATATCCCCCGGACCGATGGTTGCGTCGGCCAGGGCGCCCTGGACGGACTCCCGGACCAGGTCCTTGATGCTTTTGGCCATGAACTTGCCAAACCGGGTCATTCCGATTCCGACTACGGCTACGTCTCTCACGTCAGGTCCTCCCCTGATGGGTCCGTGGAAAAAGGGTCTTGCTTTCTTTCGAATATGGCCGAGCTATACCAGGACTTGACTTAAGTATCAAGTAAAAAAAATGGAGGACTATGTTCGGTTCACATTGTAATACATGATTATAATGAAGATAATTGATAAAATCGGAAAAATCATTAGTGAATAGTTAATAGATAGTTCAGGAGAATCGGGTGGCCGGACCCGGTCCCCGAGAGGCCATGGGCTTTCAGGCGGGACCGGGCAGCAGGGCGCGGGCCACGATGTCGAAAACCGTTTTTTCCATGGAGGCCTGGAGGGACCGGGACGGCTTTTCGACGAAATGTCCCAGACCGGCCACGGCGCCGACGAGCAGGAAGGCGACCGCCCTGGCATCCACGTTCCGGAAGACGCCCAGTTCGACGCCCCGTTGGATATCCGCCTCGACGGGCCGGTACACGGAGTGGATGATGCGCCGGCCCATTTCCTGGAGTTTGGGGTCATCGTCTTCCTGGACTTCAGCGCACAGTTTGAGAATCAGGTTCAGTTCGCGATAGACGGGCAGGGTGATCTGCATTCTCAGTTTGAGCCGTTCCATGGGATCGGCGGACTCCTTGATGCGCTTCCAGCTTTGGGCGAACATGTCGTTGAAGATCAAGGGGATGCATTCGAGAAAAAGCTCTTTTTTATTGGAAAAGAAATGATAGAACGAGCCCTTGCCCTGGCCCAGGTATTCAATGATCTCGATGACGCGGGTCTGGTGATAGCCTTTGGCCATGAACAGGCGGCACCCGACGTCGATGATGGCCTGCCGGGTCTTCTTCCCGTAGGCCCGGCGCGGCGGAGGCAGGGGCCTCCGGTTGATGAAGCCCAGACTCTCGCCGGCGTGCCGGCCGAAGCCCGGCCCCTTCCGCTCCCGGTCCTCGATTCGCTCCTTGATCGCCGCCAGCGGCAGGCCGTCCTTTTTCAGGCCCTTGATGTATTCGAGCTTGTTCAGGTGGGCCGGGTCGTAATAGGCCATGGTCCGGCCGGTCTTGAAAGGCGGGTGGAGCAGGCCGGATGTGACGTAGAAATGAATGGTCCGGCG
>JAHJTB010000002.1 GCA_018830135.1 Pseudomonadota bacterium | reverse complement strand
TTCCAGATGATGAACGAGGCCCGCATCGACGTGGGCATGTCGGCCGCGGCCATCGCCTCGGCCGCCTACTATGCCTCCCTGGAGTTCGCCCGGGAACGCCCCCAGGGCCGGAAGATCGAGTCCAAGGACCCGACATCGCCCCCGGTCATGATCATCGAGCACGCCGACATCAAGCGCATCCTCATGTTTCAGCGGGCAGTCATTGAAGGGGCCCTGGGCATCCTCCTGCAGTGCGGCATCTACGCCGACATGGAGCGGGTGACCGAAGGCGAGGAAAAGGAACGCTACACCCTGCTTCTGGACCTGCTCACCCCCATCGCCAAAAGCTATCCTTCGGAAATGGGCGTCATCACGGTCAGTCAGGGTCTTCAGATTCTGGGCGGCTCCGGCTTTACCGACGAATACACCCTGGAACAGCACTACCGCGACCAGCGCATCAATCCGATTCACGAAGGCACCACCGGCATCCAGGGCCTGGATTTACTGGGCCGCAAGTTGGTCATGAAGGACGGACGGGCCTATCAGCTCTACCTGGAGGAGGTCCGGAAAACCGCGGCCGAGGCTTCGGCCGACGAGGCCCTTGAACCGTACGCCCGGCGACTGGAATCCGCCCTCGAAACCATGGACGGCGTGACCCGGCATCTCCTGGGCATCGCCGCGAGCGGCCGGATCGAGTTGTTCACCTCGGATGCCACCCTGTACCTTGAAATGTTCGGCCACGTGACCGTGGCCTGGCAGTGGCTCAAGCAGGGTCTGGCCCTCCGGAAGGGCCTGGCCGGACAGCCCACTGAAAACGAGTTGAAGTTCTACCAGGGCAAATGGATGACCATGCAGTTCTTCTTCCATTACGAACTGCCCAAGATTCAGGGCCTGGCCACGCGCCTCCTGGAATCCGACGGGCTGACCATCGGGATGAAAGAGGAATACTTTGAGGATTAGTCCGGTTTCGTCGATCGGGGCGAGACCCGGCGCCGGGTCCTGAAGGGAGAAACGACTTGGCCAGTCAAAAGCGCTCGGGCGCCCGCAAGGACCAGATACTGAAGGCGGCCGAGAAGGTTTTTGCCGAAAAAGGCTTCCACGAGGCGACCATTTCCGAGGTTGCCCGGGAGGCCGGGCTTTCCGACGCCACGATCTACGAATACTTTTCCACCAAGGAGGAGCTGCTTTTTTCCATTCCCGTCGAAACGACCGAAAAAGGGATGGAAACGCTCAATTTCCACCTTAACTACATCCGGGGCGCGTCCAACAAGGTCCGGAGCATTGTCTACCATTACCTGTCGTTCTATCAGAATCACCCCGAGTACGCCTCGGTCGTCATGCTCATCCTCAAGCAGAACCGGAAGTTTCTGGACACGGAGGCCTACCGGATCATCCGGGAAGGATTCCGGGTCATCACCCGGGTCGTGGAGGAAGGCGTCGCCTCCCGCGAGTTCCGCTCCGACGCCAACCCGTTTCTGGTTCGATCGGTCCTTTTGGGCACCATCGAACATCTGGTCATCCGGCGGCTCCTGCTGGGGCAACCGGAAGACCTGATGTCCCTGGTCGACCCCTTGACCGACATGATCATTCAGGGCATACAAAAGGACGAGGGCCCCAAAGGCTGGCATCTGCGCCTGGTTCTCGATCGGGACGAAGGCGAGCCCACCGGCGAGGTTTCGGACTGAATCACGGATTATCAATCTCGGCCGGCGCCGCCGGCTGACATCGGCAAGGAGGTCGATCAATGGTCAATTTCTCACTGGACGGAAAAATCGCCCTGATCACCGGGGCCAGCCGGGGAATCGGCGAAGCCATATCCAAAGGTCTGGCGGAACACGGGGCCCACTGCATCCTGGTCAGCCGCAAAATCGAGCCGCTGGAAGCCGTGGCGGAACAGATTCGGGCCGCCGGGGGCAAGGCCGACCCCATCGCCAGCAACATGGGTTACGTCGAACAGATCGAGGCCCTGTTCAAGCAGGTCAAGGATCGTTTCGGCCGGCTGGACATTCTGATCAACAACGCGGTGGCCAATCCCTATTTCGGCGAAATGATCGGCGCGGACGAGCGGGCCTGGGACAAGACCAACGCCGTGAATCTCAAAGGCCCCTTTTTCATGATCCAGAACGCGGCCAAGCTGATGAGCGAGACCGGGGGCGGGGCCATTGTCAACACGGCCTCGATCTCCGGCCTGAGCCCCGGCGTCTTCCAGGGCATGTACTCGATCACCAAGGCCGGCCTGATCATGATGACCAAGGCCTACGCCAAGGAACTGGCCGGCCGGAACATCCGGGTCAACGCCCTGCTGCCCGGCCTGACCAAAACCAAGTTTGCCGAAGTCCTCATCGAGACCGAGGACATCTACGCGGAGGCCGTCAAGACCATTCCCCTGCATCGGCACGCCGATCCGAGCGAAATGGTCGGGGCGGTCCTGTATCTGGTTTCCGACGCTTCGTCCTACACGACCGGCACCTACATCATCTGTGACGGCGGTGCGATGATCTGATCGCCGCCGCGGTCCGCAAGGAGACATCATGAGCAAATTGGTATCCATCGTCCGATACGAGAAACCCCTGGAATCGGTCCGCAAGGCCATCGACCTGTGCCATGGCCTGGACCATCTGCCTTCCAAGGCCAAGGTCTATATCAAACCCAACATCGTGATCTGGAACACGCTGGTCAAGTTTCCCAAGTGGGGCGTGATCACCACCTCCCGGGTCATCGAGGACGTCGTGGTCCTGCTCAAGGAGCGCGGCATCGACGACATCACCATCGGCGAGGGCATCGTGACCAAGGCCAAGGACACGGAGACGCCGGCCCACGCCTTCGAGAGCCTGGGCTACAACACGCTGAACAAGCGGTACGGCGTCAAGGCCATCAACGTCTTCGAGCGGGAGTTCGAAGAGGTGGACGTGGGCGACGGCGATATCCTCCGCTTCAACGCGGACATCCTGCACAGCGACTTCGTGGTCGACATTCCGGTCCTCAAGACCCATGCCCAGACCGCGGTCACCCTGGGCATCAAGAACCTCAAGGGCATGATCGACATCGACTCGCGCAAGAAATCTCATGGAGCCGACCCGGTCAAGAACCTCAACTACTACGTGGCCAAGCTCTACGAACCCATGCCGCCCATGCTGGTCCTGCTCGACGGCATCTACACCAATGCCCTCGGACCCAGCTTCGACGGCCGCCTGAAACGGAGCAACATCCTGGTCGCGTCCTCCGACATCCTGTCCGCGGACCTGGTCGGAGCCAAAGTCCTGGGCATCGATCCCACCGAGGCTCAGCACCTGGTCAACGCGGCCGCCAACCAGGGCCGGCCCCACGATCTGTCCGACGTGGAAGTGGTCGGCGAGACCATCGAATCCGTTGCCTCCCGGCACGAACACGCCTTTCCCTACAGCGAGGACGGCTCCCTGCCCCTGCCCTTCGCCAAGATGGGCGTCCAGGGTCTGGCCTACTACAAGTACGACCTGTCCATGTGCACTTACTGCGCCGGTCTGAACGTGGTGGCCCTCCAGGCCATCGCCTCGGCCTGGAAAGGCGAACCCTTCGACGATATCGAGGTCCTGACCGGCAAGGCCATGCAGCCCCAGGGCCGGAAAAAGACCATCCTCCTGGGCAAGTGCATGTGCGACCTGCACAAGGACAACCCGAACATCCAGGAAAAGATCGAGGTCAAGGGCTGCCCGCCCGCGCCTCAGGTTCTGATCAAGGCCATGCACAAGGCCGGCATCATGGTCGATCCGGCGGTCTTCCAGAACATGGATAAGGCGCCCGGGCTGTACATGAAGCGGTACGAAGGCAAGCCCGAGTACGACGAGTCCTTTTACACGGTGTCCTGACCCGGCTTTTTGTTAACCACCGGCCGGAGCGTGGCGCCGGCCAGGACATATGACGCGGCTCCCCTGAAAACCGCCGGCCCGCCCTCATGCAAACGGGAGCCCGCGCACGGATAAGGGGTCCCCGGGCCGCTCGTCGGCTCGACGGGGACCTGAATACCATAAACATGGAGGACCATTGAAATGAGAGAAGTTGTCATCGCCAGTTACCTGAGGACGGCCCAGTCCCGCTCGCGGCCCAACGACCCGGCGCGCGACTGGTTCCACAAACTGCGCTCGGACGAGCTTTTGGCCCAGTTGCTGCCGGAAGTCATCAAGCGCGCCGGCATCGAACCCAAGGAAGTGGACGACTTCCTGGTCGGCTCGGCCACGGGCGTCAACGAGCAGTGGTCTTACGGCGGCCGTTTCCCCATCTTTCTGGCGGACCTGCCCGAAACCATCTCCGCCAAGTTCCTGGACCAGCAGTGCGGATCGGCCATGGCCGCCCTGCACATGGGCTTCATGGAAGTGGCCATGGG
This sequence comes from Pseudomonadota bacterium, assembly GCA_018830135.1. Taxonomy (GTDB): domain Bacteria; phylum Desulfobacterota; class Desulfarculia; order Adiutricales; family JAGVGV01; genus JAHJTB01. The sequence continues at coordinate 1,970 of JAHJTB010000002.1, read as the reverse complement.
TTACGCCGATACGGTCATGATCGGCGGCATGGAGCACATGACCCGTATCCCCATGGGCGGACCGACCACGGAAAAGGGCTGGATATCTCCGAGTATGGCCCTGTTCACCGACCCCAAGCTGGCCCATTGGGACATGCCCACGACCATGACCATGGGCCTGACCGCGGAAAAGCTGGTCGATCAGTGCGGCTGCACCCGCGAGGAAATGGATGCCTGGGCCGTCCGGTCCCATCACCGGGCCGCGCAGGGCCAGCAGGACGGGTACTATGACGACGAAATCCTGCCCGTCGAGGCCGAACAGGCCGACGGGACCGTCATGACCGTGACCCAGGACCAGGCCGTCCGCGGCGACACCACCCTCGAAGGTCTGTCCACGTTGAAAACCATCTTCCGGCCCGAGGGCGGCCGGGTCACGGCCGGGACATCCTCTCCGCTGAACGCCGGCGCCACCTCCATGATCATGATGAGCAAGGACAAGGCCCGGGCCCAGGGCGTCAAACCGCTGGCCACCGTGCGTTCCATCGGCTTCGCCGGCGTCGATCCGACCATCATGGGCCACGGCCCGGTCCCGGCCAGCAAAAAGGCCCTGGCCGCCGCCGGCCTCGATGTCAAGGACATCGACTTCTGGGAAATCAACGAAGCCTTTGTCGTCGTGGTCCTCAACTGCATCAAGGAACTGGGCATCGATCCGGAAAAGGTCAACGTCATGGGCGGCGGCACCGCCATCGGCCATCCCCTGGGCGCCACCGGCGTCCGCCTGACCGGCACCCTGGCCCGCATCCTCAACCTCAAAGGCGGCCGCTACGGCCTGGCCAATGCCTGTTGCGGCGGCGGTCAGGGCGTGGCCACCATCATCGAACGAGAGGACTACGACTGGTAGCCGCTCGTTTCCTCACCCAAGCATTAGCTAGAACACTCGACTCCGGGGCGCGGCATGCCGCGCCCCGGACCGCGCCCTGACCAGGCCAAGGAGACCGGCTCTGACCGAACCCGAGACTCACGCGCATTCCTCCGCCGCCAACCACAAGGTCATTTTCTCCCTCTTCCTGATCCATTTCACCGGCGACTTCTACTTTTCCTTTGCCCTGCCCTTGATGCCCGTCCTGGCCCGGAACCTGGCCCTGAGCCTGACCCAGATCGGCCTGATCACCGGCTTCAGCCGACTCCTGGCCTTCGTCGTCCAGCCCCCCGTGGGCTATCTGGCCGACCGCTACCGGACCCGGTTCTTCGTCCTGGGCGGCCCCCTCATCGCCGCCGTGTCCATCCCCATGCTCGGGGAGGCCACCGGCTTCTGGACGGTCCTCCTTTTCGTCTCTTTGGCCTCGGCCGGCTGCTCCATGTTCCATCCGCCCGCCGCCGGCATGGTCCTGACCTACGCCGGCCGGAACATCAGCTTCTCCATGTCCCTCTTTCAACTGGGGGGGACCGCCGCCTTCGGCGCCGGCCCCGTGTTCGTGGCCTGGTACGTCAGCCGATACGGCATGAACGCCCTGCCCCTGGCCGCCCTCCCGGGACTGGCCGCCGTGGTCTGGCTCTACTTCATCGTGCCCCAGCCGGAAGGCGAAGGACTCCGGGGGCAGGGCCTCATCCGCTCGATCCGGCAGATCATCGGACCGGTCTGGAAACCCATCGCCATCCTCTGGTTCCTGGCCCTGATCCGGGCCTTCATCAGCCAGTCCTTCCTGACCTTCAGCCCCATCCTGTTCGACCGGGAAGGATTCTCCCTGGTCTCCATCGGCGGCATCGTGGCCAGCTACACCATCGCCGGCGCCGTCAGCGGCCTGCTGGCCGGGCACCTGGCCGACCGGATCGGATACAAACCCATTTTTTACGCCGCCTTCGGCCTGGCCGCCCCCTGCCTATACTTCTTCATCCAGGCCCACGGCGTGTTCGTCTATCTCGGTTCCTTTTCGGCCGGCTTCATGGCCCTGGCCACCATGCCCCTGTCCGTGACCATGGCCCAGGAGATG
>JAHJTB010000013.1 GCA_018830135.1 Pseudomonadota bacterium | reverse complement strand
GGTCCCAGGCCTGTTGGGCCGCCTCGGCCATCTGTTCGGGCGTGACCGGAATGTTGCCCATGGACGGGTCCGTCAAAACCCCGGTCAGGGCGCAGGTCAGAACGGCTTTGTCACTCATGGAAATCCTCCTGTCCAAGAATTGCCCTCATCTCTACCAGCTTGCGCTATCGATATCAAGTCGGGGAGGACCCGTGCATCTTGGACCGCATGGGCAGACGCTCGTGCTTGTTCCGGGCGATATCGAGGGCCTCGGCGATCTTGCGCCGCGTGTCCTTCGGCTCGATGATCTCGTCGACCACCTGGGCTGTCCAGGAACGGGCCGTCTCGAAGACATCCACCTTCTCCCGGGAACGGCCCATATATGCCTCGTAGGCGTCGTCCTCGATGCCCATTCCGTAGACCTTCCGGTAGTCGAGTTCCGAGGCCTCGACCGCGAACCGGGCGATGGGCCAGGCCAGGCAAAGGTCCGAGCCCAGGCTCTTGAGCGCGCCCATGAGAATCGACCCGGCGTCGGCATAGGCCTCCCTGAGGACCAGCGTGATCTTGGGCACCGTGGTCGTGGCATACACGTCCAGAATCTTGCCCACGTGCCGCAGGAGCCCCCGGGCCTCCTCGTCCTCGCCCGGCACGACCGGAGGCGTGTCCACCAGGTTGACCAGGGGAATGTTGTAGGCGTCCAGGACCTGGAGGAAACGGTAATACTTGTCGCAGGAGTCCGGTTCCATGATGCTGCCCGGCTCCTTGGGGTTGTTGGCCACGATGCCGATCACTTCGCCGTTGATATGTCCGAAGCAGCAGATCAGATTCTTGGCGTACTGATCCTTGATTTCGAGGTATTCGCCGCCATCCACGATCTGCACGATCACGTCGTGCATGTCATACGGCAGTTCGTATTTGTCCGGCACCACGTTGACCAGACCGGCCGTCTCCCGGTTCGGGTCGTCCTCCGGCTCGATGGAAGGCGCCTTGTCCCGGAAGCTCTGGGGCAGGTATCGCAGCAGGTCCCGACAGAGATTGATGCTCTCCTCGTCGTCATCGCCGACCATGTCGCAGGTGCCGCTGAACTGCATGTGATAATCGGCCCCGCCGACATTTCGGTCGATCTGCTCGGATGTGGCCGCCGCGGTCTGGCGGGGTCCGGCCAGCCAGAGGTTGCCCGAAACCCGACTGATGATCAAGAAGTCGCACAGGGCCGGCAGGTAGGCCCCTCCGGCGATGCAGGGTCCCATGAGCACGGTGATCTGGGGAATGACGCCGGAATAAAGGGACTGGAGCCGGAACTGCCAGTCCAGGCCGGCCGCGGCCACGTCCCGATAGCCCAGACGGCCGCCCGAAGAGTCGAGCAGGTTGACCATGGGGATGCCCCACTGGGCCGCCAGTTCCAGGGAACGGGAGTATTTGGTGATGTTCTGAATGCCGATCGAACCGCCCAACACCGTGAAGTCGCTGGCATGGACCATGACCCGGCGGCCGTTGACCTTGGCCGTCCCGACCACCACGCCGTCGCAGGGCGCATCGGGCACCCGGCCGTCGATGCGCATGCCGGTCGTGCTGACGCAGGACCCCAGTTCGCTGAAAGTACCCGGATCGCTCAGTATCTCGATCCGCTCCCGCGCCGTCAGTTTGCCCAGGCGGTGCTGGCGGTCGATCTGGTCCTCCCCGCCGCCCATTTTGTTCTTGGTCTGAATATCCCGATATCTCTTGATGGCTTCATCCATTCTTTTGCCCATGATTGTCGCACCTCTTCCTTGGACTCAAGCGGGTTTGATGTAACGCTTTTTTTCCGGCAGTTCTTCGTTTTTGTCGGCCGTGGCATGCAGGGCCTTGATGATCCGGGGCCGGGTGTCGCGGGGGTCGATGACCTCGTGGACCGTATACCAATGCGTGAAAATCCGGCCCATGGTCATAACGCTGAACATCTCCTTGAGGATGCCCAGGTAGAAGTTGTAGACCTCGTCGTAGTTGCCCGCTTCCTTGGCCTTGGCCAGTTCCTTATGGAACACGGCGTGAACGATGATCTCCGGACCGGTCGGCGCGAATTCGACCGTGGGCCAGCCGTAGATCAGGTCCGGCCCCATCTTGCTGCAGCCCATGACGATGTTCGAACCGCCGTAAGACCGCCGCAAGACCACGGTCACCTTCTGCATGGTCAGATGCGAATAACCGTGCAGGTTCTTGGCCCCGTGCCGGATGACTCCCTTGCGCTCCCACTTGTCCCCCGGCGGGAAGGCCGTGGTGTCGACCAGGGTCAGCAGGGGGATGTTGAAATTGTCCAGGAACATGATGAAACGATCGTACTTGTCCGAGGCGTCCGGTTCCATGATGCCGCTGAGTTCATCCGGGTTGCTGGCGGCGATGCCGACGGGTTTGCCGTCGAAACGGGCGAAACCGATGATGAAGTGGGTGGCGAAGTCCTCCTTCAACTCGAAGAACTTGCCGTCGTCCACGATCATCTCGATGACCTCGTGCATGTCGTACGTGAACCGGGAATCGTCCGGCATGATGTCCAGCAGGTCTTCTTCGCGCCGCCCCGGATCGTCGGTCGGGTCGCAGACCGGCGCTTCTTCCCAACAGTTCTGGGGTATGAATTCGAGGAGCCGGCGAGTCAGGTCGATGGCCTCCTCGTCGCTCTCCGCGATCAGATCGACCTGGCCGGCTTTGGTCATGTGAAATTCGGCCCGGCCGGCCTGTTCGGAACGAATATCGCCGCCCAGCCACATGAAGCCGGTCTTGCGGTTCATGATCAGGAAATCGGACAAAACCGCCACTTCGGCCAGCGGACCGGTGCAGGGCCCCAGCAAAAGTGTGATCTGGGGAATGACGCCCGAATAAAGGCTGTAGTTCCTCAGCAGCCGCCCCAGGCCGTTCAGACCGACCATGCCGTCCTTGAAACTGATGCGCTGGCCGGCCGAATCGAGAATGCCGATAATCGGCACCTGTTCCTGACCGGCCATCTGAACCAGTTCGGCGATCTTCCAGGCCCCCTGTTCGCCCAGGGAGCCGGACATGACGGTGAAATCCATGGAGTAGACCATGACGGGCCGATCGCTGATTCGGGCCAGTCCCATGACCACTCCGTCCACCGGGCTGGCCTTTTGCGAACTCCCGTCCATCTGGTGAAAATCCCGGACCAGGGACCCGATTTCCTCGAAGGTGCCGGGATCGGCCAGAAGTTGAATCCGTTCCCTGGCCGTCAGTTTGCCCAGACTATGCTGTACCTCGATCCGATCCGGACCGCCGCCGGCCTCGTTCTCCGTTTGAACTTTTTCCAGTTTGGCAAGAAAACCATCCATCCATTGGCCCATGCTGTCAGCCTCCCTTTAACAAGCCAGAAAATACGCATTGGGTATTTCGGGTTGATCTGATGAAATTTGTTATCAAATCGAGGCGCGATGGTAACACAGACCGTGCGGGAATGGAACAGAAAATAATCGCCGGCCAGCGGGCTTGACATTGGCGGGCTTGCTTCGTATAGTCCATGGCGCGTTCATAGCGACGACATGCTACAAAAAATTCTTCGGAGGGTGGACTAGGCATGAGCACGAACAACCGAATTGAGGTCAGGGCCCCGATGTCGGGCGTCTTTTATCGCCGGCCGGATCCAGACCAGCCCGCCTATGTGGAAGTAGGAGACGTAGTCAAGAAAAAGCAGGTCCTGGCGCTGCTCGAAACCATGAAGGTCTTCCAGAAACTCAAATCCCCGGTCGCGGGAAAAGTGCTCGAAATCCTGCCCGAGGACGAAACGCCTCTCAAAGACGGCGACCTCGTCATGGTCATCGAGACCAGCTAAATGTTCGACAAGGTACTGGTGGCCAACCGGGGCGAAATCGCGCTCCGGGTCATACGCGCCTGCAAGGAACTGGGTCTGAAAACGGTGGCCGTCTATTCCGAGGCGGACGAGACGAGCCTGCACACCCGGCTGGCCGACCAGAAGGTCTGCATCGGTCCGGCCGTCAGCGCCAAAAGTTATCTGAACATCGAGGCCATCATCCAGGCCGCCCGGGAGACCGGAGCGAACGCCGTCCATCCGGGCTACGGCTACTTGGCGGAAAACGGGGCCTTTGCCCGGGCCTGTACCGGGGCCGGCATGGTCTTTATCGGCCCCACCCCGGACAACCTGGAGCTGTCCGGAGAGAAGATTTCGGCCAAGAAACGGATGCATGCCGCGGGCGTGCCCGTCATTCCAAGTTCACCCGGCGGCGTGGCCGATCTGGCGCAGGCCATGGACCTCTGCCGGGAAATCGGCTATCCGGTCATGATCAAAGCCGCCGGCGGCGGCGGGGGACGAGGCATCCGGCTCTGCGTCGACGAAGCCGCCCTGGCCGAAGAGTTCCCGGTGGCCAAAAGTGAATCCAGGGCCGCCTTCGGCAACGACGAACTGTACATCGAAAAGTGCGTCGTCCGTCCCAGACACGTCGAGTTCCAGGTCTTGGCGGACCGGCACGGCAATGTGACCCATCTGGGTGAACGGGAATGCAGCATCCAGCGTCGCTACCAGAAACTGATCGAGGAATCGCCGTCGCCCGGCCTGACCCCCGAACTGCGCCTGGAAATGGGCGCGGCGGCCGTGGCCGCGGCCCGGGCGGTCGATTACTTCAACGCCGGCACGGTCGAGTTCCTGGTCGATCAGGACGGCCGATTCTATTTCATGGAAGTCAACGCCCGAATCCAGGTCGAACATCCGGTAACTGAAATGGTAACCGGCGTGGACCTGGTCAAGGAACAGATCCGGCTGTCCGCGGGGGACAAGCTCGGTTACGTCTTCGAGGACCTCAACCTCAAAGGCTGGGCCATCGAATGCCGGATCAACGCCGAAAATCCGGACTTCAACTTCATGCCCTGCCCCGGAACCATCGAACGCTATCACGCCCCGGGCGGCTTCGGCGTTCGCCTGGACACCCATCTGTACCAGGGCTATGAACTGCCCATGTACTATGATTCCCTGGTGGCCAAACTCATCACCCACGACCTGACCCGCCAGGGCGCCGTCCGGATCATGAAACGGGCCCTCGAAGAATTGATCATCGAACCCATCAAGACGACCATTCCCCTGCACCTCAAGATCATGGATGACCCGGACTTCCAGGCCGGCCGTTTCGATACCGGCTTCATCACCCGCTACGTCCCGGACGAGGACGACGACGAGGACGAGGACGACTAGTATTTACTCGAATTTTATACATCCCTGAATGGTCGGTCAGACTGGAAGAGGCCACGCTCTCTTCCGGTCTTTCGCTTTTGTGCGTCGCGAGTATCGGGCCATAACATACCGAGGCCTTCCGCTCTTTCACGACCGGCGGTCTCAAAACAGCCCGGGTCCCGCCTATCCCGTTTTACTCATGAAGAAATCGGTCTATCTGCCAGCCAGCACTTGAAGCCGGGCCTCCGGCCTTGTATATTGAACATCATTCCGGTCGGAGCACGCCCAGTGGGCCGCGATTCCGCGCGAGCCTGGAGCATGGCCCGGGTCGGCGCGGATTTGGGCGGCGGGCGTACATTGTATAGGACCCCTCATTCCCGGACGGTCCGGGCGCAAGCGAAGAATGAAAAAGGGGGGCGAGGTTTCCACTTTCGGATTAAAAGGCAACATTTCTGATGAAGGAGGACAGCT
>JAHJTB010000123.1 GCA_018830135.1 Pseudomonadota bacterium | reverse complement strand
CGCCCGTCAAAAGGTGATGACATGACCAATATACCCCAGACGGCCGTTGGTGTCCAGATTTGTATTCAACTATTTGTTGATTTTATTACTTTTCATAGGAATCAATTCACCCTGCCGATGGGGAGTCCGGGCGCCTGAGGAAAAGCGCGCCGGCCAGGCCTTAAACCCGGATATTTCGGTTGGCTTGGTTGTGGATTCGGGACGAGGCGTCGAAACGCCGAGCGATATGTACAGTTGGAACGTTTTAGGGCCGCGGGCGCATGACGAGTTGCGCCCCGGTGAAAACCCGGGAAACGAGCGTTGCAGCACGCATTTCGGCACCGCGGTAGAAGTCAAGCGCAAAATCCGGGTTTCTAAATGATCCCCTTTTTCCGCGCCTTGACCAGGGCCTCTCCCCGGTTACTGGCCTGGAGTTTTTCATAGATGTTCTTGATGTGGGTATGGACCGTGTGCGGACTGATGTTCAATTGACCGGCCAAGGCCTTGTAGGACAGGCCTTTTTCGATGCCGCGCAGAATTTCCTTTTCCCGGAAGGTCAGGGTGTATTGTCCTTCGATTCCGGTTTGCTGGAATTCCTGGATCACCAGCCGAGCGATCTTTGGGCTCATGGGGGCGCCGCCGGCCCGAAGATCGTGCAAGGCCGAGATCAGTTCGGCCGGCCGGGTCCCCTTGAGCATGTAACCCGAGGCGCCGGCCTTGATGGCCGCGAAAATGGTCTGGCGGTCTTCGAAGACCGTGTAAGCCATGATATCCAGGTCCGGATGGCTCTGCTTGGCTGATTGAATGAACTCGACCCCGCTCATTCCGGGCAGACCCAGGTCAACCAGAAGGACCTCCGGAACGGTCCGTTTCAAGGAACCCAGGGCTGCCTCCGCCGAATCGAAGACGCCGGTCACGTCCATTTCCGGATCTCCGGTAAGCAGTATCCTGAGATTATCCCGAATCAGGGGGTCATCTTCGACAATGGCGATACGCATGGCTTGGTTGCACCTTTCCGTCATTTGTCGCCGATAATGCCTTCAGACTGAATACCCGGCGCGGGCTATTTTTGGGGGAGCGGCAGTTCCAGCCTCACGCATGCTCCCTGTTCGGAGGTGATTTCCAGCGTACCGCCCATCTCGGCGGCCCGGGCCGCCATGTTGGACGTCCCTCCTTCACGCCGGCCGCCTTGCTTGAAACCGATCCCGTCATCCCGAATGCACAACGTCAATCGCCGGGCCTCAACCTCCAGGGTCACCCGGACCCGGCCGGCCCGGGCGTGTTTGATGATATTGGTCAGGGCCTCCTTGTGAATCCGAAACAGATTGAGATAGAGCGGACTCGACAGGTTCGGCGCCCTCTGGTCAACGGCCGCGTCGAGTTCGTATTCCAGGCCGTGGGCCTCGATCAGGTTGCTGCCGTGGTGCCTCAATTCGGCGATCAAGGCGGACCAGTTACGGTCCTGATCGTCGAGGCTGTGCATGAACGTCCTGATTTCACCGAGGCTTTCGGTGGACAGCTCCGAAATGGCCGCAAGGTTTCTTTTCAACTTGGCTTCGGATGAATAAGATTTGGCTGTTTCGGCCAGAAAAAAAATACTCGTGGCCAGGCCCCCGATGCCGTCATGCAGATCCTTCATCAACTTTTCCTTTTCCTCGGACCTGCGTTCCAGTTCATGCGCATACGTGACCAGCCTGTTTCGGATATCCAGATGGCGCCGCCGCCGGATCATCCCCAGGCTGAATACGAAGCAGAAGAGTCCCCATTGGACGAAAGAGCGGTCCGAGAGAATGGGTCCCAGGGCCACCAGCAGGTCGTAAGCCCCGAAAACGGCGACGGGCGCCAGACCGGCGATATAGATTCGGGCTTCGACGTTCCCGCGCCGGAAGGCCTGGTTGGCGACGATCCCAAGCAGGTATACCATCTCCAGGATAAACACGAATCGCAGCAGATGGATCGGAAAATAGGCGACCGGCCTGGGAATCCAGTCCCACAAGGCCGCCAGATAGAAGACCAGGCAGACCAGGGCGTACCCGATATGGGCCTGCCAGAGCCGGTGAGCCAGGGAACCCCGTTCCGGCCGGAAGGTCTGCCAGACAAAGCCGACGATTCCCACGGGCATAAGGATCAAGGCGATAAAATACACGGTGAACCAGAACATCGGGGCATGAAAAACCAGGTCTTTGACCGTGGTCAGGTTGATGGTGTAAAGGCCGACGCACAGGGCGTAAATGCCGAAGAACGGGGCTCGGCTTCCTTTTTCCGGTTGTTCCAGGGCGATGAACAAGTCGAAAATCCCGAAAAAGATGATCAGGAGTCCGATCACGATTCCGTCGGCGTCCCGTCGCATGACATCCCGGATCAGGTCCTCGGCCCGGCCGATCGACATGCGCCCCCGCAAACCGATATTCGAATAATCCGAAAAAACGTGAAGTTTCAGGGTGCTTCCAGCGAAGTCGGGTGGGAGAGCGATCAAATGGGAGGTCACCCCGGGAAAGGTCCAGCCCCCGGCCTCGTCCGTCATCCCGAAATGATAGATCATCCGATCGTCCAGCCAGGTCTCGAAGGCCAGCAGGACCCCGCGCCGATCGATGAGCAGGGCCGGGTCCGGACAGGGGATTTCCGGCAGTCGGACCCGCAGCCAAAGCTCGGTTCGGCCCTCTCTTCCGGGCGGGTTGACCGGATCGCGGATCGTCCGCCAGTCCGGACTGGAAACAGCGCCGCTTTCCGGCGCCGGGGCCCAGGAGTACTGCCAGCCCGTGTGGATTTCCAGAGGCGGGGGCGCCTGCTCCGCGGCCCCCAGGAGCCCGGCGGCCAAAAGCGACACCAACGCCGCAAAGACCGTCCGCCGGAAAAAGCGGCCGATTCGCCCACACCTCCGGAAAAACCGGTCCGATCTGTCGCACTGAAGGGTCATGAAATTCCACGTCGATGTATCAATGCTTCGAATCAAGTTCAGGATACTATGTCCGGCCTGTTATCACCAGTTTCATTTGCTCCGGCCCCGGAGACCGGCCCGACAGGGTGTGAATCGGATGCCGGTATGATATCTTTACTATCAAGGGCGGAGAGCGCGGGGAGGAGTCCGTGCCCGGTCCCATTAATCATCAGGGCAGAGGCCTCCAAGCATGGACCAGACCGAGGAGCGGGAAATCATCGAGGCCATCCAGGGAGGGGATATCCAGGGATATGCCCTCCTGGTCGAACAGTACGGTTCGGCCGTCTTCAACCTGGCCTTCCGGATGACCGGCTCCCGCCAGGACGCGGACGACCTGGCCCAGGAGACGTTTTTGCGAGCCTTTACCTTCCTCTCCCGGTTCGACAGGCAAAGGCGGTTCTTTCCCTGGCTGTACACCATCGCCCTGAATCTGATCCGCAAGCATCTGAAAAAAAAGAGGGAAATTCCGATGGAACCCGTGGTGGCCGAACCGGGGGACGATCCGGAACAGACCCTGACCCGCATCCAGGAGGCCCGCTGGCTTTCACTGCATCTCGACCGCCTCCCGGTCCATTTGCGGGAAGCCGTGGTCCTCCGCTATTACGAGGACCTGCCCTTTGAAGAGATCGCCGACATTACCGGAGTGTCCACCAGCGGGGCCAAAATGCGGGTTTACCGGGGACTGGAGCGATTGAGAGTCCTGATATCCGAAGACGAGGGACCGGACGGCCGGGCCGAAGGTTGAATCAACGAAGCCCGACCGGCTGAAAAATAAACCGGCCCCTTGTGACTTGCGGCCTGTTCATGGGTATATCATTATGGAAGGGAAGACCTCGGACGAGGGACCGTGTGGGAGAAAACGACGACATGCAGGACCGAGAAGGTTTTGAAAACGTCATCTCGAAATTGAAGATGCTGGAAACGGCGCCGGCGCCGGCGGATTTGACGTCGCGGGTCATGGGCCGGATCGAGAAGGCGGAGGCGCCCGGCCGGGGCCTGGCCGGGATACCGATCCGGCAACGATTTGATTTATTTATTGAATATATCCGGGCCGGAGCGGCCGGGTCATTGGAAGGCGAACTGGCCGTCTTCACCTGGCTGGTT
>JAHJTB010000122.1 GCA_018830135.1 Pseudomonadota bacterium | reverse complement strand
CTGGAACCCGGCAAGGACATTCACCGGAAGTCCGCGGAACTTGGCTACTGGCTGGCCGAACCGTACTGGGGCCGCGGCATCGTCACCGCCTGCCTCCTTCGGTACATGGAGTTCCAGTTTGACCGGTACGACTGGCTCAGGGTTTATGCCGAGCCTTTTGCCGACAATCCGGCCTCGATCCGTGTCCTGGAAAAATGCGGTTTTTCGCGGGAAGGGCTTCTGAGGCAGCACGCGGTCAAGGCCGGCCAGGTCATGGATATCGTCCTCTACGCCCGGATTCGGCTGTTGGGCTGACCGGGCCCGGGAGCGACGATGGACCCTCCCGCGACCCACGGCCGCCCTCCTTTTTCAACGGCCGTCCTTCACGGCGGGCCGGGCGCGGCCGGGGAGATGGCCCCGGTGGCCCGCCGGCTGGCCGCCGGCCGGGGCGTTCTCGAACCCTTCCAGTCCGCCGCCTCGGTGGACGGGCAGATCGATGAACTCGGCCGAACCCTGAGACGATACGGCCGCCCTCCCCTGACCGTGATCGGATTTTCCTGGGGCGCCTGGCTCGGTCTCCTGCTGGCGGCCGCCCACCCCGACCTGGTCGAAAAACTGATCCTGATCGGCTGCGGTCCCCTGGAGGAGCCCCGGGCCTCCCGGATCGAAACCGTTCGCCTCAGCCGCCTGGCCCGGCATGAACGGGCCGAGGTTCGGCATCTTCAACAGGCCTGCCTCGACCCGGCCGAAAAAGACAAGAATGCGTTTTGGGCCCGCCTCGGCGCCCTCTTCTCCAAAGCCGACGCCTATGATCCCCTGCCCGGCCGCCCCGAACCCATGGACCCTCAGGCCGAGGTCTTCGAGTCGGTCTGGCCCGAGGCCGCCGCCCTGCGAAAAAGCGGGCGGCTGCTCGAACTGGCCGGCCGGGTCGCCTGCCCGGTCCGGGCCATCCACGGAGACTTCGACCCCCATCCGGCCGCCGGGGTCCAGGAGCCGTTGTCCCGGCTTTTACCCGATTTCCGATTCCATCTCCTTAAAAACTGCGGCCATAAACCCTGGATCGAACGCCAGGCCCGGGAGGCCTTTTTTCGAACCCTCGAAGACGAACTGGACGAGATAGACGGTTGACCTCACGGTGGCCGATAGCCTACCATGTTTTCAACCCGGATATTGCGGTTGGGTCCGTAGCGAGGAGTCGAAATGCATAGCGAAACGCGAAGTTGGACCGATTTTGGACCACAGGCGTATCACATGATACGTCGAGGTCAAAAAGCGGGACGCGAGCGTTGCGGCACGCATTTCGGCGCCGCGGTAGTAGCCAACCGCAATATCCGGGTTCAATATAAAATCTGGCGGACAACGATCATCCGGACGGCGGGCCTGGAAAGGCTTGGCCGCGCCGCCGGAAAAAAGGAGGTCCTCGATGGCTCAAGTCCATAGAGAAGACGACTGGATGAAACCCATTCAAACCATGGACGTCGGCGACCGGCTCATCACCAAGTCCCGGGTCCTGACGAGAAGCGAAGTGGAGCTTCAGGCCCTGTTGGCCGGTGAGTACGCGCCCCAGTTCCTAAGCGAAGACGGCGCCCGGGCCAACGGCTGGAAGACCACGCTCGTGCCGGGCCTGCTCAGCCTGTCCATCGGGTACGGCCTCCTCATGCAGGCCGGGTTCCTCCGAGACGTCATCGCCTACATGGGCACCACGAACATGCGTTTTCTGGCCCCGGTCCATCCGGGTGACTTCATTCGCATGGAGGTCGAGGTGACGTCCAAAAAGCGGTCCGACAAGGGCTGGCTCTGCGAATACGACTGGACGATCCGCAACCAGGACGATCAGCCCGTGGGCCAGGGACACAACCGCTGACTTTTCCGAGCGGACTGACGTCGCGGTCGGCGACGCAAATCAAAGGATACGCTAAAAAATCAACGTGGCCTCCCGGAACTGCTTTTTTTTATTAAGACATCCATTTATTTAAAATTATGACTGGGCGCTCCCTCACAATCCTTTATGAATTAGACCCCGATCAAAAAGGACATTTACAAGACGCGGTTTGCAGAATGTGTAAGGCTTGTCTCAAATTCGAGGAAAACCGGGCAAGGCAGGGCCCTGTCGGCATGAACGTGACGGATATGAAGACGGGGTTTCCGGGGTCAGGGAGTCGAAAAGGCCACCCGGCCTGCCCTCACCCCCCCCAGCCAGCGCTTGCCCGTGAGCCGGGCCATGTCCATCATGGCCTCGATCCGGCCGACCACCCGGTGGAACAGGCCGCCATACCCCTGAACCGTGTCCAGCCAGTGGCCTTGGTTGATCGGCAAGCGGTTCAGAATGTCGGACAATTCCGCCGGAATCGCCCCCCGTTTGCCCACCCGGATTTCCCTGCCGGTCCAGTCCACCAAAGACAGATACTCGTCCCGGCCGATTGGCAACACGCCCGGGCCGTTTTTATGGTCCTCGTCGCCGAGCGGGCAGAGCCAGGTCTCATCCCCGCCAGAAATCCGGGCCTGGATTCGATCGTAAATGCCTGTATATTCACTCCGTTCCGGCGTCTTGGCCACGCCGGCCCGAACCGGGTTCAGGTCCACGTAGGCCATGCAGGCCAGAAGCGCGGAATCATCCAGCAGGGCCTGGCATTTGAACCTCCCCTCCCAGAACCGCCCCTTGCAGCCGTCCTCCCGGTTGGCCATTCTGGCCACGTACTCGTTCAAACACCGCATGAACCAGCTCACGCTGCCCAGACGCGACCGGATTTCAGCCAGCCGCTCAGGCTGGCCGGCCAACGACTCGATGGCCGACCGGGTCGGGGCCCTGGGGCGACTGTTTTCGCCCACCTCCATGGGGAAAAGCGCCAGCCAACGCCCGGCCGTCTCCTCGGCCGACCAGCTTTCGACCCGATCCGGACGGGTGCGGAGCACCACATGAAAATGGTTGGACATGACCGCGTACGTGATGACCTCAATGCCGAAGGCGGCCGCAATGTCCTTCAATCGGGCCTGAATCCAGCCTTTTCTATGCTCGTAGGACCGGCCGGTGCGCGTATCGAGGCCGCAGAGAAAGGCGCGGCGCACACACCTGGAAACACAATGATAATAGGCTTCCGCCCCTTGGGCTACCACCTCGCTGCGGGCAACGGTCATAACACAGGCCTCCTGTTTGCCCGGTAAGGATAGCTGGTAGAGAGCGACATGTCAATAATTTGGGTGTCCTGATAAAAAGAGGACGGGACTGGAAACGAGAGGTTGACACGGGGCCATAATTTGGCTATATTGCCAAATAAGAAAGGGTAGACCATGAATTCTGAAACCAAAGCTCATTTCGAAGCCCGAGCCCGGATCATGAAAGCCATGGCCCACCCGTCCAGACTCTTCATCATCGAGGAACTCTCCCGGGGCGAACGATGCGTCTGCGAGCTGACCGAGATGATCGGGGCGGACGTGTCCACCGTGTCCAAGCATCTGGCCGTGCTGAAAAACGCGGGCATCATCGAGGCCGACAAGCGGGGGACCCAGGTCTACTACCACCTGCTGACCCCGTGCGTGCTCAACTTTTTCGGCTGCGTGGAAACCGTGCTGCGCAGCAACGTCGAGAGCGGGCTGCGGATGCTGGCCTGAGTGGGATAAATTTTTTTGCCCGGCTATTTGGCCTTTTGGCCAAACGGTCCGGAACAAGGAGCCTTCCCGTGCGGGAAATATACAAGCTGCTGATTCTGGCCGGCATCTTCCTGGCCGCCTATTTCGTGCCCTGGGCCCATCCCGTGGTGCGCCAGTCCGGCCTGGAAGCCTTCATGATGCTTCGGGAGTACGCCCGGGAGCACGTGCTGACCTGCCTGATCCCGGCCTTTTTCATTGCCGGGGCCATCGCCACCTTCGTCTCCCAGGCCGCCGTATTGAAGTATTTCGGCGCCCAGGCCAAAAAAATTGTGTCATACAGCGTGGCCTCGGTATCCGGAACGATTCTGGCCGTGTGTTCCTGCACGGTGCTTCCGCTTTTCGCCGGCATTTACAGCCGTGGCGCCGGGATCGGCCCGGCCACGGCCTTTCTTTATTCGGGTCCGGCAATCAATGTCCTGGCCATCGTTCTTACGGCGCGCATCCTCGGCTGGCAGCTCGGTCTGGCCCGGGCCCTGGGGGCGGTCATCTTCGCCGTGGTCACCGGGCTGCTCATGGCCCTGATCTTCCGCAAGGACGACGCGGCCCGGGCGGCCGGGGAGATTTATCTGCCGGACGAGGACGAGAATGGCCGGGCCTTGTGGCAGGAGGCCCTGTACATGCTGGTCATGGTCCTGATCCTGGTTTTCGCGGCTTTCGCCCGGCCGGCATCGGGGTCCACCGGGCTCTGGCCGGCCATTTTCGCGGCCAAGTGGTACATCACCAGCGGGCTGCTGGTGGTTCTGGGCCTGATGCTCCGGTTCTGGTTCACGACCGGGGAGCTGAAGAACTGGGTCGATTCGACCTGGTGGTTCATGAAACAGATTTTCCCTTTGCTTTGGGGCGGCGTATTGGTGGCCGGCTTCCTCTTGGGGCGTCCGGGCCATCCGGCGCTGATTCCGGAATCGTGGGTCCAAAGCCTTGTCGGCGGGAACTCGTTGTGGGCCAATCTTTTCGCCTCGGTGTCCGGGGCCCTGATGTATTTCGCCACCCTGACCGAAGTGCCGATCCTGCAGGGGCTTCTGGGGGCGGGCATGGGCCGGGGTCCGGCCCTGGCCCTGCTTCTGGCCGGCCCGGCTCTGTCGCTCCCGAACATGCTGGTCATCGGAGGGATCATGGGCTGGAAAAAGACCGCGGTTTTCAGCGGCATCATCGTGGTCCTGTCCACCATCGCCGGCCTGGTTTTCGGCGCCCTGATCGGGTGAGCCATGTCCTCGGACGAGATCACCCAAATTCGGGTCAACCGTAACCTCGTGGGCATCGTCGGCCTGCGCCGGGTCCTGGAAGACGTGGCCGAGACGTCCGGCGACCGGCCCGACGACGAAGTCGAGGCCGAGCTGATGAAACGTCTGGCGTCGCGCAACTACATCCCGGCCAGGGTCCGGGCGGATTACGGCCGAGCCTTTGTCCGGGAGTTGAGGACGTTTCAGGGCCGGGCCGTCCAGGGGCAGACCCCGGCGGGTTTGGAAATCCAGGTCCTGGGGCCGGGCTGTCCCCAGTGCGACCGGTTGGAAAACGACGTCATGGCGGCCCTGGCCGAACTGAACCTGAGCGCGGACCTCCGGCACGTCACGGACGTCAAGGAGATCGGCCGGACCGGCGTCATGGGCATGCCGGCCCTGATAATCAACGGCCGGGTCGTGGCGGTGGGCGTCGCGCCCCCCAAGGAAAAAATCAAACGATGGATCGAGGAAATATCGAATCAGGAGGAAGAATCATGGAAATAAAAGTCTTGGGTCCCGGCTGCGCCAAGTGCCATAAGACCGAGGAGATCGTCCGGGCGGCGGTCCAGGAGTCGGGCGTCGAGGTTCATGTCATCAAGGTGAGCGACGCCATGGAAATCGCCAAGTCCGGCGTCTTCGGCACGCCGGCCGTCATCGTGGACGGCCAGGTCAAGGCCGTGGGCAAGATTCCCAGCAAGCAGGACGTCCTGAACTGGATCGGGAAATAACGGAAGGAGGCGGGTCATGTCCGATGCGTGTTGCGCACCCGGAGGCGACATCATGCTCCTGCCTTGTTCGGGAGGGTCCAACGTGGGCCAGTTGAGCAATCAGGCGGCGGTGGAACTGACCCGGGAGGGTTTCGGCAAGATGTTCTGTCTGGCTGGAATCGGCGGCCGCTTGCCCGGATTCGTCCAGTCGGCCCGGGACGTCGAGCGGATGATCGTGATCGACGGCTGCGAAATCGCCTGCGGCAAGGCCGCGCTGGAAGGCGCCGGGGTGCCCCTGAAAAGCTACCTGGTCGTCACCGATCTGGACATTGGAAAAAACAAGGACTTCAACCTGAACCCCCAGGACGTCGCCCGGGTCAAGGACGCGGTCAAGGACGTCCTGGCGGTTCCCTGAGGGGGCCTTCATGCTGCTCACGGGCTATACCAAGGAGATATTCCGTCCCGAATGCAACCCGGGTTTCGAGTCGTTGCACTGTATCGCCCGTCTGAACGAAGACGTCGGCCAGGTCCTGCCGTATCTCAACACGGTCCTGGGCGGGTTCACCTATATCCAGGACCCGCCCTCGGTGACCTTCAAGGTGCACGGCCGGCTCATCACCGTCCACGCGGACCGGATCGCGGTCAACGCGCTCAAGGACGAAGACGAGGCGGACAAGATTCTCGAGTGGCTGCGGCGGGAGATCAACGAGGCCTGGGAGGGCCGGGAGGCCATCGAACCCCGGCAGACCGGCCTGCCCCGTCCCAAGCTGTTCGAGATTCTCAAGCGCCTGCCCCGGACCAACTGCCGGGCCTGCGGACAGCCCACCTGCACGGTCTTCGCCGCGCTGGCGGCCGAGGGCGTCAAAGGGTCCGAGGACTGCCCGCCGCTGGACCTGGTAAAAAAGGAAAATCTCAGGGATTATCTGGCCGGATTCCGTTTCGAGGAGTGATTTTGTTTCATGTTGTAGAGGCATAATGACCCTATTTACCGAAAACATTCGATACGCCCCGGATGACGAACTGGTCTGCTACTGTTCCGGCGTGACCAAACGGCGGATTCTGTCGGCCTTCAGGGCCGGTGCGACATCATTGGCGGATATCAAGGCGGTCACCGGAGCATGCACCGTCGGCCGCTGCAAGGAACTGAATCCACGGGGACGGTGATGTTCAAAGGAAATCGTCACCCTCCTCGGGCAGGAGGGCGGATTGAGCCGGCCGGATAAATGACGCCTTAATCCCATTGGCTTACCGCGGGACCGGAAGCGGATCGCGGAAATTATCAGGGAGCATGTGAAAGACGGATGTCTGTAAAAAAAACAAGGGTTTTGTTTTTATGCACCGGCAATTCCTGCCGCAGCCAGATGGCCGAAGGCTTTGCCCGGGCCCTTCAGGGCGACCGGTTCGAGGCCTGGTCGGCCGGGGTGACGCCCAAAGGCCTTGACCCGCGCATGGTCCGGGCCATGGCCGAGGCCGGGGTGGACGTCTCCGCCCAGACCTCGAAACGCATCGAGGACCTGCCGCTTCGGGAATTCGACTACGTGGTCACGGTCTGCGACCGGGCCAAGGAGTCCTGCCCGGTCTTTCCCGGTGCGGCCCGAATGATTCACCGCGGCTTTGACGATCCCCCCGACCTGGCTGCCGGCGCTGCGGACGAGGAGGCGGCCATGGCCCATTACCGCCGGGTTCGCGACGAAATCCGTGCGTTCGTGGAAGCCATGCCCGCCTCCCTCGAGGCCCTGGTCCCGGACCGGGCCAGGTCCACCGCGGCGGCGATCACCGGTTTTTTAAAAGGAATGAATTAAAAGGACACCGGGCCGAGGAGGCGTTTTTATGGATTCGACCATCAAGCGGCTGTCTTTCCTGGACCGTTTCCTGACCTTGTGGATATTCCTGGCCATGTTCGTCGGGGTCATGTGGGGATATTTGTTCCCCGGCATCCGGGAGGTCATCAACTATTTCCAGGCCGGCACGACCAACATCCCCATCGCCATCGGGCTGATCCTGATGATGTATCCGCCCCTGGCCAAGGTCAAATACGAAAAGCTGGGCCACGTCTTTCGCAACTACCGGGTCCTGGCCCTGTCCCTGATTCAGAACTGGATCGTCGGGCCGGTGCTCATGTTTCTCCTGGCCATCACCTTTCTTTCCGGCCATCATGAGTACATGGTCGGACTGATCCTGATCGGCCTGGCCCGCTGCATTGCCATGGTCATCGTCTGGAACGACCTGGCCTCCGGCGACCGGGAATACTGCGCCGGCCTGGTGGCCTTCAACTCCATCTTTCAGGTCCTGTTCTTCTCGGTTTACGCCTATGTCTTCATCACCGTGCTGCCGGAATGGATCGGCCTCAAGGGGATCAAGGTGGATATCAGCATCGGCCAGATCGCGGAAAGCGTGTTCATCTACCTTGGCATCCCTTTTCTCGGCGGGGTCATTACCCGAATCATCGGGCTCAAGGCCAAGGGCGCCGAATGGTACGAAGCGCGCTTCATCCCGAAAATCAGTCCCATCACCCTGGTCGCCCTGCTGTTCACCATTCTGGTCATGTTCTCGCTCAAGGGCGAATACATCGTCCAGCTTCCGCTGGACGTAGTCCGCGTGGCCGTGCCCCTGTGCATCTACTTTCTGGCCATGTTCTTCGTCTCCTTCGTCCTGTCCATGAAGGCCGGGGCCACGTACGAACAGTCCGCCACCCTCAGCTTCACGGCCGCCTCGAACAATTTCGAACTGGCCATCGCCGTGGCCGTGGCCGTCTTCGGCATCGACTCGGGCCAGGCCTTTGCCGCGGTCATCGGCCCCCTGGTCGAGGTGCCGGTCCTGATCGGCCTGGTCAACGTGGCCCTCTGGTTCAAACGGAAATACTTCCCTTATGCCGTCGATACGCCCACGGGTGTCTGCCACGTCACCTGCGCGCCGTCCGGCTGAACGGAGACGCGACCTCGGAAAAGACCGTTTGATTCACCCCGGGCCGGATGCCATTTTTTTTTGCTCGGCTGAGATTTTACTGGAGGATGAATGAAAAAATTCGCCCTGCTCGCCGCGGTTTTCATTTTCATATTCGGCTGCGGTCCATCTCAGGACCCCCCGGCGTCCCCTGCCAGGTCCGGCCGGACCGACGCTCTGCCGAACCAGACGGTTCTCCCGCCCGAGGTGCCGGTCAAGGGCCTGGTCACCATGGTCGACCTGGGCGCCGACAAGTGCGTGCCGTGCAAAATGATGGCCCCTGTCCTGATCGAGCTGGAAAAAGAATTCCGGGGCCGGGCCGCGATCGTGTTTCTCGACGTCTGGAAAGACCGCACCCCAGCCAAGCGCTTTGGGATTAAGGCCATTCCCACTCAGATATTCTTCGACGCCTCGGGCAGGGAAGTGTATCGCCACGTCGGATTTATGGACAAAGATGCCATTGCGGCTCAGCTGAAGGAGATGGGAATTGAATAACACGAGATTACGTAAACACGCGGGCGCCCGCCCCCTCGTCCTGGCGTCGATCCTCCTGGCCTCTCTTGTTCAGCCGGCCGCCTGGCCGTCCGAAGCCTGGCCGACCGATATGGCGGTCCTGGAACAGGCCTTTCCCGGCCTGTCCTCCGGCCCGCTCAGGGCGGCCGTTCTTGTCGACATGCCCGATGGGCTGCTGCTCAAATCGGGTGCGGTGGAAATCAGGCGGGCGGAGATCATGGATATCGTCGACCCGGTCGGGTCAGAGCTTCGAGCGCAGTTGGACGACAACCTCTTTTTTTTGCTCGAGCACAAAGCCATCGGCAAGCTTCTGCTCGTTCAGGCTCGCAAATCGATGCCGATTGATGAAAATCTTTCAGACGAGGAGGCCGTCAAGCGGTATCTGATCCAGGTGGTCAAAGGCATTTCCGTTTCCGAGGCGGAAATGAAGGCCTATTATGAATCCAACCGGGAGATGTTGGGGGGAGCGCTTTTCGAACAGGTCCAATCCGGCATTCGGGACCTGTTGACCGAAAAGAAGCGCCAGGAGGCCGCGGACGATTACTTGCGGAATCTGGGCCGAGAGATTATCATCGAGATAGACCGGACGTGGGTTGCCGAACAGTACGGCCGGGCCATGAACAACCCCGTGGACCAGGCTCGGAAATCGGGCCTCGCGACCATGGTCGAGTTCGGGGCCACGGGCTGTATCCCGTGCGACATGATGCAGCCCATCCTCGATCGGCTGAAAAAGCAATATGGAGGCCGTCTCAACATCGTGTTCGTTCATGTCCGAAAAAACCAGATACTGGGGGCCAGATACGGAATTCGGGCCATTCCGGTTCAAGTGTTTTTTGATGGACGGGGCAAGGAATTCTTCCGCCACGAAGGCTTTTTTGCGGAAGAAAAAATCAAGGCGACTTTGGCGAAAATGGGACTCTGAGAGAATCACAGCCTAGGAGAACCTCCTTTTGGACCACATCCTGATCGTCGTGAATTCATGGATCACCAGCGGCAGCGCCATTGCCGCACTGGGTTGTTTCATTTGGGGCATGGCCAGCGTGATTCTGAGCCCCTGCCACATGGCCTCCATTCCCATCATCGTCTCCTATGTGGCCGGGCAGGAGGAAACCGTAAGGACCCGCCATGCCGCTTACTATGCCCTGTCCTTCACCCTCCGGCCTTTTCATCACCATTGCCGCCGTGGGCGTGATCTGCGCCGTCCTGGGCCGGATGCTGGGTGACGTCGGACCGTATTGGACCATCCCGGTCGGGGTAGTCCTGATCTGGTTGGCCTTGGACATGCTGGGCGTGGCCTATTGCTCGATGTCCGGAGGACTGCTTAACCGCATCCGGGTCAAAGGCATGAAGGGCGCGTTTATTCTGGGGTTGGCCTACGGCATCTTGTCGGGGTCCTGCACCTTTGGTTTCATTGCCCCGATTCTGGCCATCATCACCGTTCAGGAAGACATCGCCTCGGGAATCACTTATATCCTGTTGTTCGGTATCGGGCACTCCCTGCCCATTGCCATCGCGGGCGGCTCGACCGCGCTGGTCAGACGCATGCTGGAAAACCGGTTCCTCCAAAAAGGCGGGCCATGGATGAAACGCGCGGCCGGCGTGACTATCGGGCTACTGGGTCTCTTTTTTATTCTGAGGCCTTTCGTCGGCGTTTAGCCATAAGGGGAGAAAAACCATGCATAAAACCATCATCGCCATTCTCTGTTTCCTGTTCGTGTCCCTGCCCCTGGCGGCCCGGGCCGAACCCCGGATATCCATCGAAAAGACCCGGATCGAAATGAAGTCTCCGGTTCTGGAGGGCGCAACCGTCCGGGGCGAGTTCGAGGTGGCCAACACGGGCGACGCCGAGCTGCAGATCACTCACGTTTCGCCCGGCTGAGGCTGTTCGGTCGCCGAATACGACCGAACCATTCCGCCCGGCGGGCGGGGCAAAATCGTGCTGACGGTCAATACCAGGGGCTACCAGGGCCGTGTGGAAAAATCGGCCGCCGTGGTGTCCAACGATCCCGGAAGAACCCGGATTTCCATCACCCTGTCCGTCCTGGTGACGCCGTTGTTCGCCCGGCCTCCGGGCGAGGACCTGATGATCCATACCGTCCTGAACAAACCCAAGGAGTTGACGGTCAACCTGACGAGCAATTATTCCAAGCCGATCGAGGTCGTGGGCGTCAAGCACACCTT
>JAHJTB010000121.1 GCA_018830135.1 Pseudomonadota bacterium | reverse complement strand
TCCTTACGCGACATGATCGACCGGGCCGCCGCCTCCCGGACTTCGGGACGGATGAGGTTTTCCGAAACCGCCTCGTACCCGGCCTGCCGGAACGCGTCCAGAACCGGCCCGGCCCGCTCCGGGTCCATGCCGGCCAGCATCAAAAGCGCCGGTCCCATGGGCCGGACCAGGTCTCCCAGGTACTCGCCGGCCATGTTCCGGGCCATGGCCCGCATGTGCATCACAATGGGCTCGAAGTTGTCCATCTCCCCGAAGCCGCACGTGGTTATGAGCACCATCTTGGCCGGGGACTTGCGCTTGTAACGGGCCTGGCCCGGATGCCGGGCATGGCCGTCCCGTTCGACGATGAACGGCGTGCCCAAAGGCATGCACCGGTCCATCATGGTCTTCATCTGGGCCGAAAACCCGTCCACGTAAACGGGCGAGGCAAAAACCAGCATGTCGGCCGCGGTCCGCTTGTCCAGAATCTCGGCCATGTCGTCCTTGTGGATGCAGACGCCGGGATGAACCATCCAGCAGGCAAAACAGCCCGAACAGTAGTTGATCTTTTGCTTGCTCAGGTAGATGGTTTCGATCTCGGCGCCGGCTTCGGCCGCGCCGTCCATAAACCGTTGCGTAATCAGGTCCGTGGCCCCCGCCTTGGTCCGGGGGCTGCCGTTGAAGGCCAGAACTTTCATTTTATCCTCTCCTAACGGCCCTTGAATACGGGCTTGCGTTTTTCCATAAAGGCGGCCAGGGCTTCGTCAAGGTCCTCGGAAAAAACAAAGGCCGAATTCCAGACCCCGACGTATCTCAGTCCGTCGGCCACGCTCTTGTCTTCCCCGAAGCGCAGGACCTCCTTGACGCCCTTGAGGACCAGGGGCGAATTTTCGGCGATCTCTCCGGCCATGTCGCGGACGGCCTGAATGACCGCCTCCCGGGTTTCGTAAATGTCGTTGATCAGCCCCATCTCCTTGCAGCGCTCCGCGCCCACGTCCTTGCCCGTGTAAACGAGTTCCTTCATGTACCCTTTGGGGATGATCTTGGGCAGACGCTGCAATGTGCCGGCATCGGCCACCATGGCCATGCGCGTCTCCCGGACGGACAGGCGCAGGTCCCGGGCCGCCAGGCGGATTTCGCAGGCGCTCGACAGGTCCACCCCGCCCCCCAGACACCAGCCGTGCAGGGCCGCGATCACCGGCACCGGACAGGCCTCGACGCTGGTGATCGAGTCCTGCAGTTCCGTCAGCTCGCGCAGAAACTTGGTCCGGCGGGCCACTTCGCCGTCTGGCGAGCCGCTCAAGAGACCGGCCATCTCCTTGAGGTCGAGTCCCACGCTGAAATCCGGGCCCTCGGCGCACAAGGCCACGGCCCGAACCGTCTCGTCCAAGCCGATTTCGCCCATGACCTGGGGAAGCTGGGTCCAGAAAGCCGGCCCCATGGCGTTGCGACGCTCCGGGTTGCAAAGCCAGACCGTGGCGACATGTCCATCCTTTTCCCAGCGCACCGCGCGCTTTTCCTGGCTCATGAATACAACTCCTTCCGAATGTTGTTGTGAAATGTCCCGCCCAATAAATCCCAGGCCCCGGCCGTTGTCAATCGCAAAAGACCGGGCTTCTTCCCCGGCGCCCGAAAGCGCTCGCCTGTGAACCAGTTTTTCACTATAGTCCGTAGTATTCACTCGGATCAGGAAAAGAAATGATTACCGGCATCAACCATATCACACTGGCGGTTTGGGACGTGGGGCGGTCGTTCGACTTTTACACCAGGGTCCTGGGCCTTCAGCCGGTCATGAACAGTCTGGACGCCGCGTACCTGACAGCCGGGGACTTATGGATCGCCCTGGTTCGGGATGACCGGGTCCGGTCCGGTCCCCTTCCGGAATATACGCACCTCGCCTTCAGCGTCCCGCCCGATGATTTTGCCCGGGTCCAGTCCGAACTCGAGTCGGCCGGCGTTGAGAAATGGCAGGAGAACCGGACCGAGGGCGATTCCTTTTATTTCCTGGACCCCGACGGGCACAAGCTCGAAGTTCACGGTTCGGACCTCGAGACCCGAGTCAGGACCTTGAAGCGAATGACCGGCGGAGAGCGGGAGTGGTTTGTTTGACGACCACCACTCCTCTCATGGAGGCCGGTTCCGTCAGGGGTCCGGCGGGCCCACCCCAAAAAAACCGCCCCCGGTTTCCGGAGGCGGCGGCGTTTTGCAGCATGCTTAAAGCGTTCGGCCAGGCCGATCGAATCTCCTGGCGTATGAAGGCCATGCCCCCCGCGGTCGTGGCGTCCGGCCTTCCGTCGAAAAACGAGGCCGGACCACCACGGCCGATTCATCCGCTCTGGAAGGGAAGGCCGTACTACCCGCCTTCCCGGGTATCAGCCTCGACGAGTCGGCAGATCAAGTCCGCGGCCGCCTCCCAGTCCACCAGGCTCGTGTTGATGATGGCGTGGTAGATCAGGGGATCGGTGGGGTCGTGAATCCCGAAACCATCGAGAAAAACCAGCCGCTTTTTCTCTTCACGCAGAGCCACCTTTTCCGCCTTGCCTCGATCCAGGTTCTGACGGGACATCAGATTGGCGACCCGGTCCTTTTCCTCGGCCACGAGGTAGATGCATATCGCCCCCGGATGATCCTTGAGGATGAGATGAGCTCCCCGGCCGATTATCACCGCCCGGCCCCTGGCCGCCAGCCCCAGGATAACGCGCTTGAGAACCAGCCGGTATTCCTGCTCGTCCAGGTCCCCGGCCAGGCCCGCCGGGTACCGAAGCATGGAGGCCGAGGAGATCATTTCCGAAATAAACGCCGCCAGCCGGTCGCCGGCCTGGTGTTCGAGTTCCTTGATCTTGCTGACGTTGACCCCGGCCTGTTTGGCGACCAGGTCCAGGATTTCCCGGTCGATCAACTGGAAGCCCAGCCGATCCGCCACCATTTTCCCGATGCCATGGGCGCCTGCCCCGTACTGGCGGGTAATCGATACTACGGCCATCAGATCATGTCCCCATGCTCCGCTTTAAAGCGTCCCGGCCATGATCAGTCCGGCCACCAGGGCGAACAGGGCGAAGCTTTCGGTGATGCCCACGGCCGCGAAGCACTTGCCGAATATCTCCTGCTTCTTGGACGTGGCCAGAATCCCGGTGGCCGCGACCTTGCCTTGGTATATGGCCGAGAGCATGATGGCCAGGCCGCAAAACACGCCGATGCCCAGCACGGCCGGGCCGGCGGTCTTGACCTTGTCCAAAAGAACGAACATCAGGATCAATCCGTAAATGGTCTGGCTCGAGGGAGCGGCCGAAATACCGATCAATTTGCCGTGCCCTTCGTCTATTTTAGCCATGACCCCGTGCGACGCCGCGCCGGCGGTTCCGCAGCCGACCGCGCTGCCGATGGCAGGAATCCCGATCGCGAATGCGCAGCCGAAATAACCCAATACAGTTGCGATGTCCATGTAATTCTCTCCACTTCTTATTGATTATTTTCGTTCGTTAAACGCCCCTCGGCAGGCCGGGGGGAATTCGCTCGCGCCACGTGTTCGAACGGCTTGAAGGGAAGGCCATCCCCTTCGAAGCTCCACCGGTACCATTCCAGAAAGTTCAAGCGAAGCCCGTGTATCACGCCCCCCATGACTCCCAGGACCAGGTTGATCGTATGACCGCCGATCAGGATCAGGATGGCCGGAATGATGCCGACCCAGGGGATGGCCTTCATGGCCATGCCGGCCAGTACGTTGAAGGTCTGGGTCATGTAGGCCGTGGCCAGCCCGAGGGCAAAGAGGCGCAGATAGGACAGGACGTCGGAAAAGAGCTGGATGATGCCCA
Organism: Pseudomonadota bacterium; assembly: GCA_018830135.1. Classification (GTDB taxonomy): domain Bacteria; phylum Desulfobacterota; class Desulfarculia; order Adiutricales; family JAGVGV01; genus JAHJTB01. The sequence goes on along the minus strand of JAHJTB010000121.1, from coordinate 12,399 downwards.
GAATCCCGTTCAGCCCCAAGGCGATGCGAAGCAGGGGATTTTTCGAGTTCGAAGTGAACAGCAGGACCAGCAGCAGTCCGACGATCATGGCCCAAAACGCGACCGGATTTTGGCCGCCCTGGCCCATTCGGCCCTGAATCAGGAAATATCCGGACCAGATGACGATGATCCAGCCCAAGGACGGCCAGTCCCTCGTCCGGACGAGTTTGATGGCCAGGGAGAGCGATATGTGGACCATGCCCATAATGACGGATACGAGCATGACCTGTTTCTGCCCCGCGCCGGTGCTCAGGTCCAGAAGGAGAAGCCTGCGCAGGGGGTTTTCAGGCCCCATGGGGATGCCCATGTACGAGCCGCCGATGACGCCGAAAAAGAACACCGAAATACTCAGCAACAGGCACAGGCGCAGGAATCGGGCGGCCAGGGGCGAGGGGTCCTTGATTTTGCGGCGCAGGAACAAGGTGATGATCAGAAGAATCAGACCGTAACCCGCGTCGCCGATGATCATGCCGAAAAATATGGCGAAACAGTAGAGGACGTAACCGCTCGGATCGAAATCTCCGTAATTCGGATGCGAGTAGACCTTGACCAGGTCCTCGCCCGATTCCAGGGCGGACGGGTTGGACAGCAGGACCGGCACCCGGTCTCCCGGCTCGGGCTCCGAGGCCATATGGGCCAGGGTGAAATCCGGTCCGATACGATCCATGAGCTCCTTTTCCCCAAGGGGAGACCAGCAGCTCAGGATGAAAATCCGCTCGTCCAGGGCCGTCCCGGCATTCAGGACCGCCCGGTTGAATTCGAAGTCGTCCCGAAGATCGAGTTCGGCGCGTTCAAGCAGAGGCAGGGCTTCCGCGAGTTCGGCGTATTCGGCCCGAATCCGGACCAGTTCCTTTTCATGAGCCCGGATGTCCGCCTCGAGGCGGGCCAGGTCGGCCGGCTCCTTTTCCGGGGAAAGACCCAGGTCCGCCTCCCCGGCGGAAATGGAGACAAAGGCCACTTCCCCCGAAGTCTCCCGGGTGACAAAAAACTCGGCCTCTTTGCGGTCCAGACCGCCGAACAGGGTCCGGGAAGCTCGATAAAATTCGACGCGCAGCTCCCGGGAACGCAACAGCTCCAGGTCCGAATGGTCGAACGCGCCCCAGGCCTCGCTACGGGAATACTCTTTTTTAAATGCCGCCAGTTCGGGTTGGAGCCTGGCCTCCCGGGTTTTCAAATCCTCGACCCGGGCGCAGACGGCGGCGTAATCCGACCCGGTTTCGGATGGATTCGTCCGGTCCATGAACCGGGACAGGAACTTGCGTGTTTCAGAGGTTTTTTGCAGCTCCCGGCCCACGTCGCCGGGTTCGACGGCCTCCGACGGGAAGATGAGATGAGTGCATCCCGCTTCCTGCAGCCGTTGGATGAACCGCTTTTTTTCCTTCTCCAGACCCAGAAAGGTCACTTTGATCATTTTGGCGATCATGACGCCGCCCTTCCCCGGCCGGCCAGCTTGCCCTTGGCCAGCTTGGCCCGTCCCACGGCGGCGGTCTCCTCGTCGCCCAGAAAAATCTTGATTCGGCGGATATCCTCCTTCAGATCGGGAATCAGCCGCTTTTCAAACAGGTTGACCCGCTGGGTCGTGGTCCGCAGTTCCTCCCGCAGGACCGCTTCCTGTTCGAGCAGCACCCGCAGTTCCTCCCGCAGGGCGACCAGCCGCTTCAAGGCCTCGAGGGCCGGGTCCAGCCAGCCCGGCGTCACGAACAGGGAATAGGGCCGCTCCTTGAAAACCACGGCCTCGAAGTCCGGGACCTCCACCCCCGCCACGTTGTCCTTTTTCGTCCGGACCGTTTCGATCCGGAGATAGTCGTTGACGTCGTACTCCGGATCGGACAACAGCCAGGCCCAGGGCCGGATGCCGGCCAGGACGTCTTCGAGTTCCCGCCGCCGGGTCTTGATGACCGCTTCCACCTGCTGAATGACCAGTTGGAGCTGCATCTTTTTCAAGACCAGGATCGGGAGGAACTTCTGATACTTGGCCAGGGCATCCCGCTGTTTTTTCATGGCCGTCTTGTTGAGTTTGGTCTTCTCGGGCATGGTTTCAGGCCGCCTCTTGCCCGGCCGGTCGCTTGGGCCAGAACTCGGCCACCAGGTCGTCCTTCAGGCCGGTCTGGACCGGTTCGAAATGACCGGCCAGGATTTCCCAGCACCGGCCGAGGGCCGCTTCCAGGGGCAGGTTGACGCCCAGGTCCATGAGATCGCGTTCGAAGTGATCGCCGTAGGCCAGAAGGGTCTCGTCCCATTTCGAAATCTTGAAGCCCATGGCCAGCTTGTTCCGCGACTCCCGGCAGTCCGAGTAGAGCCGGATCATGGTGTTCATGATGTCGTTGTGGTCGCGGCGGGTCACCTTGGAAACCACGTTCTGCTTGAGCCGGGACAGGGAGCCGAAGGGATCGATTCTGCCCTGCCGGAGGTAGAACTGGCCTTCGGTGATGTATCCCGTGTTGTCCGGGATGGGGTGGGTCACGTCGTCGCCGGGCATGGTGGTGACGGCCAGGATGGTGATGGACCCCAGGCCTTCGATGTCGACCGCCTTTTCATATCGGGCGGCCAGTTGGGAGTACAGGTCGCCGGGATAACCCCGGTTCGATGGAATCTGTTCCATGGAGATGGATATCTCCTTGAGGGAATCGGAGAAGTTGGTCATGTCCGTCAACAGGACCAGCACCCGGCGCCCCGCTTCGGCGAACCGTTCGGCCACGGCCAGGGCCATGTCCGGCACCAGGAGGCATTCGACCACCGGGTCCGAGGCCAGATGGATGAACATGATAACCCGGTTCATCACGCCGCTTTCGTCAAAGGTGCGTTTGAAAAAGATGTAGTCGTCGAATTTGAGTCCCATGCCCCCCAGGATGATGACGTCGGCCTCGGCCTGCATGCCCACCCGGGCCAGCAGTTCGTTGTAAGGCTCCCCCGGTACGGAAAAAATCGGCAGCTTCTGGCTGACGACCAGGGAGTTGAACAGGTCGATCATGGGGATGTTGGTCCGGATCATCTGGCGGGGAATGATCCGGTTGGCCGGGTTGAAGGACGGTCCGCCGATGGGGATTTCATCCTCGACCGGTTCCGGTCCGCCGTCGATGGGCCGGCCGGCGCCGCTGAAGATTCGGCCCAGAAGCGAATGACCGTGCCGGACCCGCATGGGCCTCCCCAGGAAGCGGACGCGGTCGTTGGTGGCAAGCCCCTTGGTGCCGCCGAAGACCTGAACGGTGACGTTCTCCTGGTTCAGGCGGATGACCTGGCCCAGGGTCACGCGCCCGGGCGATTCGATAACGGCCAGTTCCCCCAGGCCGATGCCTTCGGCCTTGAGAGTGGCGATGCTTCCCGTGATTTCCTCGATCTTGGTGATGATCTGTCTCATGTGTCAACCCTTTAGCACTTCGTCGATTTCGGCCTCGATTTTTAAAAAGGCCTCGCTCAGCCACTCCGAAGCGTTCCAGTTTTTGAACAAGGCGGTCAGACGGAAGAAGACGTCGCGGGCCTGGTCCTTGTCCGGGATCGTGAACTCCTTGTCCAGGATGTCCAGAATCTTCAAGAAGGTCCTGGCCTGCCGGTCCATGGCGTTGTAAGCGTCCACTTCGTCGAAGGCGTTCTGTTGCAGATAGACGGAATCCAGGAATTCGGCCTTGAGATAGAGCACGAATTCGTTCAGGGCCGTGCCCTCCTCGCCGACCACGTCCATGCGCTTCTTGATTTCACTGCCCTCGAAAAGCAGCCGCTGGGCCTTCTTGATCAGGCTGACCCAGTCCGGCTGGATTTCGTTGAGCCGCTTGTCCATCTGGTCCAGGTACTTGGACCAGGAAATCAGCGGATCGATGGCCGGGAACCTCCGGGCGTTCGACCGCTCCCAGGTCAGGCCCAGGAAGGAGCCGACCACGGCCAGCGTGCCCTGGGTCACCGGTTCCTCGAAGTTGCCGCCGGCCGGGGAGACGGTCCCGATCACGGTCACCGAGCCCTGCTTGCCGTCCGCGAGGCGGACGGCCCCGGCCCGTTCGTAAAACTCCGCGATACGGGACTGGAGGTAGGCCGGGAAGGCCTCCTCGCCGGGAATCTCCTCGAGACGGCCGCTCATTTCCCGGAGGGCCTGGGCCCAGCGGGAGGTCGAGTCCGCCAGCAGGAGGACGTCCAGACCCATCTGGCGATAGTATTCCCCGATGGTCACCGCGGTGTATATCGAAGCCTCCCGGGCCGCGACCGGCATGGAGGAGGTGTTGCAGATGATGACCGTCCGCTCCATCAGGGTCTTGCCGGTGTAAGGGTCGATCAGATGCGGGAACTCCCGAAGGGTCTCGACGACCTCGCCGGCCCGCTCGCCACAGGCGGCCACGATGATGATGTCCGCGTCGGCGTACCGGGAGATGAGTTGCTGGAGGACGGTCTTGCCTGAACCGAAGGGGCCGGGGATGCAGGCCGTCCCGCCCTTGGCCACCGGGAAGAAGGAATCGATGATTCGACAGCCCGTCACCAGCGGCTCGATCGGCAGCAGCCGCTCCTCGTAGTGGCGCAAGGGCGTCTTGATCGGCCAGCGCTGGATCATGTTCAGTTGATGGCGCTGGCCGTCGTCTCCCTCGAGTTCGCAGACGACCTCGTCGACCGTGTAAAGGCCCGGCGAAGCCATCCGGGTTATCGTCCCCTGCCCGATGAAGCTGAAGGGGACGAAGATCATGTGCTGGAACTTGCCTTCCGGAACCCAGCCCAGGACGTGGCCGGCGGCCACCCGGTCCCCTTGCCGGCTCAGGGGCGTGAAATCCCAGCGCGGTGATCGGTCCAGACCGTCGAAATACAATCCGCGCTTGAGAAACAGGCCTGCGGAAGACGCCAGTTCCGGCAGCGGGTTCTGCAGCCCGTCGTAAATCTGCCGCAGCAGGCCGGGACCGAGCTCCACGGAGAGCAACTCCCCGGTGAATTCGACCGGGTCACCGACCTTGATGCCCTGGGTGTCCTCGAATACCTGCAAATTGCATTGGTTTCCGCGTATACGGATCACTTCGCTCTTCAGGCGGCTGCCGTCCGCCAGGCGAAGATAGGCCACCTCGTTTTGCCGCACGCTCTCCTCGAACCGGACGGTCATCATGTTCCCGTACGCGGCGGTAATACTTCCATTCGCCGTCATGCCTCACGTGCCTCCAATTTCCTCAGAACTTCCAGGCCGGTTTCCTCGCTCAGGGCCAGACGCTTTTCCAGAATCTGGATTTTCAGGATATAAGCCAGGATGACGCTGAAGTTGAATGGGTCCATCCCGATGGATTCCTCCAGGTAGTCCCACAAGACGATTTCATGGACGGCCTGGACGTCGTCCGGCGTTTTCGCCGCCAGGACCCGTTCCAGCCATTTGCGCTCGGAAGCCAGGCCGAAGTCTTCGGCCCGGGAAGCCCCGAGCGCCTCGACCGTTTCCCCGGCCCCGACCACCACACTCGCCGGCTCCAGGCCCCTCCGGCGAGCGCGGACGGCGGCCTGAACGTTGCGCAGGTCCCATTCCAGCCCTACGAATCCTCGTAACAGTTGGCTTTCCGATTCGGCCAGCACATGCTCGAAATAGGCGGCGTAGAACCGGTCCCGGTCCGAGGGTCCGACCGGTTCAGTGCCCGGCCCGCGCAAGAAATCGAGAATGAATTCCGGACCTTCGGCCGGGGACTTGATCTGGTCCCGCCAAAAGCCGGGCGGATGCAGGGACGGACCGGGGATCGGCGTCAGGCCGGCCAGAATCCGTTCAACGATGATCACGTCGCCGCGCAGCAGGACCAGGTCCACTTCCCGCCAGTCCCGGTCGGCTATATGAAACCGTTCCGAGATCATGTCGGACAGGCCGAACTTGACTCGCCGATCCTCCCGGTGAATCTCCGGAAGGTACGAGGCCAGGAAATGGTACTTCATCGCCCGGTCTGAACCTCGAACTCCACGTCCGTGAACAGCTTCCGGAATTCCGGCGTAATAAATTCAAGGAACAGGGACAGGAAGGCCTCGGTCGTGTAGTCCAGCCGGATATTGCCGCTCTGCTTGTCGACCATGAATCCAAAGGCGATCTGCTTGTCCCGGACCGCGACTTCATCGGCGTTGACCGCCCCACCGGCATGTCCGGCCAGGAGTCCGGCGGCGTACCGCTTGATTTCTTCACCGGCCTCCTTCGGCAGCAATAGCCGGAGCGCCTCCGGCCGGTTGTCCTTGCCGAAACGCTCGACCACGGTCAGCATGAGCTTTTTGAGGAAATCCGGATCGCCCAGGCTGGAATCGATCCCCGCGCGCAAGGGCGTATCGAGGAGTTTTTCCTCGATGTACCGCTTGAGTTGGTTGATGAATTGGGAGGCGGCCACCTCCATGGAGGACTCGAGCCGCTTGAGCGTCCGCTCCGCCTCGGCCCGGGCCTGGTCCACGATGGACGCCGCTTCCGTCCGGGCCCGTTCCAGGACTTCGTCCGCCTGCGCCCGGGCTTCCGCCACGATCCGCCGCCCCGCCTCTTCGCCGCTTTCCACACCCTGCTTCTTCAAGGTGTCGATCAGGTTCTGCAATTTTTCATTTTCCATGACCCGTGTTTCCTTACCCATTGCTTTCGGTGTCGGGCGGCGTCGGGCCGCCTTGATCCATCCTTGTCCCCGCTTCTTTCCCCAACGGGGGTTCCAATTCCAGTTCCGCCGGCCCGACCGGGGGCGGGTCTACGCCTTTCAGGTTATACAAGTCGCTCAAACGGAACGGCTTGATAAGGACCTCGAAGGCCCCTGCCTACAGGGCCTCGATTGCGACGATAATCGACAGGACCTCATTGTTGGCCCGCAAGAGGTGCTTGGACCCGCGGGGCGGGCGCGTTCCCCGCGGCTTGTCGAGGGGAGCTTCAACTCCCGATAACGGAGCATCAAATCCTCGAGGTCCGCGCTTCGGCCGGTCGGAACTCGATTTCGCCTCCTGGCCCGGCCTGGATCAATAACTTCAATGCCCGTCCCTGTTCGGACCGGAGTCCATGGACACCCGGACCGTCTGGCCGAACGAGCTCTGCATGTTCAATCGGAAAGCCACCAGCGTGAAAACGATCAAGGGCAGAAAGGTGTTAAAAAAAGTCCAGGCGATCTTATCGTGCGAAAGACTGCCCAGGTAAACGACCCAGGTCAACTCGCCCAACATCAGCAGGTCGAAAGACGCGACCAGCGCCGCTTTCTTCAGATTCACCTCAAGCCTCCCGAGCCTTCTCCGGCCGTTGTCTTCATCAGGTTCCGCTGGTTGATGCTGATGACCCGAAGCGCCGCGGGCCGGGCAGCAGGATCAGCAAGACGGCCAGAGACGGCCCAATTGTCTTCTTTCCTTTCATTCAATCCCGCCCTGCATGAAAAGTCGCCGTTTCAGATCGTCCAGACTCTCGGGAACGCTGGATTTTGATATATAGGCATCGGCTCCGATCCTCCTGGCGAGATTTTCGTATCTCCCGCCTTCCTCGATTTCCATGATAACGACCTTTGCAGCCGGATAGACCCCCCTCAAATGGCGGATCAGGTCCGATCCGGGCAGCGAAGTACTCTGTGCGTCGACCAGGATCATGGCCGGACGGATTCGGTCGGCATCCCCGGATAATTCCAGTACGGACGCCGCCGCCCCCAGGCAGGTGAAATTGTCCGTCCGGTTGAGCAGCCGCTCCATCCAGTGTCGGATGTCTCCGTCCGGGTCGATCACCAAAACGCCGATCTTCCCTGTCAATTTTGCTTCTCCCATGTTGGGAAATATTATATTTTTATAGTGACTTCATTTAAATAGGTTGCGGACTTCATTTCGGGGCGGGCCGGGGCCTCTTTTTGCCTTAGGGGAAACACCCTACCGGGTCGGAAAAACCGTTTCAACCGGGGTGGGCACAGGCGGAAACGGGCCGGCCGGCTGTTCGGTCTATCGGCGGGACGGATGCGTCAATGGCTCCACGAATCCGGGTCCACCAGTCCGGTGGCGATGGCATACTTGACCAGGCCGATGACGTCGTGGCGGTCAAGCTTGTTCATCATGCTGGTGCGATGGTTTTCCACCGTCTTGGAACTGACGCACAACTTTTCGGCGATCTGCCGGTTCGAGTAGCCTTCCACAATCAGTTGAAGGACCTCTCTTTCACGGTCGGTCAGTTCCCTGGTCTTCAGCTTGTCCGCCGCGGCCGCTCCGGGCACGGCCAAAAACTCGGAGACGATATGGCTGGCCACCGGGGAATCGAGATAGTATTCTCCTTTGAGCACCGCCGATACGGCATCGAGGAGTTTCTCGCCGGCGGAATCCTTGAGGATATATCCTTTGGCCCCGGCCTTGAGCGATTCCAGAATGAAGCGCTTTCTGGAATGGACCGACAGGATGATGATTTTCGTCTTCGGGCTGGCCTCCATGATCAACCTGGCGGCTTCAATGCCGTTGAGTTCCGGCATGGCCACGTCCAGGACGACCAGGTCCGGCTTGAGACTGAGTGTCTGTTCGAACGCCTCGCGGCCGTGAGCGGCTTCGCCGACGACATCGAGAAAGGTGTTTCGGGCCAGGACGCTGCGCAGGCCTTCCCGGAATATGTCGTGGTCGTCAGCGATGAGAACCCGATACTTTGAAGTCATGACCGCCTCCTATATCGATGATGCCTTCCAGGACGGTACCGGCCGGGGAGGACGAAATCAGCAGACGCCCTCCGATCAATTCCAGACGATGGCTCATCCCCCACAGGCCCAGCTTCTTTTCCGCCAGAGCCCGATCCAGGGCCTGGTCCACATTGAAACCTTGCCCACTGTCCCGGATGGTGGCCGACAAGATGCTCCCCCTCATCAGGAGTTCCACCGAGATTTGGTCGCTGCCGGAATAGCGCACGGCGTTGGTCAACCCCTCCTGAATAAATCGGAACATGGTGGTCTTCACTTCCGGAGAGAGCCGATCCTCTTCAAGACGACTTATCCGGGGAGTGATCGTTACATCGAAGTCTTCGGCCAAGGACTCGCAAAGGTCTGCCGCGGCGGCCTCCAGGCCGAAATTGTCCAGGATGGCCGGCCGCAGGTGATAGGCCAGCGTGCGTATCCGGTTCATGATTTTTTGGCTCAACTGGATGAGTTTTTCGATTTCAGGTCCTGTCTGCTCCTGGTCGGTCGCTCCCTTTTCCAAAAGCGAATAAAGTCCGATCTTCAGGGCGCTCAGGACCTGCCCCATTTCATCATGGAGGTCCAGAGCCAGGCGATGGCGTTCCTCTTCCTGAGCCCGAATCAGTTGATGCGACAATTCCCTGATACGCTGGTCGGTCTGAATCTCCTTGGTGATGTCCCGCGATACGCCCTGCCAGCCCGTGAAACGCTTCCGACCATCGAACACCGCCCGGGAATGAATGCTCAGCCACCGAAGTTGCCCCTCCCGGTCGATGTGCCGAAGAGACAGGACGGGCGGCGCGTCGTAACCCTGGGCCAGCCGGGCCCACTGTTCGTCAAACTTGCCCCGGTCGTCTTCATACACCCAGTTCCGCCAAGGCGCCCCCACCATTTCTTCCGGTTCGAATCCCAGAACGCTTTTCGTGGCGCTTGAAACAAAGGTCAGCCGCCCGGCTTCATCCGTCTCATAAATGATGTCCGGCATCTTTTCGACCAGATTCCGGTATCGTTTCGTGGAACGATCGAGGTCCCCGGTCCGCAGACCGACTTCCGCCTCGAGCTGTTTGCTCTGGTTCTCCGCCATGGTCAGGGCCTGTTTCTGAACACGGTACCGGGCATATAACAGGCCTCCCAGGGCGATGAGACAAATAGCGATGAACCCGAGAAACAGGTTGATGTTGATCAGCATGGCCCGCATCGGGGCCATGGCCGTATGGTAGTCGCTGGTGATCAGCAACACCCAGTTGACCAACGGCACTCGCGCGACGGAAAGGAAAACAGGGCGGTCGGTCCCGGACTGGGCAACCAGGGCCCCCGCGGCTTCACCGGCCGTATGACCGTCGCCGATCAGTCGAGCGGCCTCGGCTGACGGAGGTGATACGCAGCCCCCCTCAGGGCTGCTGCTGGCCACAGGACGGCCGAACTCATCGAGCAGATAGATGCAACGGCCGTGTTGGACCGGGAATTTGGAAAAAAAGGCCGCCCAGACGTCGAGTTTTTGAAAAGCGGCCAGGACTCCAAGCAGACGCCCATCAGGCCCATCGAACGGGATGGCGTTCAGAATCAGGGAGGGCTCGCTCCGGCCCGCGAAAACGACCGGCCCGGAGAAATACCTTGTTCGGCCCCGGAGAATTCCATCGAACCACCGCTTGTCAATGACCGGCATGGACGGAGGAGAAGACGGTGACGACAAATGCTGGACTTCATCGCCTGCCACGTCCAGCAGATAGACCGATATCAGTTCAGGGTTTTGGACCAGGTCGGAAAGCTGGGATGCAAGCGCCTCGGAATTTCGGGAAACAAAGGCCTCGATAAAATGGCGATGCCTGGCCTGAAAGAACAGGGTGTCCAATATGTTCTTCTGATGTCCGTAAATCGCCTGCGCGCCCATTTCCACCTGGACGTTGTCCGTGGCCAGGGTCCTTTCCTGCAACTCGGTTTTCAGGATGCGATAGATGGTGATTCGGTAGCCCCCGAGGCCGACGGCCAAAAAGACCAGAAAAACAAATACGATCAAGAGGAGTCTGAGGTGGGAACCCGCGCCGGAGGCTCTTTTTTTACCCAACAAGGTCATACACGCGGCCTCCTTGGTTGAAGCTCCCCGCAGCCTGGCTGCGGGGAATCTTCGACATGCAAGGGGAAAATACATAATGAGTTGGCGGGCTAACCCCGCGGCAAGCCGCGATTAATGCGCCCGCCCTGCATGTTCAAGCTGCCACCCGTATCAAGGCGACCCATCGAGAAATTTTCGCCCGCTCCTCGCATGCTAAAAATCGGCGGTTACCGACACCCAGCCTATCAATAATCCTACCAGAATGACAAAAAAACCAGACAAAATCTTCACCGTGACCACGGCCGCCAACTCATAGTCGGCGCCCATGGTAACATATCGATATCCCTCGTAACCATCCAGCATGAGGCCAGTGAAAAGAATCGAAAACCCGATCATCTGCCATAGTCTCTTTTTCGTCATGGCAATTGCTCCTTCCCGAGAATCGTCCGTCCCTCGATTGCCGCGAGCCTCCGACCGGCTATTCGCGATGCAAATATCGGCCGGGTCCCGTGGCATCACTCCGGGTTCCGCCAGGCGAGGCTCGGCCCCATGTGGCGTCAGCCGGAATTCCGCTGGTAACGCTGATGGAAAGGGATTTAAATTCGCAGGGATACGGTTCGAAGGAACAAAAGCGGCCCATGAGGGCGACTTCCGCCGAGAATGCCGGAGGAAGCCGATGAATGACCAAGAAGGTTCGCATCGTTGTGAGCATGCCGGATCGAAGCATCCGGGTTCCCGGTCGGCGCGGGCCAGATCGAGGCCGGTTTCGTGTCCAGGCCCAGCCGGGAACGATGCAGAGGGAAGACCGTATCGGACGGTCCGGTCCCGTCCCGGTAGGCGGCCTGGACCGGCCATGCGGCTTTTTTAGATGAGATGCCCGTATTGAAATTGGGAGAAGCGGTGGGATCGCCGAAAGACGAAGATGTTGTACAAGTCGCCCCGAGCCCGGCATGGGCCATGAAGGCCAGGACGCTCAAGACTATGACGAAGCAACGGAACATCGCCCATCACCTCTTTCCCGAAGCTAATGATATCCATGAAGCGCCTTCCGGTCAAGTGGCCATGCCCTGGCGCGAGCGTAATTATTACCTCCCCGACCATCCCGCCCCGGTTCAGTTCGAAGCCCGGTCAGGCTGCCTCAAGCCGGATATGAAATTCCGCTCCCGGCCCGGCTGGTCCCGCCCGGCGGGCCCACCCCAAAAAAACCGCCCCCGGTGTCCGGGGGCGGCGGCGTTTTTCAGCATGCTGAAAGCGTCCGGTCAGGCCGATCGAATCTCCTGGCGCATGAAGGCCATGTAGGAGACTCCGAAACAGATCACGGTCAGCCCCAGGATGGTTGTCAGGTAGGGTACCACGACCAGGATGGACTGGTCCAGGGGCAGGGGGTTTCTGAAACGGCTCATGGAAATCTGTTCCATGCGGCCCATCCGGATCAGGCTCTTGGTCGTGCGGCGGAACGGGTCCAGCACGCCCGAAGTGGCCTCGGTGTACAGGATCACCGGCGAAGCCAGGATGGCGGACCGTGCGACCTTGTTGTATCTCATGACCTGTTCGACGTCTTCCGGGTTGTCGATGGGAACGACGGCGCTGGCCAGCAGGTTTGATCCGAAGGGAATGAAAAAGGAAAAGAATATCCAAAAGGCCACGGCGGCCAGGGCCGATGTGGCCACGGACCGGAAGAATATCGAGAACAGGATGGACAGACCGAGCCAAAAGGATACGTAGGCGATGCTCACGACC
>JAHJTB010000120.1 GCA_018830135.1 Pseudomonadota bacterium | reverse complement strand
TCAGCCTGGTCTGAAAACCGACCATGTTGTACAGGGTCCCTTCGGCGTTTTCCCGGCGCAACTGGACGACGGCATAGGGCCGGGTCCCGGTTCCGGGATCGGTCAGTCCGACGGGTTTCATCGGGCCGAAGGTCAGGGTCCGGGGGCCTCGCTCGGCCATGACCTCGATCGGCAGACAGCCTTCGAAGAACCGGGGGTCCTCGAAGTCCCTTAGGGGGGCCTTTTGTGCGGCCAGCAGGGCCTCGAGAAAAGTCATATACTCGGCTTCGGTCATGGGACAGTTCAGGTAGTCCCCCTCCCCGTCCTTATCGTAGCGCGAGGCCCGGAAGGCCTTGTCCATGTCCACCGACCCGGCCGCGACGATCGGGGCGATGGCGTCATAGAAATACAGATGGTCGGTTCCGATCAAATCGGCCAGGCAACGGGACATGGGTTCCGAAGTCAACGGTCCCGTGGCCAGAACGGTCACTTGGTCCGGGTCCAGGCCGACCACTTCCTCCCGCACCAGGCGCACCTCGTCCAGGGCCTGGATTTTCGAGGTCACCCGGGCCGCGAATCGATCGCGGTCCACGGCCAGGGCCCGGCCGGCCGGCACGCTCGTCTCGTCCGCGGATGCCATGACCAGGGAGTTCAGCCGCCGCATCTCCTCCTTGAGCAGGCCGACGGCCGACGTCGTTTCGGCTGAACGCAGGGAGTTGGAACAGACCAGTTCACATAAATCCGGGGAATGATGGGCCGGGGAGAATCGTTGCGGCTTCATCTCGTACAAATCCACCGGCACCCGGTGCTGCGCCAGGCGCCATGCCGCTTCACACCCGGCCAGTCCGCCGCCGATGACCATGACCCGTTCCATGCCTGGATGATAGTCCAAGCGGCTCCGGGGAGCAAGCATGAAGCGACCCGGCCGGCTCGTTTTGCCTGATCGAGCCGACTCGTTCACGGCGCACCAGACCGGGCCGGCCCCGGACACCCGGGACGGTTCAGCGATCCGTCGTCTTCCTGCCGTACGGCCCGAGTTCGATGGTGGCCAATCGCCCGGCCTTGAAGGTCAGAATCCGGATCAGGTTGCGCGGGCCGAAATCGTATTGCCATTGCTCGATCTTGACGACCGTGTCTTCGGTTTTTTCAACGCCGAGCATTTCCTGGTAATCCGGTGGACCGCACTTGCTCAGGACATCGGTCTTGGTGTCTCCGACCATGACCAGTTTCTGACCGCAACTCATGGCGTTGTCCGCGAGCGCCTGTCCCGACGCGAACAAAAGAAAGACCAGGGCGGCGGCCATGGACAGCCGCCAGATCGAACCGTTCATTTTTTACTCCTCCAAGCATATCCGCTCCCCGCAAACGCCACGAAGCGTATACCGGGACCGCTTTCCGGCTTCGGCGATCCGCCCTATTCTGCCATTCATGTCCGGGGCGGTCAATCATCAATCACCCCCCGGCAACCGCTGTCGTCGACAAGAAACACCCGGGGGTTCGGGCGGTCCCTTCATCCCTCGAACCGGGCGCGCAGTGTCCGGACCCGCTTTCGGTTCACCCCGAAATCCGAATAACCGACGCGCGAAGCGGAACGAACGTGAATGAGCCCGCTCCCGGCCTCCAGCCGGAACTCCGCGTCGTCGATAAAACGGAACACCCGGCTCCTGAAAGTCGCCCGGAAATAATCCTCGTTCGCCTGTTCCACCCGTCCGCCCATGTCCTTGACGATCAGGCCGAGGCGTTGCCAGGCGGCCTTCGGATCACCTTCGAATGACAGCGGGGCGATCCACGAGGCCTGGCCCGGATACTCACTGCAGACACAGTTCGGCCGGCCGGGACATGGTTTCAGCTTTCCCTCGATCAAGCCCACCTCTCCCCCCTGTTCTCCGCCGCAGGACAAGGCGCTGAGCCAGATAAACAACCCCAGGACCAGCCAGCCCGCGGCCCTTGGCTTCATGATTTCCGGTCCCTCCAGGCATTTCCGCAATTGATCGAACCGATCGGGGCAACGGCCGTACACCTCGATAGAAATTATCCCGCCTTTTCGATTCTCTTCCCATTATATCCACACCGATTCTCCTTTGCATGGAATCCCGGACCTTGGAAACGTGCCCGTTCCTCCGGCGGCCCGCCCCTGAACGTGGTGAATGGTGTATCGGTCCAGGGCCTTCGGGCGTAAGACCGGCCGTGCTTTTTCACTTGACTGGACCTCATGGGGATGAGTTTATAACGGCGTGGACTTTCACCGCGACCATCGAAAGACACAGGCCCAACATTTTGCCGACAGGAGATCAACCATGCAGACGTACCAGACCATTCTTTATGAAAAAAAGGCCCCGGTGGGGATCATCACCATGAACCGGCCCGACAAGTTGAACGCCATGAACCTGGAAATGAAGAAGGAGTTGGTCGACGCCCTTTCCGAAATGGAAGCCGACGACGACATCAAGGTCGTGATCCTGACCGGGGCCGGACGGGCCTTTTCGGCCGGGCATGACAACAACGACCCGCTGGAAAACATGCCGGAATTCGCGAACCTGAAAGAGGAGGAACTGCTCTTCACCCTGGACAAGCCGACCATTGCCGCGGTCCACGGTTACACCCTGGGCGACGCCATGCAGCAGGCCTTGCTGTGCGACCTGATCGTGGCCTCGGACAATGCGGTCCTCGGATTTATCGGCCCCCGGATCGGTGGTCTGTGCTACGGCGCCTTCACCATTCTGCCCGCCGTGATCGGCCGCCATCTGGCCAACGAACTGCTGTTCACCTGCGACCAGATCAGCGCGGAGGAAGGCTACCGCATGGGTCTGGTCAACAAGGTGGCGCCCCACGAAAAACTCATGGAGGCCGCCTTGGAAATGGCCAACAAGATTGCCCAGTGGCCAACGGCCGCCATCAAGTACTCCAAACGGGCCATGCGCATCGGCCTGACCACGCGAAACCACGAGGACGCCTTGAGCGAAGGCTGGCAGGCCATACTCGGGGCCATGGCCGACCACTAGGTCGATCAGGCTGATACCATTCTCGACCGACCTCGGGCGACAAGGGGCGGCGGCGGAACCTTGAATCGGTTCCCGTCACCCGCCCTGCCCGCGGCCATCCGTCAGGAGTCCAGTACGTAGTGCTCGCCGTCCCGGCGGACGCGACCGCGCGCCCGCAGAAAGTCCAGGTGTTTGAGCATCATGGCCCGTTCCGACATGGCCAGGTCCCAGATTCCTCCGACTTCCTTTTTCGGACCGTAGATGATGCCCTGGTCCGTGATCTCGTCAAGGGTTCGCGGCGCCCCGGCCAGGTAGTCCATCAAAGCCGCTTCGCGCTGCCGGATGCAGTCCTGGTAGCGGTCCAGGTATACCGGGTCCCCTTCGAAAACGCCCTTGCCGTGCCCCGTCAGATAGACGTCGCAGGGATACGACTTGAGCCGTTCAATGGAAGTGATGGTATCTTCCAGGCTTGAATCCAGGTCGCCATAGTACGGGCCCGCCTTGACCAGGTCCAGGTCGCCCGTGAAAAGCACCTTCTCCTGGGGAAAATAAAAGGCGCAGTGGCCGGGCGTGTGGCCCGGCGTGTGAACGACCTCCATCCGGACCGTTCCCAGTTCCATGACCTCCCCGCCCTCGATCAGCCGGTCCGCCTTCCGGGCCCGGTAATGACAAGGGCCCAGCAGGAAGTCGATCCAGCCTTGCCGTGCCGTGTCATCCATTTCGCCGTAGCAGTCAACCAGGTTCTCGACGTCCTCGAAAGCGTGGGCGTCCTTTTCGTGGACCCAGAATTCCGAAGACTCGAAACGATGATTGTATAGCAGGTGGTCCTCATGGGCATGGGAGTTGATCAGCACGTGGACCGGTCCCTGGTCCTTGAGGGCCAGCAGCACATCCTCGTTGCTGGCGGCGTCGATCAGGACCCGCATCCCGTCATCGATGAACAGGCTGTGGCACTGGGGATATCTTCCACCCCGGATCAGCTTGATCCGGCCCTTCTCGAAATCGTACATGGGCACCTCTTTTTGACCTTGTTCAAATTCGATGCTCATTATACAGGTGCGGCCGGGTCATGTGAATGCGTGTCGGCGAAAAACAGACGGGGCGCCATTTGTCTTGAAATGGTCACATCGAAATAGTAACGTGACGTGATACCTTTTCATCGCGACACGCGGACCCGGAGCCCGGCTCCATCGCGTAAAGGAAACACCCTGCGTTGCCCGTTCGCCCCGACCGGCCCCTCGGGGGCCATCCGGACGGAACGGACCGCGGTTCGTCCGGATGGCTGAATCGAATCCGCCGCGATCACCGGCCTTGAACGCGGAGTCCGACTTTGAACCGATTGGCATCCATCGTTCGCAAAAGGTTGGCTTATCGCTTCGGCTTCATTCCGATCGGACCGATTCTTTTTTTATTCGCCCTGGCGGGCCCGGTTTGGGGCGCCCCGGACGTCATTCATCCACGATTCGAGTTGTTCGAAGACCCTTCCGGTCAGGTGACTTTTCCGGACTTGTCCTCCGGCCTTTTTCAGACCCGCTTCGTCCGGCTCCCCGGCCGGACCTTGAACCTGGGCGTCTTGACCTCGGTCTTCTGGGTGCGCTTCAAGCTCAGCGGGTCCGGACTTCCCCGGCTGGCCGCCGCCCCCTCCGCCCCTGCCCCGCCTTACCTTCTCGAAGCGGACCGGGCCTGGATACCCAAGCTGGTCCTGTGGGCGCCCGTCCCTTCCGGAAACGCCAACAGGCCTGGCGGCGGATGGCGCCGCATCGAGGCCCATACCGCCGATCTCGCGGCCGGCCAGGGACTGTTTTCACGCAGTTCGATTTTCCAACTGCCGGAGCGACTGGACCGAGACCGATATTTTTACCTTCGCCTGGCCACCCTGGGACCGCCTTTGAACTTTTCGCTACGAGTCGTTTCCCTGACCCGGTTCCAGCGTGACGTCGTCAAGGACTTTTTCGTTTTCGGGATACTCTACGGCGTCCTGCTGGCCATGATTTTCTACAACACCTTCATCTACCTGTCCTTGCGGGAACAGGCCTACCTGTTTTACATCCTCTACATCGCGGCCACGCTCAGCTACCAGTTCGGCTCCTACGGCCAGCTTATCGTTCTGACCGGCCTGAGCCCCCTCGATTTCGGGGGGCTGCTGTACACCTTCAGCGGATCGATCCTGCTGTTCGCCTCGCTGTTCTGCCGGGCCTTCCTGGACACGCCGGGCAATGCGCGCTGGATGGACCGCCTCTTGCTGGGATATGCCGTCGTGGCCATCATCTGGATATTCCTGGGCACGATCGGCCATCTGATGGCCGCCCAAATCCTGGGCGGTACGGCCGGCGTGCTGTTTCCCCCCACGGCCATCCTGGCCGGAGCGATCCGATTGCGGCAAGGCTTCCGGGCGGCCGGGTTCTTTCTTCTGGCCTGGCTGACCCTGGCGGCGTCCATGGTCGTATGGTCCTTGCGGGGACTGGGCCTGCTGGCTCAGACCGAGTGGGTCACCTACTGCTTTCCGGCCGCCTCCTCCCTGGAAGCGGCCCTGCTTTCCCTGGCTCTGGCCGACCGGATCAAAGCCCTGCGGCGGGAAAAAGAACACCTTCTCGATCGGGAACGCCGCCTTTTGATTCTGAGCGTGACCGACGGTCTGACCGGTCTTTTCAACAAGCGTTACTTCCAAAACCGGCTCGCCCTTGAAATCCAACGTTCCCGACTGGCCGGCGCCCGCCTGTCCCTTATCCTGATGGACCTGGACGACTTCAAACAGGTCAACGACTCCTATGGACACGATTTCGGCGATCGGGTCCTGAAAGCCCTGGCCGGCGTCATTCGAGACAGCATCCGGGAAGCAGACCGGGCCTGCCGGTACGGCGGCGAGGAGTTCGTGATCGTCCTGCCCGGGGCCTCTTCCTTGCAGGCCCGGGAGGTGGCGGAACGCATCCGGAGCCAGTTGGCCGCAAACACCCTGCGTTCGGGTTCCGGCGACCCGGTCTCGGTCACGGTCAGCCTGGGCGTAGCCGAGGCGACCGGCGAGGAAACCCCCACCTCGCTTTTTCAACGGGCCGACCAGGCCCTGTACCGGGCCAAGGCCGAAGGAAAAAACCGAACAGTGGTCTCGAAAGGACATTCCAGGGCCACCGGTCCGTCCGGCGACCCGGCCGGAGTCTTGGACGAAAAGGCCGTCAATCCCGACTGATCTTCGGAAGACCGATCCATGAACCCGATCGGCCAGGAGGTCCGACATGCTCGAACCCACGATTGTCACCTGGGTGCTCATTGCGATCGGTCTGCTCGAATTTCTGGTGCTCCTGGCCGGTCAGACCATGATGGTCTTGAACCCACAATCCCAAAAAACCAAGGACTTCCTGATCGGGAAGGGGGAAGACTGGCGGGACCGGACTCATGTCCGCACGGCCCTGGGCATGGCCTGGGCCGATCTCCTCCTATTCCTGCCCCTGATTCTGGCCGGCAGCATCGGCGCGGCCCGGGGTACGCTCTGGGGCTACGCCCTCTGGGCGGCCTCCGGGGCCATATCCGCCTATATCAGCGTCATCCTGTGGTTTTCCGAGCGGGAATACGTCTACCCCCAATGCGGCCCCCTGGTTTATTACACCATCTATTGGGGGCTTTTTTTGTACTGGGGTATCGCGGTTTTGATATACGCCGTTTTGCGGCTCCAGGCGGTATTGATTTAGGCGGGCCGACCGGGGCCCGGGAGGCGGGTTCTCCCGCCCCCCGGCGACATTGAAGCTCCTCGCGGCAAGCCCCAGGGAATGCGCCCGCCCTGCATGTTCAATCGGAACCACCCCTGAATATCAGGCGGCGTTGGCGGCCCGGTTCATGGGCTTGAGGTCGCCGGCGGCCTGAATGACCCGGGGCACGATATCGGACCATCCCAGGGGCATGAAATGAATGCCCTGGGCCATCGGACCGATCTCCTTGACCAGACGGAGCGTGATCTCGAAGGCCTTTTCCTTGTATTGCTCCCTGGGCACACGGGCCATTTCCTGTTCGATCCACTCCGGGACCCGGATGCCTGAAACGTGCTCGTTCATGTACCGGGCCGCCCGGGGGGACTTGACCACCACGTGGCCGTACATGATCGGCACCCCGAACCCTTCAGCCTTTCGGATGAACCGCTCCCAGACCTTCGGATCGTACACGGCCTGGGATTGAAAGAACTCGGCCCCGGCCTCGATCTTTTTCTCCATCTTCATGACCTGAAGGTCCAGTGGTTCGAAGTTGGGATTGACCACCGCCCCCAGGCACAGATTCGTGGGCCGGCTGAGGCGGTGGCCCATCATGTCCCGACCTTCGTTCAGGCCCTTGGCGATCTTGACCAGTTGGACCGAATCGAGGTCAAAAACGCTCTTGGCCGACTTGTGGTCTCCCAGCTTGGTGTAGTCGCCGGTCAGAAGCAGCACGTTGTCGATGCCCAGGCTGCATGCGTTGAGCAGGTCGGATTGAAGGGCGATCCGGTTGCGATCCCGGCAGGTGACCTGGAACACCGGTTCGAAACCGTTTTGCTTGAGCAGAACCGAGGCGGCCAGAGAGCCCAGCCGCATGACCGCACCCTGGTTGTCGGTCACGTTGAAGGCGTGAACGGTCCCTTCGGCCAGTCCGGCCTCACGCACCAGGTCGGAATCCCCGTCGCCATCCACGGGCCGCAGGCAGCCCTTGACCGGTCCCAGTTCGCTGGTATACACGTATTCCCCTTGTTGGAAATGCTCCGTCAGTTTCATGAGACCCTCCCTTCGGCCAGGTACAGCGTGCGCGGTTTGGACATTTTTCCATAGTCCTTGGGTTCGACAAACCGGAGCAGTCGATCGAGTTCCCCCAAAGCGGCAATCCGGTTGTAAATCAGGACCCAGGCGCAGTCCCGCTCCGGGTCCACTTCGCACCTGCCGTTCTCCGAACCGCCGCAAGGACCGTTGAGCAGGCTCTTGGCGCATTTAGTCACCGGACAGATGCCTCCGGTCTCGTTCAGGACGCAGTCGCCGCATTCCTGGCACTGCTCCAGGGCCAGAACCCCGCCCTTGAGGGTATCCAGGTGGCCGATCGAATTCAGGCCGATCTTGATCGGCACGGTCAGCCCGTAGTCCTCGCTCACCTGGCGAGTGATCTGGGCCGCCCCCCCACAACCCAGGACCAGCAGGGCCTGGGCCCGGCCCAGGGTTTCGACGTGCGGGTCCAGCGCATGCCGGGTCTTCTCCATGTAACAGGTCCGTTCCGGGGTGACCTCCAGCAACACCGTCTTGCCGGCCTGACTCAGGTTCCGGGCCATTTCCGCCACCTGATCTGTACCGCCGGTCTGGCAGGCCTTGGCGCATCCATCACAGCCGACGACCACTAGCTGGTCGTAAGCCTCCAGGGCATCCAAAATTTCCGTCATGGGTTTCTGAACCGTTCCGATCATAAGACCTCCGTTCCTTTTCCGGCCAGGTTTGGCTTTTCAGCCGAAATGATTATACTTTCAATCCGTTAACCGGGTGTCGTCACCAGTTAGCAGGTCCGCCGCTTAAGAGCCAAAAAGGAACCATCGGTTACAAGATTTGTAACCGTTCACAGGCCTGACGCCATTTTAGTCGGGCCAGATGGGACTTAGGGGCATCCAGCCGAATTTTCTTGCAAATTTGGCTGGAATACCATATAATGCGTTCATTCTTCGGTCCGCTACAAGAGCTGGTG
>JAHJTB010000119.1 GCA_018830135.1 Pseudomonadota bacterium | reverse complement strand
GCCTTGCTCTTCTATTTCCTTGATCGAAACCCAAAAAGTGATTATCATACTCTTCACTGTGTGAGGGGCTGCAATGCCCCCGTAATGATTCGGGGCGGCAGCTCGGCCAAGCTGTCGCCCCATTTTTATTCAGTCCCGACCTGTACTGTCCCCGGGATGTCAAGACGGAATTAAGCGGCTTTTAGGGCAACCTCCGTTTTGTTTGCTTGTGTAATCCGCCCCTGGCTGTTATTCCACAGCGTTCGAAATTCATTTGGACTAAGGAAGCCGAGGGCTGAATGCGGATGTTCTTCGTTATATTCGGCAATGGCACGGTTGACCAAGTCTTGGGCTTGCACAAAGGTGTCGCATTCCTCGATCCAAAGCCAATCGGCCTTAAGCGTACCAATGACCCTCTCGACGTGGGCATTCTGTTTCGGGCTGTTGTAGCCGGTCCATTCCGGGGTGATTTCGAGGGTTCTCAAGGCATCCTGAAAAGCGCCGCTCGTGGGCTGGCATCCGTTATCGAGCCGCAAGGTCAGTCCCTGGCCCCTGACGCCTTCGGGAAATTCGGCCAAGACCGCCATATCAAGGGCTTCAAGCCATTCCTGGGCCCGGCACCTGGTGGAGAGATGAAAGCCGACGATACGGCGCAGGAAGATATCCAGGACGATCATCAAGAATACCCGGGTGCTGTCGGTGAGGACAAATTGAGTCATATCCATGGCCCAGACCTGGTTTGGCCGGGTCGCTTCTTGTCGGGGACTTTGATTCCGATGCGCCCGTTTTTTGATCCGAGGACACAGCAGGCCTTCTTCTCGAAGCAGGCGGGCCGTGCGTTTCCGGCCGATGGGCATCTCTAAAACTTTTCGAATCCAGGCCCTGACCCGACGAATTCCCCAAGTCGGCTTGATTTCTTTAAGTAATCGAATCCAAAGCCTCAAGGCCGCTTCACCGGAGGTCTTTGCCGGGGTTCGGCGCTCTCGGCCCTCTTGGGGCCGAGTCATAGCCGCCAGCGTCGATTTGGGCATAGAGACAATCCGGCTCAAACGCCCGTAGCTGATACCTTTTTGGTGTAGATGCCTCACGTCATCCGGACCTATCTGTTTTTTTTTAGTACCTCGATGACCAAGGCCTGGTCTCCAATGAACTCCTTGGCCTTGCTCAATTCCGCTTCGAGCTGCTGCTCCCGGCTCAAACTACTTTTCCGCCCGTTGCCTACCGCAGTCTTGACCGCATCCAATGCCCGGTCTCGGAGCTTATAGAGATACGTCTGGCTGATCCCATACCGGGTGCAGATCTCGGCAAGACTTCCTTTACCTTGGAGCAGGTCCATAACGGCCTGAACCTTGTCCGTGTCTGACAATCGCTTTACTGGCATAAGGAACCTCCTTGGTTTGGAGATAC
Source organism: Pseudomonadota bacterium (assembly GCA_018830135.1). Taxonomy (GTDB): domain Bacteria; phylum Desulfobacterota; class Desulfarculia; order Adiutricales; family JAGVGV01; genus JAHJTB01. Next base: position 4,020 of record JAHJTB010000119.1, on the reverse strand, counting down.
CCTAATCCGCTTTCCTCTGCAATCACTGCCCTCTTCGGCTTCGCCGAAGAGGCCGTTGATCGCAGAGGCCAAATTTACACTAACAACCGTCCAGCTCATTCAGGGGGCCAGAATACCTGATCCTTCAGAAAATGGGTTGGATTCGGCAAAATCCCACACCATGGGCAACGCTTGTTTGGTGAATGTGTGCCCAATGAATTGACCACCCGGTTCCCATGTCGCATTACCTGACCAATAGTCTGAGGCTCGACTTAAGCCAAACGCCAAATACGTCGCCACGGCATCCGCATAAGCCTGCGGCCCAAGCCCGCCTTCGGCGAGGGGACGGTTATCATCCGGCAATGTTCCAGCGGCTGTTGCGTCTTGCAGAACCTGGTCCCGCGCTTCCGAGACCAGATCGCTGAACGTCGTTAATGCGGTAAGCTGGCGGGGGGTGAAGAGTTTCCAGTGCTGATCCATGCCATAAAGCTGTACGCGGAACCCTAATGCCTGTTGTGGGATATTCGAAATGGGGTAATCTGAGGGTAACCCGCAATCAGCAGTTTCTTCGTGTATTTCATCAGGTGATAGATAAACACGTCCTCGCGTGCCCTCGCATACGATTGCCATGAGGCGCGTTTTCATTTCGCCACGTTTGCCCGCTTCACGGGCGTGATCGAAGGGAATTTGCGAGTCGCTGATCAGGCAACGGGCACCTGTGCGGACGACTGTGCCATAGTCCGGGTCAAACCCATCCTTTAGCTTACCCACCTTTTCCTTGAATTCATACGTCCCTTGCGCCCGATCCACAATGGGCTGAACATAGGCCTCTTTGCCTTTCTTTTTACTCAGCCAGAAAGACCGCACCAGCGGAACATGATTTCCGCCGACAGAGGGATCGGGGCTGGGTACCGTCCTCGCCCACAGCCAGGCGATGACGGTCAATTCCTGCCCGACATGCGGTTTCAGGTCCGGCCGGTCCTTGGTCATTTCTTTGGTGACCATGACCTTGGGGTAGAGGTGGCCGATGCGCTTTTCCGCCGCGTCGCGCATCCACTGGCCGTAGTACCGGACATCCTCAGCCAATCCGGTTGCCCCCGTCCAAAACCCCGTTCCGCCTGGGGCCTTCCCTGGGAGCGCGACCATCTTGGTCGCATTTTCTTGTTTTTGTGCGAGCAGGATGCTCGCGTTCCCAGGAGTGACATTCCCAGGAGCGGCGCTTCGCCTGGCGCTGGAAAAAGGCCATTCCTCCGGCCTGCTGCATAATCCAGCCTTCACAGGATTGTTTTCGATATATTCCTTCGCGGCCAAAAAATGTCTTTCATCCCGGATGAATCGATCAAAAAAATCCGGGCTCCAGAAAGGACCGGACCTATTCAGGATTTGATTGGCTTGGTTTGCGGTGTAGGACTTCCAGGAGTGGATGATATCTTTCAAAGGCCAGCCCGGCAGGGCTTCGATCATTACATGGACATGGTTCGGCATGACGACCCAGGCGAGCAAGCGATACCGCTCATCGTTAAAATGCAGGAAAGCTTTTTCCACCATTGCGGCAATATTTTCGTTTTTCAAAAAACAGGCTCCATGACCGGCGTCCTCATACTTGGCGATCCTTTCCCGTAGGGTGGCAAGTCGGCGAGGGTCGGCGGCGGCATTTTGCGTTAAATTGAGCTCATCCTGCCAGTTCTGGATCAGACTGGAGGGAACGGAATCATACAGACGGAAGGTGATGGTTTGGATCAAATCGGGGTGATCGAAATGGGGCAGGTAGCCGCGGGAGTACCATTCTTTATGATCCTTGGGGATGGATGGGGAAAAAGGAGATTGCGGGCAGGATGCCCGCGCTCCCAGGGGTTCCAGGGAGTTGGAGCGGCTTTCATGGTTCACCGGCGGCATGCCCGCAAACTTAGGAGGGATTTCGATGAGGGCCTTGTTGATAAGGACCGCCACCGGGTTCAGGTCCGATGCATGCGCCCGGAGACCAAGCCGCTGCGCCTCCAGGGGAATAGACCCGCCGCCCGCAAAGGGGTCGAGGACCGGCGGCGCGTACTCGGCCAGAAAATGATTGACCGCCTTCGGGGGGGCCGTACGGCAAATGACCTGCCATGCGGTAAACCGGCCGTCCTTGGGCAGCGGGCCGTCGGGATGGGCCTCGCCTTCTTCGGGGCCGAAAATCATTGTTCCTTTTTGCAGTTCGCCCAGTTCAATCTTTCGGGAGGCGACACAGCGGGCGATTTCGGCCCGCGCCCTGTCAATCACGGCCGGGTTGTTGGTGTTTTCCCACCTGACCAGGTCCTCGATCAGGTTGAACAATTCGGCCCGTTTGATTCCGGCCCGTTCTTCGTCCACGCTGCCGTCAGGATTTCGGTAGGCCGGATCGGAGGACGGGTCGTCCACCAGTTGGGCGAACAGGACGGCGCGACAGGCGGCCAGCGGCCGGCGGGCCCACCAGAGATGGAGCGTGCTCGGGTGTCCGTGACGGATGGATTTTTCCCGCGCGGATTCCTTGTTGATGGCCTCCAGGGGCAAGGCGACTTCGATCAGTTTCTTTCCCGTTTTCATGCCGGTCAACCCTGCCCCTCCTCCGGGTCCCATGGTTGCGGCGAGCCCGGAAAAGCCAATTCGGAAATATAATGATGCACCATGGAAGCGGCCTCCTCCGGCGACTTGGATGGCAGCCCGCCGATCGCTCGCAAGACATTGCGAACCAGCTCGTCATCGAGTAGCAGATTCGGCAGGACTTCATGATAGACGAAGCATTCCCAGTCCTTTTGGACGTGAGTGTAAAAATCTTCAAAGAGAGTCATTTGGCGATCATACCGCTCGGACAGATACCGTTCACACAGACAGCGCCAGGCCGGAATTAAAAGTCTGAGCTCCATCGGTTCCCGAACACCCAGCTGACGCAGATTTTCAATAACAGGGCCGCGCATTCCAACCAGGTCGGCCGAGCGAAGGAATCGCCGCCGGCATTGCATTGCAAAGGAATACAAGGCAGGTACAGACTCCTCCTGCTGGTAACGGGCCAGTTCTTCAGGGTTCATGACAACACCTTTGTTTCCGCATCATGCCTGACTGGCTTGAACCAGCGTTCAGCCCGGCGCGCCGCCGGCGGCCGGCGGGCCCACGAGGGATGGAGCGTGCCCGGGCGCCCGTGGCGGATGGATTTTTCGCGCGCGGATTCCTTGTCGGTGGCCTCCAGGGGCAAGGCGACTTCGATCGGTTTTTTCTTGCCGGTCATCCACCGCACCCGAATTGCGTTTTGGAGTTGGTTTTAATCTCGTTTTATCACCCGAAGGGGACAATCGGATTAACCTCTTGGATATAGGACCTTTTTCAAAATGCCCCTTCATCAACTTGGGTCAAACTTGGATTAACCTTGGTTTTTACTTTTCAGCCAAAAACCAACGTGCCGCACTGGTCGTCCCCCGGTTGATGATCAACCCTTCATTTTTTAGCTGCTGAATCAAAGACTTAACCTGCTGCCTGCTATGTGAGGGGAGCACTTGCAGCAGGTCCGCCATTTTGGTCCCTTTGTCGGTGTTTTCTCTTATGTGTTGTAACAACAGCGCCTTGTTGGCTTCCTTGTCCAACCCGCGACGGCGGGTGTAAGCCCCCCTTTGCCCGAGCATCGCATGAAATTTCCGGCTCAAGATATATCGGGTCCCTCTACCCTTGCCGACTCGCTCGACCAGGCCCAGGTCCACAAGCCGAGGCAGGCGTTGGCGAAGGTGGTCCGGTATGGGGAGTTCCCTATGGATGGAATCAAGCGCCAGAAAATCCTGGGTCGTGAAAGAGGCCAGCGTTTCCTGGCCGACTTTTTCCAAAAAACGAACAAAACGAGGATCCTGGACCTCGCCGGATAAGGTGAGAAATACCGTGTGCTCGTCGGTTCCGGCGAAATCCGGCACGGCTTTTCCCTGGCGGATGCTCTGTTCGAACATGAGGTTCATGCCTTGTCCGGAACGTTCGACCAGGCCGCATTTGGCAAATGCCTCGGCAATGCGCCGGTTGCGGGGCGACTGGCGGTCCAAAATATTT
>JAHJTB010000118.1 GCA_018830135.1 Pseudomonadota bacterium | reverse complement strand
CCTTTCGATCCGGCCGGTCTATCGCAGCCTGAAGGCCCGGTTCGGTCCGGGGGCGCCTGATGAGCATGCCGAAAGCCCGTCCGGCTCGCCGGAGGACCGGGACGGTTCCGGGGCCACCTGTTCGAGCTGCTCTTGCGGCCATTGAATCAGGGATCGGGACTGGATTGATGACCCCGTCCCGTCAGGCCCGGACGGCCTTGACGGGGCGGCGGTTTGTCTATAATGTGAGTCCTCGTTCCAAAGACAACATGAAGGAGTCCAAGCGATGAAGATTCTGGCCTTCAATGGCAGTCCGCGAAAAACCGGCAACACGACGGCCCTGATCGGGGCCGTGCTCGAGGGCGCTCGCGAATCGGGTGCTGAAACCGCCGAAGTCCGCCTGCACGACATCAACCTCAAGGGCTGCATGGGCTGCCTGACCTGCCGGAAGAATCCGGGGTTCTGCGCCCAGAAGGACGACCTGAGTCCCTTTCTTGAGGAGATGAAGACGGCTGACGGTCTGGTCATCGGCAGTCCGATTTACATGTACCATGTCACCGGGCAGATGAAGATGCTGGTGGACCGTATATATTCCTTTTACATCACCCGGGATGACGGAGGGTACGATTCGGCCCTGCCCCCGGGCAAGCCTTTCGTCCTGATCACTTCCCAGGGACACCCCGAGCCGGAACGCTTCGACCGGACCGTGCGCTGGCTGGCCGGCATGACCGCCGGGGGGCTGGGCTGCAAGGAAGTCGGCCGGATCGTCCAGGCCAACAGTCACCTGGAGCCGGCCGGGGAAAACGGGGGCCTGTTGGACGAGGCCCGCCGCCTGGGACGGGTTCTGGCCGGGCAAAATCGGGCCTGATCCCGACCGCCGCCCGGCCCCGGGCGAACCGATCCTAACGGGCCGGTCGGGAGGCTTTCTTCAGGCCCATGATGGACATGATCTTCCAGGCGACGTCCTTGTTTGGGTAGTACCCGTTGAAAAGCCCGGCGCCGGTGCCCAGGGCCGAAGTCACCACGGGTATGCCGGTATGGTTGTACGAGGTCCAGCCGATGCCCGCCTGGTGGTTGAGGACCCGAACAGCCATGGCGCAGAACGGTTCGCACTCGCCATAGCGCAGGTAGTCGGGACCGTTGGAGTGGTGCTTTTCCCCGTCCATGCTTTTCTGAAAAGCCTCCCGCAGTTCCGCCCGGTCCGTCTCGGACAGGTCGCCCCCGTCCAAGCCGAACCGTTGCCGAACGAGCTGCATGGCGTCTTCAAAAGAGGTCCCCATCCTTCTGAATCCCCGGACGTCCTCTTCAAAGGCTTTGAAGGAGACGGCCTGACCTTGCAGGATTTCGAACCGGGTCTGGGTTCGGGTGCTGGCGGACCCCAGGGACATCCCGCCGGTTTCGTGGTCGCCCGTGACCACGATGAGGGTATCATGGGGGTGTTTTTCCATGAACCGGACGGCCACCTTGACCGCCAGGTCGAAGTCCAGGACCTCGTCAATGGCCGTGCGGGCGTCATTGGCGTGACAGGCCCAGTCGATCTTGCCCCCTTCGATCATCATGAAAAAGCCTTTGGGGTTCTCGAGCAGTTCGATGCCTTTACGGGTGAACTCGGCCAGGGAGAGGTCATCGGAAGTTCGATCGATCAGATAAGGTATGGCCCCCCGTTCGGTGAGCCGGTGATTCATGGCAATGACCCTGCCCCGGCCGGGCCGGAGGCCCGTGAAGGACTTCTTGTCCCGGACGATGGCGTACCCGGCCTGTCGGGCGGCATCCCTGACGTCGCCCCGGGGATTCGAGGACCGGACGCCGGCGGGGTCCAGAAATCCGCCGCCGGCAAGGAAGTCGAAGCGGCTTTGGACCAGGTCGTGGCCGATCTCGTGATACATGCCCCTACTGGACTCATGGGCGTAGAACGCGGCCGGGGTCGCGTGATCGAGGGACACGGTCGAAACGATACCTACTTTCAAGCCCTGGTCCCGGGCCATTTCGGCGATGGTCGCCCGGGGCTTGTGATCCGGGTCCAGGGCCAGGTACCCGATGCGGGTGTTGAACCCGGTGGCCAGGGCCGTGGCGGCCGCGGCCGAGCCACCAATAAATCGATCGACCGCCCGGGTGGTCGTCAGTGCCTGGTTCGGAAAACGGTTCATTTCGAGTCGCACCTGCTCCAGGTCACGGCCCTGGATTGCGGCCAGGTATGACTCCGCGGCCGCGCGTTGGGCCAGTCCCATGCCGTCTCCGATAAAAAGAAAGACAAAGCGGGGCTGCGGACCTTTGTAAGGGAATACTTCGGCCCGGGCCGGATGTTGCGGCAACAGGACCGAGTACAGAACCCAGACAAGAACCCAGGCCCGGGCCGAAATTTTTAAAATGCGTTTCAATGCGGTTTACCTCCGGACGGTCTTTGACTGGCAACGGCGGGGCTGAACATACCGGATCACCAATCGATCAGAATGGGCACGCCGGCCTCATCCAGGAAGAAGTTGCTCCAATTAGCGCCCATGTCCAGACCGGCTTCGACCCGGGGGCCGTCCACCACGATCTGGGTATTCAACCGGAAGTCGAAGCGCTTGAACACGGCCCGATACAGGGCCTTGTCCACCAGTTCATGCAGCTCGAAAAATCGATCCATATTTCTTAAACGCTCCAAGGTGAGCCTGCCGGGCAGTTTTTTCCATACGGAGATGCCTTTGACAAAGGGCTGGAGCATGACGCCCCGCTCGATCAGGGCCGGGTCCGGGACGATGGCCGAGATTTTATAAGGCGGGGGTGATTGCCGGCGGGTGAACTCCAGGCGCAGGTTTTGGAGAAAGTCCTGGACGCCGAGTTCCCGCTGGATGAAATAGGCCGTCAGGACCGGGCCAGGGATTTTAAATTCGCCCTTTTCCACGATCTTCTGTATCAGACCGGGATCGTAAATCTTGATGACCCGTCCGGCGTCCAGCGGGTGTTTGTAGACCCAGCGCATGCCGCCCCCCCCCAGGGGCTCCCCGAGACGGACCGTCTTCCCTTGATCCCGCCCCAACAGTTCCTCGATCGTTTCCGCGGCGCTCCGTCCCGGAGGAGGGGGTATGTACCGGACGGCGGGAAACCGGAGCGGACGGCCCAGTACGGTCGCGTCGTCCGGGGGTACATAGACCGCCTGCCCCCGGGTTTCGTACCGGGCGGCCGAGGGCCCGGTCACGCCCTCGGCGGGCTGGTCCGGGTCCGAAATCAGGTCCCGGAGCGAAAGGGAGGACGCGGCCCGGAGTTCGCCTTTTCCTCCCGAAGCGACCAGCAAGGCCGCCCAGTCCGGGGGCCGGACATGCTCCCAAAGCGGTCCGGGGATATGGGAATAGCGCTCCCGGAACCGTTTTTCCAGTAGGGCGTTGAAACGGTCCTGGAGCGCACCTCCTGTTTCGCCCTCGAAAAGTCCATCGCTTCGGGCGGACTCGTACTTTTCCGTCAGCACCTCGTCGGAAAGCCCTTTCATCTTAGCCGGCCGTTTCATGATCGCCGGAAGATCGGCCCTGGGCTCGTGCGTCGCTTCAGTGCTGACGCAACCGTCCAGCTCATTCAGGGGGCCAGAATAGTTGGACGAACTGCAAGAGAGGCGGGAGGGCCGCCAAATAACCGATGAAGGCGTTCGAAGCGCCGAGTTCCAGGGCGAAGCTGACCAGGAAGGCGCCGCCGGTCAGGGTCATCATGGCTTGGCTGGCGATTCCGTCTTTCAGGACGTACCGCAGGCCCTGGGCCACTTCCTCTTCGGACAGTTTTTCCTTGGGATTTAAATTCATGATTCAGCACCGGGCTGGCGCTTGCCTTTTCCTGCGTTCGCTGGCCGGGGCCGAACCGGCTGTCCGAAAATGATCACCAGACGTGGACGCCTCCCCTTTGACATCGGTCGGATCGGGTTGAACGACCGAGGCTCGTCTGACGTTTTTCACGATATTGAAATCACCGGACAGGGGCCGCCCCCGGGTCGTCAAGACGCGTGAGGGTCCCTGTCCGTTGGGTATGGTTGGGCCGAGCCGCCTGATAAGGAAATCGTAGGACTTCCTCCCTTACGCAACCCCGGGTCGTCCCTTCCGCCCGGTCGCTGCGGAGCATTTCGGCGCTTTTGCCCCCTCTTGGTTTGAACTCGTCAGGCCGAAAGACCTTCGACATCTCCTTGTCACGCAATAGTAATCGTACACACCCCTCCGGTAGCCTGTCAATTGCAAACAAAAGGGAATGTTGAACGGAGGCGTCGAATGGGCCGGGAGATTTTTGACAATCGCCGTCGATGTGATAAGATTTTGAAGGCACTTATAACCGGTCTCGACCCGACCGGGCCCGCGTCCCGGAACCGGCCCCATGGAGCAGACAGATATGAAACGGTTCGTCCCTATCCTTGGCCTGGTTTTCCTGGTTTCCATTCTGGCCGCCGGACCGGCTTGGTGCGCCCCGAAAACCGAACCGTCGCCTGACGCGGTGGTCCAGGCCTCGCCGGAGGAACTGCGCACCCTGGTCCGGCTTCTGGAAGACGAAACCGCGCGCCGGACCTTTGTCAAACACCTCAAGACGCTGATCCAACTGCAGGAGCTGGAAGCCGGGTCGGACGAGAAAGCCGCCCAATCCACGGGGACCCTCGAGCGTTTGTTCGACGCGTTTGACCGGTTCGCCAACCAGACCCTGGACCAGTTCCGGCGCATGGGACAGGAGTTCGCCCGACTGCCCGAAAAGGGAATGGACTTGGCGGTCTTTTTCCTCAACCCCGCCAACCGCACCGCCCTGGGCTATCTCGCCCTGTATACCCTGGCCGGCATGCTGGCGGGCCTGGGCGCGTTCTCCTTCCTCCGTCGGACCGTTTCCGAACCGCCTCTCGTCAGGCCCGGGCTTTGGCGCGTCGCGGGTATCGCGCTCGTTCGGTTCCTGAGCCGGGCCGTTCCCTGGGCGGTCATGCTCCTGATTGTTTTCATGCTTTACGGCCTCACGCCCGCCCTGCCCCTGGCCCGGAACCTGGTCATCATCGCGCTCGTGATCCTGTGTTCGTACGAAGCGGTCGCGGGCCTGTCCCAGGCCCTGCTTTCACCCGAGGGGGCCTCGGTCCGGCTGATTCCGCTCAGGGATGAAAACGCCAATTATCTGTACGTCTGGCTGATCCGTCTCGCCCGGTACACGGCCTTTTATTTCCTGGTCCGCCAGGGCTTCGCCCTGCTGGACCTGACCGGCCCGACCTATGTCCTGATTCAAAACGGGCTGTTCCTGCTCTTCCCCCTGATTGTCACGATTTTCATCATGCAGGGGGCCCGCGAGTTGCGGGCGCGTTACACCGCCCCCCCGGCCGAACCGGAGGCGGAAAAATCGCGCCTGGGTCTGGCCTTCCATCTGGCCCTGCGCTACTGGGCCTGGCCGACCTCGATTCTGATCTGGGTCACCTTTATCTTTCAACTCGCCCAATTCAGGACCGGTTTCGACTATCTGCTCTCCGGCCTGCTGGGGACCGTGATCGTGGGTCTGGTCCTGGTCGTTGTCCTGGCGACCCACGACCTGGGCTTCAAAAAACTGTTTTCGGTCGGCGAACTGGTTCGTGTTCGTTTTCCCGGCCTGGAAGAGAAAGCGAATCGATACCTGCGGGCCGTGCAGGCGCTGACGCGCACGGTCATCCTCCTGGCCGCCCTGATTATCGCGACCTACGTCTGGGGCGTGCCCTGGGGCGTTCTTCTGGCTTCTTCCACGGGCTCCCTGATCCTGGCCCGAGGCATGGTCATTCTCGTGACCCTGGTCCTGATATCGGCCGTCATGGGCGGCAGTCAGATCATCACCGACTGGCTGCTTCACGAGGAGGAGGGCAAGGAGATCGGGCAGAAGCTCAAGACCCTGGCGCCGCTGATCAACACGACCCTCAAGGCCCTGACCGGCTTCGTGGGCGCGGTCGTGGTCCTGGACCGCCTGGGCATCGACATCAAGCCGATCCTGGCCGGCGCCGGCATCGTCGGCCTAGGCGTGGGCCTGGGTTCCCAGTCCCTGGTCAAGGACGTGATCAACGGCCTGTTCATCCTGTTCCAGGACATCCTGAACGTGGGCGACTGGGTCACGGTCGGCGACAAGAGCGGCCTGGTGGAGTCGATCGGGCTGCGCGCCCTGAGGCTGCGAGACCTGGCCGGCAACGTGCACGTCATCCCCAACAGCGCCGTGGAAACCGTGACCAACATGACCAAGGGCTTTTCCCGGTACGTCTTCGACGTGGGAGTGGCCTACCGCGAGGATGTGGACGAAGTCATCGAGGTCCTCAGGGAAATCGGAACGGAAATGGAGGCCGACCCGGTCTTCGGTCCGGACATGACCGCACCGCTGGAAATCCTGGGTCTGGACCGGTTCGACGACTCGGCCGTGGTCATCCGGGCCCGGGCGACCACCAAGCCCATGCGACAGTGGGCCGTGGGCCGGGAATTCAACCGCCGCATGAAGAAACGCTTCGACGAACAAGGCATCGAGATACCCTTCCCCCATCGTACGGTCTACATGGGCCTGCCCAAGGACGGTCCGGCCCCGCCCCTCGAGGTCCGTGTGGAAAAAGAGCGGGAGGTCTGAAATTGATATTCAAGAAAGCCAGGAAACAGACGGACGTGACCGCTCTCCCGCCGGGCACCCTGGTTCACGTGGGACCCGAACGGGAAGGGCCGGTCACGGTGACCATGATCGAATACGACGAATCCGAGTTTTTGACGAGCGTGGCCCCGGATGTCCGGGCCATGATCGCGGGCAAGAACAGTTCGAAAATCACCTGGGTCCAGGTCTGCGGCATCCACGACGTCGAGGTGGTCCGCCGGGTCGGAGAGGCCTTCGACATTCACCCCCTGGTCCTTGAAGACGTGCTCAATACGGACCAGCGGCCCAAGCTCGAGGACTTCGGCGATTATCTGTTCATCGCGGCCAAGATGCTTTATTTCGACGCCCAAGAAACGCTGCTCCATGCCGAACAGGTCAGCCTGGTCCTGGGAAAACGCTTTGTCCTTTCGTTTCAGGAAAGCGACAAGACGCCCTTGCATACCGTCCTGACGCGCGTCCAGGAGGGACGCGGGCGCATCCGGCAGGTCGGGTCCGACTATCTGGCCTACTCCCTGCTCGACGTGGTGGTGGACCACTATTTCGGCGTACTCGAGGCCCTGAGCGAGGAGATCGAAAAGGCCGAAGACGAACTGCTGTCCGATCCGGACGGCGACACCCTGCCCTTTTTGTACGATCTCAAACAGGAGGCCCTGGCCCTGCGCAAGGCCGTCTGGCCGACCCGTGAACTGGTCGGGGCCCTGGGCCGGGCCGAAACCGACCTGGTCAATCGGACGACGCTGCCCTACCTGCGGGACCTTTACGACCACGTCATTCAGGTCATCGACTCCACCGAGAACCTGCGGGATACCCTGTCGGGCCTGATGGACCTGTACATGAGCAGCATCAGCAACCGGATGAACGAGATCATGAAGGTCCTGACCATCATCGCCACCATCTTCATTCCCCTGACTTTTCTGACCAGTCTGTACGGCATGAACTTCAAATACATGCCTGAACTGGGGTGGCCCTGGGGCTACCCGACCCTGCTGGGGATCATGCTCGCGATCGGACTGGGGATGCTGCGCTACTTCCGCAACAGGAAATGGCTCTGACCCGGCCCGCCGTCCTTGCGGAAGGTTAGAAACCGCGGCAATTATGGCAGCCATCCGGTTTTAGGCTGGGACCATCCGGCCTCCAGGGCAACCTCAACCCGGTTTTCCCTCGGTCAAAAGCAACGGCGCGGCGCGGCTAACGGGCCCGCCTTACTATCTCGGCAATATCCACCACCTCCATATCCGAGTCCAGTTCCTCGGCCTTGAGGGCGTCGGTCAGCATCCTGGCGCAGAGCGGGCAGGCCACGGCCAGGATGTCGGCCCCGGTTTCCCGGGCCTCCCGGACCCGGACCCGGGCCGCGCTGTCCTCGCCCACTCCCAGCAGGTCGGTGAAAAAGTTCCCTCCTCCGCCGCCGCAGCAAAACGAGTTGACGCCGTTTCTTTCCATTTCCACCAGTTCGAGGCCGGGAATGGAGCGCAAGACCTGCCGGGGGGCGTTGTATATCTGGTTGTACCGGCCCAGGTAGCAGGGATCGTGATAGGTGACCTTGGCCTTCAACCCGGTAACCGGCAGCGCCTTTTCCTTGACCAGGCCGGCCAGTATCTCGCTGTAGTGCCATGTTTCGATCAGCGATCCCAGTTGCGCATAGTCATGCCGGAAGGCATTGAACGCGTGGGGGTCCAGGGTGATGACGCGCTTGATGCGGCGTTCGTTGAACTTGCTGATATTGTTCTTGGCCAGTTCCTTGAAGAGCCATGTTTCGCCCATGGCCTTGACGTCGTTGCCGTCGCATGTTTCATCGGGCCCCATGATCCCCAGGGACAGGCCGGCCTCGACCAGCAGGGCGCCCACGGAACGGGCCATTTTTTGTCCGATTTCGTCAAAGGACCCGGCGCAGCCCACGTAGAACAGGTATTCCTGGCCGGCATACTCCTGGATGCCCGTGCCTTCGGCCCAGCGCCCCCGTTCTTCCTGGGGGGCCTTGTAGGGATTTCCGCTCAGGGAAACCGCCTTGAAGAGATCACGCACCGGAGGCGGGACCATGCCTTCGAGCACCATTTCGGATTTGGCTTCGATAAAGATGTCCAGGAGGAAGTCCTTGAACTTGTAGACACACTGCTCCTTGCAGTTCCCGCAGGCCACGCAGGTGTACAGGATGTGGGCCAGACGCTCGCTGGTCTTGATCTCCTTGTTCAGCCAGGCGTTCATCAGCCACATCCGTCCCCCGGCGGCGTAGGTGTCGAAACCGTACTGGCGATAGGGCGGGCAGTTGAAATCCTGGTATTCCAAGGGAAACTTGCAGTAGCCGCAACGGAAACAGCGATGGACGATATCCGCGTGCTGCATTACCTCACCTCCCAATTGCCCGGATTCATGATGCCGTTCGGGTCCAGGTTGTCCTTGACCATTTTCATCAGCTTCAAGGTGTTGGGCTCGATTTTCTCCATGGCCAGCTTCTGTTCCTCGACGTTGGGCTTCCAGGGAATCCCGCCCAGTTCCATCGAGTATTCGGCGGCCTCGTGAAGCGCCCGTCTGGCCCGTTCCATCATGTCCGGATCGGCCCGGTTGAAGGCATATGAGATGCCCATCATCATGACGTGTCCCACGTCGATGACCCGGGCGGTGCCGGCGTAGACCACCTGGTACTTGGCCCCCAGTTCCTTGATCTTCCGGGCGAACAAGGGAAACTGCTCGATCAGGGTGATGGGCCCCGAGTACTCGAACCCGCCCCCTTTGGGCACGTCGGCAAAGGCGGCGATGCCCCGCTGCGGCATCTCCATGAAGGTCGGTTTCATGGCCGGCACGATGGACATGAAGCCCCCGTCCTTGCTGTCGATGTATTCCTGAAGCGTCTTCCAGAGCAGGCGGCGCTTGAACTCGATTTCTTCTTCCGTATCACCGGTGGTGTAGATGGTGATGTGGTTGTTGCCTTTGAACATCAGGGGTTTGGGCTGAAACCAGATGGTCAGGTCCTCGATCATCTCGGTGTGGGTGACCTTGAGAACGATGTCGTGGACCAGGTCGTCCCGGTCGGTGACAAAAACGTCCACGTCCCGGAACTTTTTCCTGGGGTAAAGCTTGAGGCCGACCTTGGTGAAAATCCCGGTCGTGCCCAGCCAGCCGAGAAAGAGGCCGGAAAGATCGGGCATGGTCGGGCCCTTGGAGAACCAGTAGGGCGACATGCAGCACGAGCCGATGTGGCAGATTTCACCCGTGGGCAGCACCACTTCCAGACCGGTGACCATGTCCGAGTTGAAGCCGTACTGCTGGGTCAGCCGGCCCTGTCCGTGCAGGGCCACGTTGGCGGCAATGGTCGTCACCGGCGGGGCGTCGGGGATGCTGTGCCTCAGATGAGGATAGTGACGTTCCAGATGGGCCTTGAGCATCCCCTGGGATGTGCCCCCCTCGACCACCACGTAGCGCGCCTTTTCATTGACCTCCAGAATCCGGTTCATCCGTTTCATGTCGATGACGATCCCGCCGCGGCGGGGGACCACCAGGCCGGTCAGGGCCATGCCATTGCCCATGGGCACGACGGCGACCTTGTTCTCATTGGCCAGTTGAACGATACGCTGGACCTGCTCCGGTGTTTTGGGGACGACCACGTAGTCCGGCGGCTGGGGATGGGTCAGGCCGGGGTCCCGGGAGTAGAACCAGAGTTCCTCCGGCTGGTTGGATACATACCGCTCCCCCACGATTTCCTGAAGCGCCGTTAGAATCCTGTCCATCTGCTCAACCCTCCCCTTGCAGTTCGCCGACGGCCATTCTGCACAGTTCGATCATGTGGACGGGGCGAAGACCCTGTTGGCTCACCTTTTCGGACAGGGTGAACTGGCAGAAGGGACAGT
>JAHJTB010000117.1 GCA_018830135.1 Pseudomonadota bacterium | reverse complement strand
GTGCGCAGGGCCAGGCGGGCCGATTCCTCGGTGGGAATGGCGAAGGGTTCGTCCCAGGCCGGGTGGAGCATGCCCTGGGCCCCGCCGAGGATGTTGGCCAAAAGTCCGTACGCCCCGCGAATCAGATTGTTCTCCGGCTCCCGGGCCTGGTAGAAGCTTCCCCCGACCGTGCCGGTGAAGCGGAAGAGCATCGAGCCCGGCTTTTTGGCCCCGAAGCGCTCCTTCATCATCCGGGCCCACAGTCGCCGGGCCGCCCGGTACCGGGCCGCCTCCTCGAAAATCTGGGTCCCGGTCGAAAAAAAGAAGCTGATCCGGCCGGCGAACTCGTCCACGGCCAGGCCCCTATCGAGGGCGGCCTGGATATAGGCCGAGGCATTGGCAAAAGCGAACCCGGCCTCGTGGACCATGGAGGCCCCGGCCTCGCGCATGATGATGCCCCGGATGTTGAAGGGATAGAAGCGGGGCATGCGCCGGGTGCAGAACTCGACCACGTCCGTGGTCAGCCGCAAGGCCGCGGGCACGGCAAAGGCCCACATGCCCCGGGAGACGTATTCGCAGAGCATGTCGTTGGACAGGGTCCCGCCCAGTTTTTCGGCCGGCAGGCCCCGTTTGGCCCCCACGGCCACGTACATGGCCAGGATGACGGCGGCCGGGGCGTTGATGTTGAAGGAACTGATCAGCCGGTCCAGGGGCAGGCCGTCGTACAGGACCTCCATGTCGGCCAGGGAGTCGATGGACACGCCCAGGCGCCCCACCTCGTCCCGGGCCAGGGGATCGTCCGAGTCCAGGCCGAGCTGGGTGGGCAGGTCGAAGGCGCAGGCCACGCCGTTGTTGCCCTGTTCGAGCAGATACTTCCAGCGCCGGTTGGTGTCCTCGGCCGTGCCGAATCCGGAATACAGCCGCATGGCCCAGGGGCGGACCCGGTACATGCCCGGGTATACGCCCCGCGTGAAAGGATACTCGCCGGGAAGGCCGATGCGCTCGAGGTAGTCGATGTGGGCCGTGTCCGCCGGGGTGTAGACCACCTTGACCGGCCGGCCCAGTTCGTCGAGGGCCTCGGGCAGGGAGTCGGTGTCGCGTTCCCGCGCCCAGCGTCCGGTCTCCGCCTTGATTTTTTCCATGTCCGACACGTTGTGCATACCTCCTTGGTCCGGTCCGTTCAGAACAGACGGTCCGCCTCCCGTTCGAGTGCCTCGCGGAAGTCCGGGTGGGCGATGGCGGCCAGGGCCCGGGCCCGCTCGCCCAACGAGCGCCCCCACAGCTCGGCCGTGCCGTACTCGGTGACGACAAACTGGACCGAATGGCGCGGCGTGGTCACGGCCGACCCGGGCGGGAGCTGGGGCACGATCCTCGAGACCTTGGCGTTGGGCGTGGTCGAGTTCAAGGCGATGATGGACCGGCCGCCCGGGGAGAACAGGGCGCCCTGAAGGAAGTCGAAGCTGCCGCCGATGGCGCTGAACTGACGGCCGTTGATGGTTTCCGCGTTGACCTGGCCGGTCAGGTCGATCTCGATGGCCGAAAGCACGGAACAGAAATTGCGAATGCGGCCGGCCTCCCGGGCGTTGATGACCTCGGGCAGAGGCAGGCCCCGGACCAGGGGGTTGTCGTGGACGAAATCGAAAATCCGCCGGCTGCCCAGCACCTCGGTCACGGTGATCCTGGGTTCGCCGCCGGGCTCGATCGCCCCGGCCTCGACCAGGTCCACGATCCGGTCGATGCCCATGGCCCAGAACCGCAGGTCCTTTTTGTCCTTCAGGGATTCCATGACCGAATCGGGAATGCCGCCCAGTCCGATTTGGAGCGTGGCCCCGTCCGGGATCAGGTCGGCCACCCGGCCGCCGATGGCCTTTTCCTTGTCCCCCGGAGGGCCGGCGGAGGGAAACTCGAGCAGGTCCCGCTCCGACTCGACCAGACAGTCGATCTCGGACAGATGAATGAAGCTCCGGCCCGGAACGCGGGGCATGCGGGGATTGACCTCGGCGATGACCAGAGCGGCCCGCCGGGCCAGGGGCAGGGCGTGGCCGATGGACACGCCCAGGGAGCAGTACCCGGCCCGGTCCGGGGGCGAGACCTGGATCAGGACCGTATCCACCGGCCAGGGTCCCTCCGGACCGAAGACCCGGACCGCGTCCCCCTGGCGCATGGGGATGTATTTGACCAGGCCGGTCTGAAGATGATTCCGTATGGCCGGCGCGCACTGCCAGGTGCGGAAAGTGAAGGCCCCCTCGAGGCTGTCGTCCAGAAAGGGATAGGCGATCTGAAGGCCGCTGACGATTTCGAGGCCTCGAAGCCGCTGGTGGTCGGCGACCAGGGCCTCGACCAGGGTCTGGGGCAGGCCGCAGCACAGGGGCAGGGCCGCCCGGCGAGCCGGATCGATCCGCCCGACGGCTTCGGCCGCGGACATGCGCGTCGCGGATTTTCTCCCGCTCATGACCCGCCTCCTTCCAGGGGGGCTTCGGCCAGACCGGTCACGGCCTCCTCCCCGTCCGGCTTGCGCACGAAGACCTCGCATTCGGCCACCCGCCGGCCGCCTTCCTCCCGGACCGACCGGACCCGGCCGCCGACGGTCACCCGCTCGCCCGGCCGGACCGGGGCCCGGAAGCGGACCTCGATCAGCCGCCCGGCCGAGGCCCAGGCCAGGCCGAAGACGCGGGTCATGAGTTCGTTGAGAAAGGCCAGGGACATGGGCCCGTGGGCGATGGTCCCGCCGAACCGGGTCCGGCCCGCGAATTCCGGGTCCACGTGCAGCCGGTTGAAATCCCCTGACAGTTCGGCCCATTTCATGATCCGTCCCTGGTCGATGTCCTTGTCAATGGTCTCGAGTTCGTCGCCCGCTCTGAATTCCGGCATGCCGGCTCCCTCCCCGCCCCTATTTGGGCCAGATGGCGTACAGGCGGATCGTGGTTACCGGCCGCCCGTCCTGGTTTTCCGCCTCGATGAGAAAGTGAACCCGTCTGCGCCCCTTGTCGTCCAGATAGCTTTCAAAGACCCGGGCCTGAACCCGGAGCGTATCCCCGACCCGGACCGGGGCCAGAAACTCGAACTCCTGCTTGGCCAGGACGCCGCCCGAAGGCATGGCATGGTCCTGGAGATAGGACGAGCGGGCGTAGATCGCGGCCAGGCCCGGCGGCGCGATGGGCCCGCCCGGACCGGCGGCCCCGGCGTCGAAATACAGAGGGTTCCGATCTCCGACCGTGTCCATGTACGCGGCCGCCAGATCGCCGGTCACCCGCATCTCGAAAGGACGGAAGGTCCGCCCCTGGCCCAGGTCCGCAAAGACCAGCTCCGGCCTGTCTTCAACCGTCATGAGTTTTCCTCCCGGGCCGGGCCCCCGGGACCCGGAAAAAGCAGACCGATACGGCCCTGGAAAAACACCCCGCCGTCCGAGGTCTGGCTCAGACATTCCAGGTCCGCCCGGGCTTGTCTTGCGTCGACGGACAGGACCGTGAACCGGGTCAGGACCACTTCCCGCTCCGGAATGCTTTCCGGCCCGGCCAGTCCCGAAATAACCACGGCCAGCCCTTCGGGCAATGGCCAGCTTTTGGACAGGGCCGCCCGGATCATGTGTTCGGCCAGGGCCGCCTCGGAATCAAAGGACCGGGACGAAGCCGGGGAAATCAAAAACAGCCCCGGTCGTATCTTTAGGCCCGGCCGCAGCAATGACGCGGCCAGGACCCGGTCCGACCGCCTTCGGGCCGGCCCGCTCCGGGTCACGTGGCCCAGCAGCTCCCGGCCCAGGACCCGCTCGGCCTCGAGGCCCAGCTCGATGACCGACTCGGTATCCAGGCCGGTCCGGATGCCCATCTCTTCGAGCATGAAGACCAGGTCCTCGGTGCAGACATTGCCCGAATACCCTTCGTGGTACTTGGGCCGGCGCGTGGCCGGCTGCCCGCCGATCCCCCCCAGGGACCCGTCGTGAAAGACCACGCCTTCCTCCAGGGCGGCCAGGGTGTTGGCCAGACCCAGGCCCCGGGTGTCGTGAAAATGGGCCACGAAGTCCACCTCGGGAAACCGGGTCCGCAACCGGCGATAGACCCGCCGCACCCGGGCCGGATTGGCCTCGCCCGTGGTGTCCCCCAGCATGATCCGGTCCGCGCCCTGCTCCAGATACCATTCGGCCAGCTCCTCGACCCGCTCGACGGGCACCTCCCCGGCCAACGCGCAGCCAAAGGCCGTGCCGATCACGCCGGTCACCTTCAAGCCGGCCTGGTGGGCCCGCCGGACGATGTCCCCCAGGGGCGCCCGGGCCTCGTCCATGGTCCGGTTCAGCCCGGCCAGCAGGTAGTCCTCGCTGGCGGCCAGGATGGCCATGATCTCGTCCACCCCGTAACCGGCCTGGCAGCAGTCCAGCAAGCGGTCCAGGCCCTTGTCGTTGGGCACGATGGCGATGTAGGTCGCTTCCGGGTTCCGCTCGATGCCCTTGAGCACCTCGATCCCGTCGCCGAACTGGGGAATCAGCTTGGGGTGGGCGAAGGAGGTCACCTCGATCCGGCGAAAGCCGGCCCGGGTCATGCGGTCGATCATGTCGATCTTGGCCTGGGTGGGGATGAAGGCGGCCTCGCCCTGCAGCCCGTCCCGGGCCCAGCATTCGCAGAGGTTGACGCGTGAGGGGTTGGGTTTCATGAGGGCCTCCGACTGCCGGATTATATTGTTAGCAATATTGTTAATGATCTTGTAAATAATCGAGGAGGGCGGGCCTGTCAAGGAAAAAAGCGGGCGGGGGGAGAGGGGGAATCGCCGGCCAACGGCGGAACCGGTTGCATGTGGCAACAGAAGGAATTCCGGAAATTGCTGGATGTCCAAGGATCGTCCATCCAAGGATCGTCCAGGATCGAATGATATCTGTTTCCAAAGGGCAAACGGAGACTTGACGCCTTTTGACTTCCTGTTTGGATTGACTCCCTGAATAACGATGGATTACTATGTCCTCAAATTGGAAAAAAGTAATATTTTCAGACTGGTTGGCGAAAAATCGCCTCTTGGGCATGAGTAACAGGCCGCTTGGCCGAGCTCAATGCCTCTACTAGAGGCAAACGGCTGCCTCAGAAGGCCCGGAACAAAAAGAGCGTGGTGCTTGCCGCATAATTCCGGTTAAAATGGAATCGCTTGTGGAAAAAGGCATTGCCCGGGGCCTGTTTCGCCAGGTAGACGTCCGGGTGACCGCAATTTTGATCTGGAACCTGTTCATGGGGCTGTTCGCCATGAGCACAACCGGCGCTTCGTCCGCGGCGCCGACCACTGACGCTGCCGTTGATTTTATATTGCACCGTCAGGAAAACGATCCAAGCCGGGGATAGCCGGCCTGCCCCCCGGAACGAGGACAAGCAAGACGTAAAAGGAGGACCTTGATGGATTTCACGTTGACCGACGAGCAACGCATGCTCAAGGAATCGGCCCGCAAGCTGGTGG
>JAHJTB010000116.1 GCA_018830135.1 Pseudomonadota bacterium | reverse complement strand
GCCAGGTCGTGGGCCTCATCGACGAAATCAAACCGGCCGCCCGCGTCCTCGAGGAAATGGTCGAGCAGGCCGCCGATATATTGTCACGCAAGCTCCCGGAGAGCGTCACCGCGTCCGTTTAATTCTGAGCCGGTCCTGGCCGTACCTCGGACAACATGATCGAGGTACGGTCAAAAAGACAGCCTTGCGCCCATTGATCCGGCCGTTCACTTCGGTGTCCGGCCGGGTCGGGGCGCCTGGAACATGACGCGAACGAGACCTGGAACACCAGGCTCAACCCGCTATAATGACTGCGAAAACATCCCCCGTTAAGCCTGCCGCTCTCCAAGGGATTAAATTTTTTTTCCAACCGGCATTTTTTTTAAACCCCGTCAGCCAGCCCGTGCGTAATAACTAATAGCCTTCCCACTCGGGGCGCTCATCGAAAAAAAGGGAAAATTGGGGTATTGGGTTGAACCGTCTCGGATGGGGAACTATCTTTGAACCAGGGGAAGGGTGAAGGTTAGGCTGCCGGAGGTCGAATGCAGAAAGTAGAAAACAATACGCGGCAAAGGCTCGATCAAAGCGGCTTCACAATGGAAGTGTCCGAGTTGATGCTTTCCCAACCTGAGGAGGTATTTTCTTCCGATATGGAGATGCGCGAGCCGGAACGGCCGGTGGCATCGTACAACTCGGAAGAAGTAATTTCCCCTTATTTCAAGGAGATGAAGAAAATTCCGCTCCTCAAGCCGGAGGACGAGCAGCGACTGGGCAAGCGGATCAAGGACACCCAGGCCGATCTGCTCAATCTGGCCCTGAGCGTGCAGACCACCTTTGTGCCGCTCCGGTCCTTCCAGAAGATGCTGCGCCAGTGGCGGCGAAAGAAAAAGAACTCTCGCGAACCCATCGAGTTCGTCTTCAAGGAACTGGACCGGATTATCGACGTCATCCGGGACCTGGACCGCCCCGGCCTGGAACTGGTCGCGTTCAACGGCCAGGCCAAAATGCTTCGAGCCGAACTGGCCGAGGCCATGGGAGAAATGGTCAAGGCCAACCTTCGCCTCGCGGTCAGCATCGCCAAGCGGTACGCCCGCAAGGGCCTGCCTCTGCCCGACCTGATCCAGGAAGGCAACCTGGGTCTGATGAAGGCCGTGGCTCGTTTCGACTACACCACGGGCAACCGCTTTTCGACCTTTGCCTCCTGGTGGATTCGTCAGACCATCTCCCGGGCCGTCTGCGATCAAGGCCGGACCATTCGGGTGCCGGTCCACTTTCAGGAGATTCGCAACCAGTTCTACCGGGCCTTTTTCGATCTGCTCAAGGAACTGGGCCGTGAACCGAGTCCGGCGGAAATCGCCGATCGTTCGGGTCTGGGCGTGGACAAGGTCATGATCATTTTTCAGATGAGCCGGGAACCGGTCTCCCTTGAAACGCCCATCAGCGAGGACGGGGACCGATTGGGCGATCTGATCGAAAACCGGGACGCGGTCTCGCCGCTGGAGGCCGTCCAGGAAACCGAGCTGCTCAGCCTGACGGAAGCGGCCATGGCCGCCCTGAGTGAGCGCGAGCGCCAGATTCTTTCCATGCGCTTCGGCCTGGGCGACCTGGGCCCCTGCACCCTGGAAGAGGTCGGCCAAAGCCTGAACATCTCCCGGGAACGGGTCCGGCAACTCGAGAAACGGGCACTCAACCGCCTCCGCCAGTCCCCGGAACGGCGGAAGATGAAGAGCTACTTCAGAGGTTAGGCCAGCATCGACCGATCCCGACGCGAGTTAATGTGAACCGGTCCGCCCCGTGCGGGCCGGTTTCCGTTCGGGCCGGCCGGGGTCATGGCCTTTCCGTTCATTTTCCATATTCTTATTGAAAGACCATCCTGTTTTCTGTACAACATGGTCCACGGGCCGCAACCCGATTTTTTCCGCCGTGGGAACACGTGAGCGATATCAAAAGCACCAGCGTCCTGGATTTGATCGGCCGGACTCCCCTGGCTGAGATCAAAAGGCTCAACCCGAACCCCCGCGTCACCGTTCTGGCCAAGCTGGAATTCTTCAATCCCGGGGGGTCGGTCAAGGACCGCGTTGCCAAGTCCATGGTCGAGGCGGCCGAACAAAGCGGCGAGCTGACCCGGGACAAGACCATTATCGAGGCCACCAGCGGCAACACCGGCATCGGTCTGGCCGTGGTCGCGGCCCTCAAGGGCTATCGGCTGGTTCTGACCATGTCCGAATCGGCCAGCATGGAACGCCGTCAGATCGTAATCGCCCTGGGGGCTGAAATCCTTCTGACTCCGGGTCATCTGGGCACGGACGGCGCCATCGAGGAGGCCTACCGGCTGACCCGCGAGCATCCGGACCAGTATTTCCTTCCGGACCAGTTCAACAATCCGGCCAACATCGACGCGCATTATCAGGGGACCGGCCTGGAAATATGGGAACAGACCGGCGGCCTGATCGACGTCTTCGTCGCCAGCATGGGCACAACCGGCACGCTGATGGGCTGCTCGAAACGCCTCAAGGAAATGAACCCCAATATCCGGGTCGTCGGGGTCGAGCCCTACCTGGGCCACAAGATTCAGGGCCTGAAAAACCTGAAGGAATCGTACGTGCCCGGCATCTTCGACCGGGCCCGGATCGACGAGCTGGTCAACATCGACGACGAGGATGCCTACGAAACGGCCAGACGGCTGGCCCGCGAAGAGGGCCTTTTCGTGGGCATGAGCTCGGGCGCGGCCATGCACGTGGCCTTGAACATGGCCCGGGACATGGAACGTGGCGTGGTGGTCGCCGTTCTGCCCGATACCGGCGAGCGCTACCTGACCACCTCCCTGTTCGTCGCCAAGGAAAAAACGTCTCTGGTCTTCTACAACACGATGACCAGTCGCAAAGAGGACTTCCGCCCGATCAATCCGGGCCGCGTCGGCATGTACTCCTGCGGTCCGGCCTTGTACTCCACCAAGCAGGTGGCTACGTACCGGCAACTGGTTTTGGCCGATCTTTTGAAGCGCTATCTTGTTTGGCGGGGATTACAGGTCACCCATGCCCTCAATCTGGTGGACATCGACGACCGGACGATCAAGGCCTCGGGCGAAGCCGGCGAAGACCTGAAGGTCTTCACCGAGCGGTATTTTCAGGAGTTTTTAAGCGACTGCCAGGCCCTGGGCGTCAAACCGGCGGACAAGTACCCCCGAACCAGCCAACACGTCGACCACATGGTCTCCCTGGCCCACAAACTGGCCGAAAAAGGCCTGGCCTACGAAAAGCTCCGCTCCCTGTACTTCGACATCTCCCGTTTTCGGGATTACGGCAAGCTGTCCGGCGTGGACCTGTCCAAGATTCGGCTGGGCAAGACGGTGGACCTGGACGTTTACGAAAAGGAAAATCCCCGCGACTTCACCCTGTTCAAACGGTCGACCCTGCCGGAACTCAAGCGGGGGCTGTACTACCAGACGGAATGGGGATCGGTCCGGCCGGGCTGGCACATCCAGTGCGCCACCATGGCCACCCATGCCCTGGGCAACCAGTTCGACATCCACACCGGCGGCCGGGACCTCAACTTTCCCCACTATGAGAACGTCAACGCCATCGGCGAGGCCGCCCTGGGCCACTCTCCGGCCCGGTACTGGGTTCACAGCGAGCTGGTTCTGGTGGACGGACAGAAGATGTCCCGTCGGGCCGGCAACGCGCCGACCATCAAGGAACTGCTGGCCGAAGGCTATTCCGGACGGGCCATACGATACTGGCTCCTGTCCACCCACTATCGCAAGCCCCTGACCTTCAGCCGCGGCCGTCTGAACGCGTCCGCCAAGACCCTGGCCCGGATCGACGAGTTCACCGCCCGTCTCCGGACTGTTCCCCCCGGGCGGGGCGCGTCGGAAATGGACCAACTCATTTACGACCTGAGACAAGGGTTCAAGGAGTCCCTGGACGATGATCTCAACGTGGCCGGCGCCCTGGCCGGCCTGTTCGAGTTCCTGCGCAAGGTCAACGCCCTTCTGGACGACGGCCTGCCGAACCGGGAGAATATCGACCAGACCTGGGAACTCCTGTCCCAAATCAACGAGGTCCTGGGGATCATCAAGTTGGAGGAAGCGTCTTTGGATGAGGAATCCAGGCGGCTCCTCAGGGAGCGGGAAACGGCCCGCAAGGCTCGGGACTGGCCCCTCGCCGACCGGCTGCGGGACGAACTGCTGGCCCGGGGCATCAAGCTGATCGACACCCGCTCGGGAACGCGCTGGCAAAGAACCTGATGCGGGTCTAGTCCCGGCCCTCCCCCAGATCGAGCCATTCGGGCAGTGTTTCGCAGATTTTCCGGGCCGCATCCGCTGATAAATTGATGGCGTCCCGTTTGCGGAAAACGCCGTTGTACTTCTGGTAGCGCCTCAACCCGGCCTTGGGCTGACCGAATTCGCCCGTCTTTCGGTCCCGTTCCCGATATAGAAAAAGGATGGAAGTCCAGGCCCCCCGGTTGAGCACGACCTTGTCCAGCTCTTCGATGACCAGGATGCCTTCCTCTTCATAGGAAATAGTTATTTCATCTATTGTTTCAGCCATTTAAAATACTCCCATCATATATCACACCGGCCGTAACACCAACCGGCTGAATCGATCCCGGCCGTCCGGCCCTAGTCGCCGGCCGCGCCGACAAAACAGCCGCCGCCACCGCCTCCACCGCCGCCACCGCCTCCGGCGGCCCCACCGGAGCCCGTCGTGGGCGTATCGACCGCGCCGGGCGGGGCCGGCGGCAGTTCCATGCCGGCATACGATGCCCGAGACGATACCCCGCGGGTGAAGGTTGCGGCCGTATCCAGAAAAACCAGGGTGATCGTGCCCGAGGTCAGGTTTTTGATCCAGGCGCCCTCGCCGGGGTCCAGACCGGTCAGAGGAATATACGTTCCTTCATACCCCCACAGGGCCTGTTGGGTGAAGGTGTTGCTTCCGGAAAGCAGATAATACCAGGCCGTCTGTGTATCGGTCACGATGGCCCCTTCCAGGTCCAGGGTGTGGCTGTACGGGTTGCAGACCTGGTTCCAGCCCGGGGCCAGCTCGATCCCGATGGCGCCGAGACCGTCGATTCCCGCCAGGGTCGAGCCGGTGATCCGGTAACCGGCGAACGTGTGGTTCAACCCGTCCCGGAACAGGAACCACATTCCCATTCCGGCAAAAGGCGTCCCGAGATTGGGGTATTCCAGGTACGTTCCCGTGATCGGGTTCCAGCGGCCGATACGCTCCCGGGTCGCGTCGTACGGACCGATAACCGGGCCGAGGATGTCCTCGATGGTCAAGGATGCCGCCTCGAATTTGAGCGGCATGCCGCCCATCCGGTAGGCTTCGGCCGTCGAACCCGGCGGCGATATCGCGGTGTACGAATCGGCTTTCCACATGGCCTTGGTCACACCCCGGTTGGCCGTGCCGATCAGGTACCCGCCGGCCATGGGGTCCGTTTGATTCGAGCCGGCGTAGTACATTTTTTGCATTTCGCCTTCAGTGAAAATATACGGATTGGACACGTGCCGGGTTTCGAAACCCACCGACCCGGCCGGCCCCCACCAAGGAGAGTCCTGCTCGGTCCAGGGGGCATGTGGAATGGACCCCCGGTTCCAGGTGATCCCGTCCGTGGATCGGGCAACGCCGAATTTTCCCGGCGAGCCGTGGGCCGCATAGGCCATGACGTACTCTCCCCCGGCATATCGGACCGTACAGTCGAAAACGCTCGCTTCCCATGTGTCGGGCAGGGCGGCCAGGACCCGTCCATGCTTGGTCCAGTTGATCCCGTCCGAACTGGTGGCATGGCCGATATGCCAGTTCGAGCCGTCATTGCCGGCGTACCACATCATGTAAAGGTCGCCGTTCCGAATGACGGAGCAGGGCGAAACCCCCTGGGCATCCCAGGTCCCGGCCGTGGGAGCGAGGACCGCCGTGGGGTGGGGCGTCCAGGAAAATCCGTCCGTCGAGGTGTAATACAGCCCCCGCCACTCCGAGCCGGACTGGGCCCCCGTGGCCCACAACTGCCAGCCGTTCGGGTTGCGGATGACCACCGGCCGAAAGACGCCATTGTTGTTGTATGGCGGCACGCCGCCCTTGGGAATGATCAGGCCGCCTCCGGAGGCGTACCGGGTCCAGGCCAGACCGTCTTCGCTGTAAGCCAGGCCGATCTGGCCCTCGGTGTCCGATCCCACCCCGGTGTAATACATCCAATAATATGAGCCGGATGCGGATGTTCGATGGATGACGTGGGGGTCCATGACCGAACACTCGTCAAACTCGCCCGCCCGGGGGGTCAGAACGGTCCCGCGGCGCTCCCATTCGGTCGGATGGCCTCGGACCACCTTGACGGTGCGGGGAGACCCATAGCGGGAATAGGAGACGAAGGCCTGGCCTTTGTCATTGACGGCGATGCTGGGGTAATAGTAGCGGTCGTATCCATTCCAGTCGTCCACCGGAAAGTTCATGGAAAACAGGTCCACCTGGGACGAAAAGGCGAAATAGACGCCGCCCCGGTACGGGTCGATCCGGTTGTCATGCCAGGCCAGGAACATGCTCGGCCCCTCGGAAAAACCGGAGTCGGCCGGAAAGTCCTGGACGCGCAAGGAGGGGTACTGGCACTGGACGTTGTCGCTTTTGTCGTTGGCCGTGTCGTCGACCTGGGTCTGGGTGGTCCACGTCGCTCCGCCGTCCGAAGACCTGGACAGATAGATATGGTTGAGAGAGCTGACCGCCGGCGCCTGCCAGGCGACGTACACGGCGTTCGAGGCATCCGTGTCCACCACCGGGGCCAGTTCCGCGTTGGAGTATCCGGAAAAAGGACTGTTGATCATGGCCGGGGTCGACCATGTCGAACCGTCCGTGGTTTGTGAATAGTAGACCGCGCGTTGCCCTCGCGAGACGCTATAGTCGTCCCAGACCACATGGGTCCCGCCGCTGCCGTCCACGGCCACGTCCACGTTGACGTTGCCCGAGGTCACGTTGGTCGTCTGGACCTTGGACTTGGTGAAGGTGGTCCCGCCGTCCGTGGAATGGGCTACCCAGACTTCGTTGACGCCGGAATTGCCGCGCCACCAGGCCAGGGCCACCGTATCGCAGTGGGCGTCGATCCGGGGCAGGTCGCTCATTCCGGGGTCCGTATCCGTCAGGCTGACCTGGTGAGGGAAGGTGGCCCCCCCGTCGGTCGATCGGGAGTAGTAGACCTGGGGCTGGCCGGTGCGGTAGTCGACATGGCTGAGATGCTGCCTCGGCGTCGTGCAGTCGGTCGCGACGAAAGACGGCCGAAACTGATTGGCCGAGTAGGGCGAAATCTGCACCGGCGTCGACCAGGTCCCAGCTCCGTCGCTCGACCGGGTCAGGAACACGTTCTTGAACGAACCGTTATAGTCCACAAAGGCCTGATAGACGGTCGAACCGGAAACCCACAGCCCCCGGGTATAGGCGGTCTGGTCGTAGTTGGCTGGGTCGGGGATGGGAATGGGGTAGTTGTTTCCAAAGGAATAGTTGGCCGCCGCCCAGGCCGGAACCCGGTCGAAGGCCAAGGCGATCATCAAGGCAGTTCCCAGCAGGACCACCGCCGTGAGCCGGAGCGGCCAAAGGCCCCGTCGCCACAGGTGATTCGGTCGAGCCATATGCCCCTCCTCCCCCAAAAGTACCAAACTGAAAAACCCTTGCCGGAAGACCTCGGGCCGGCCGACAGGCTCCTGTCGGCTACGGCCCGCGGCCCGATCACTATAAGTAAAAGATATTATATAATAAACACGAATAAATCAAGTAAAAAGCACGATCAGACCCGCTTAGGCTTTCCTTCGACCCGCCTTGGCCCCGCCAATTCCCCGTCCTTCCGATAATATGGGCAAGCTGCCCGTATATCGCCTGAAACCGGTCTCACGGCCTTGACAACCACCATGGTCGAGCTTAACGTTAGCTTAGCACTCTTCCAGATCAAGTGCTGCCGGATATCGAGGTTGAAATTCATGAGTATCGAACTGGGCCAAAGAGAACGAAAAATACTGGAAGCAGTGGTTCGGGACTACATCCGGACCGCGGAACCAGTGGGTTCGAGGACCCTGGCCCGGCGTTACAAGCTGGACATTTCGCCGGCCACCATTCGCAACGTCATGTCCGATCTGGAAGACTTCGGCCTCCTCTCCCAGCCCCACACCTCCGCCGGCCGCGTGCCCACCGAAAGCGGGCTCCGGTTTTATGTGGACTCCATCCTGGAGTTCCGGCGGCTTTCGGACAAGGACCAGGAGGCCATCCAGCAGGAGATATCCCGCACCACGCACGAGGCCGAGCAGCTCATCCGCAATGCCTCCCGGGTGCTGTCCTCGGTGGCCAAACACATCGGCCTCATCTCGGCCCCCCGCTTCTCTTCCCTGGCCCTCCGGCAGCTTCAGTTCGTGCGGCTCAGCGACCGGCTGATCCTGGTCATCCTGGTGGGGGAGTCCGGCCTGATCCAGAACAAGCTGATCGAGGTGGAGGAGGACCTGAGCCAGGACGACCTGGACCGCTTCAACCGTTATCTGAACGAGACGCTGGAAGGCCTGACCATCAGCGAGATCAAAAAGCGCATTGTGGAAGAAATGCGCAAGGAAAAAAACCAGTTCGACCAGATGCTCACCAGGGCCCTGGCCCTCAGCCGCAAGGTGTTCGAGCAAGAGACCGTGGAAGAGAACCTATACGTGGACGGCCAGATATACCTCCTGGACTACCCGGAATTCGCGGACGTGGATACCATGAAGTCCATATTTCGGGCCTTCGAGGGGAAAAGCATCCTGATGTCGCTCCTGGACAAAACCATGCACGCGTCCGGAGTCCAGATATTCATCGGCTCCGAAACCGAACTCGCCGAAATGGAAGGCTGCACTCTGATCGCCTCCCGGTATTCCCACGGTTCTTCCCCGCTGGGCACCCTGGGCGTCCTGGGGCCGACCCGGCTGAACTATTCGAGGATCATTCCGGTGGTCGATTACACGGCCCAGGTACTGAGCCGACTTCTGGAGTCCACGTTCTGAAATAGAAACAGGGAGATCAACATGGCCGACGACATCACGAAAATTACCGTCACCCAGCCGGACGCCGAAACCGGGAATGGCGAAGCCGCCCCGACCGGCCCGGAAACGGGGGACAAGGAAATAGACTGGCAGGCCCAGGCGGAAGACTATCGAAACCTCTATCTGCGGACCCAGGCCGACATGGACAACATGAGAAAGCGGCTGGAGCGTGAAAAGGCGGAGTTCGTCAAATTCGCCAACGAAAACGTGATGAAGGAGCTGTTGTCCGTAATGGACAACCTGGAACGGGCCCTGGCCCACGCCACGGCCAACGGGGAAGCAGGCAGCGGCCTGGCCCAGGGCGTCAAGCTGACTTACGACGGGTTTAAAAGCGTGCTGGACAAGTTCGGCGTCAGCCAGGTCCAGGCGGTGGGCGAACGCTTCGACCCGAATTTTCATGAGGCCGTGATGCAGCGGGAGGACCCCGACGCGGATGAAAACACGGTCATCGAGGAAATCCAAAAAGGCTATCTGCTCAACGAACGTCTTATCCGTCCATCCATGGTCGTGGTCGCCAAACGACCCGCCGGAGACGGCGAAGATTTATAAAATAAAAGCGATCGAATAAGATCAACGAGATATTCAGGAGGAAGAGACATGGGAAAAGTCATCGGCATCGACTTGGGCACGACCAATTCGTGCGTAGCCATCATGGAGGGCGGTGAACCGAAAGTCATTGCCAACGTGGAAGGGAACCGGACCACCCCCTCGATGGTCGCCTTCACCGACTCGGGCGAGCGTCCGGTCGGCCAGGTGGCCAAACGACAGGCCATTACCAATCCGGAAGCCACGATCTTCGCGGTCAAGCGGCTGATCGGCCGGAAGTACGAATCGCCCGAGGTCCAAAAGGACCTGAAAATCATGCCCTACCAGATCGTCAAGGGCGAAAACAACGACGCGGCCGTGGAAATCCGGGGCAAGAATTACAGTCCGGCCGAGATTTCGGCCATGATCCTGACCAAGATGAAGGAAACGGCCGAAAACTACCTGGGCGAAAAAGTGACCGAGGCGGTCATCACCGTGCCGGCCTACTTCAACGACAGCCAGCGTCAGGCCACCAAGGACGCCGGCCGGATCGCCGGCCTCGAGGTCCTGCGAATCATCAACGAACCCACGGCCGCTTCCCTGGCCTACGGTCTGGACAGGAAGTCGGACGAAAAGATTGCCGTCTTCGACCTGGGCGGCGGCACGTTCGACATCTCGATCCTGGAGATCGGCGACGGCGTGTTCGAGGTCAAGTCCACCAACGGCGACACCCATCTGGGCGGCGAAGACTTCGATCTGCGCATCATCGACTGGCTGGCCGACGAGTTCCGCAAGCAGGAAGGCATCGACCTTCGCAACGACAAAATGGCCCTCCAGCGGCTCAAGGAGGCCGCGGAAAAAGCCAAAATGGAACTCTCGACGGCCATGGAAACGGACATCAACCTGCCCTTTATCACGGCGGACACCTCCGGCCCGAAACACATGAACATCAAGCTCAACCGGGCCAAACTCGAGGCCCTGGTCTCCGACCTGGTGGACAAAGTGATCGGTCCCTGTCAGACCGCCCTGAAGGACGCGGGGCTCAAACCGGCCGATATCGACGAGGTCATTCTGGTCGGGGGCATGACCCGCATGCCCAAGGTCCAGCAGAAGGTCAAGGAAGTCTTCAACCGCGAACCCCACAAGGGCGTCAATCCGGACGAGGTGGTCGCCGTGGGCGCGGCCATCCAGGCCGGCGTGCTCAAGGGCGAGGTCAAGGACGTCCTGCTTCTCGACGTCACCCCCCTCTCTCTGGGCATCGAAACCCTGGGCGGCGTCTTTACCAAACTGATCGAAAAAAACACCACCATACCGACCCGGCGCAGCCAGATTTTCTCCACCGCCGCGGACAATCAGCCCGCGGTCTCGATTCATGTCCTTCAAGGCGAACGGGAGATGGCCGCGAACAACAAGACCCTGGGCCGATTCGAGCTGGTCGGCATCCCGCCGGCCCCCCGGGGCGTTCCCCAGGTCGAAGTGACCTTCGATATCGACGCCAACGGCATCGTGCATGTCTCGGCCAAGGACCTGGGGACGGGCAAGGAACAGTCCATCAAGATCACCGCGTCCTCCGGCCTGAGCGAAGAGGAGATTCAGCAGCTGATCAAAGAGGCTGAACTGCACGCCGAAGAGGACAAAAAGAACAAGGAACTCGTCGAAACGAGAA
Source organism: Pseudomonadota bacterium (assembly GCA_018830135.1). Taxonomy (GTDB): domain Bacteria; phylum Desulfobacterota; class Desulfarculia; order Adiutricales; family JAGVGV01; genus JAHJTB01. The sequence goes on along the minus strand of JAHJTB010000116.1, from coordinate 6,115 downwards.
ACCAGGCCGACAACCTGGTCTATGCCACGGAAAAAAGCCTCAATGAACTCGGCGAAAAAGTGGCCCCGGCCACCCGCGGCGAGATCGAAGCGGCCGTCAGCGACCTCAAGTCGGTCATCGACTCGGGCGACATGGACACCCTCAAGGCCAAAATGAACGCCTTGAACCAGGCTTCCCATAAACTGGCCGAACAGATGTATCAGCAGGCCAGCCAGGACCATGCCGCCGGAGGCGGTCAGGCCGGCGGCGGACCTGCTGGCGGCCAGGCCGGCGGTCCCGATGACGACGTCGTGGACGCCGACTTCGAAGAGGTCAAATCCTGAACCTGACGGCGAACCATCCAACCCATCCAAGGGCCCCCTCGCGGGGCCCTTGGCTTTTGTTCCGCCCGCGCCGACCGGGCGGCCGGGTTAACGGCCCGTCGCGCCCCGCAGCCTGTCCAGCACCGGGCCGGCCCCGCCGACGATCTCCTCGATGACCTGGGCCACGCTCTTGAGTCCGCCGATCAGGCCGGCGATCTGCCCGCAGTAGATCGTGCCCGTCTCGACGTCCCCTTCCAAGGTCGCCCGTTTCGAACGGCCGAAGCCGATCAGTTCGAGAAGCTGATCGCGGGTGGCGCCCTTGCCTTCGGCAGCCAGAATCTCTTCGGTCAGTTGGTTGCGAATGCAGCGGGTCGGTCCGAGGGCTCGGCCGGTAATCACGGTCCCCGAATCCGTGGCCCGGACGATGGCCTCCTTGAAGCGCTCATGTCCCTGGGCTTCGTGCGTGGCCGCGAAGCGGGTCCCGATCTGCACGCCCCGGGCGCCCAAGGCCATGGCGGCGATGAATCCGCGGCTGTCGGCGATACCGCCGGCCGCCACCACGGGGACCTTGACCTTGTCCACGACCTGGGGAACGAGGCTCATCGTCGTGATTTCCTCGAACCCGTCATGGCCGCCGGCCTCGATCCCTTCGGCCACCACCACGTCCACCCCGGCCGCTTCGGCCTTGGTCGCCAGGGTCACGCTGGGTGAAACGTGCATGACCTTGATCCCTGCCTCCTGCATCCGTCCGGTGAACTTTTTGGGGTTGCCGGCCGACGTCGAAACCACCGAAACCCCTTCCTCGACGCAGACATCCACCAAGTCCCCGGAGTGGGGGTAGAGAATCGGGATGTTGACGCCAAAAGGCTTGCGGGTCTTTTCCCGGACCAGCCGAATCTGTTCCTTCAGCTCATCGGGCATCATGCTGCCTCCGGCCAGCATGCCCAGCCCTCCGGCTTCGGATACGGCGGCGCATAGTTCGTGGAAGCTCACCCAGACCATCCCGCCCTGGATGATGGGGTATTCGATACCCAGCAGATCGCACAGTTCCGTCTTGAACATGTCCCTTCCTCCCTTGATCGCAATATCGACTCGCGCCCGAACCGGCCTCCGGCCGGAACGGGCCTCACTCCTTCAAAATGGCCCGGGCAATCGTCAGCCGCTGAATCTCCGACGTGCCCTCGTAAATGCGCATCAATCGGGCCATCCGGTAGAGGCGTTCGACCGTCACCCCTTTGAGCAGCCCGGAGCCGCCGTGAATCTGGACTGCCTCGTCCACAACCCGATGACAGGCCTCGGTGGCGAACAGCTTGGCCATCGAGGCCGCCTTGATCTGCCCGGCCGGATCGTCGCCCCGGTCTTTCAGGACGGCCGCGTGGAAGACCAGAAGCCGGGCGGCCTGGATGTCCGTGGCCATGTCGGCCAGCTTGAACTGAGTGGCCTGGAAGCCGGCCAGTGGCCGCCCGAAAGCCATTCGGGCCTTTGACCGGCCCAGGGCCTCCTCGTAAGCCCGCCGTGCCAGTCCCACCGCGGCCGCGCCAACCGTGGGGCGAAACATGTCCAGGTTATCGAGTGCCAGGCCCATGCCCTGCCCCGGCCGCCCCAGCAGATTCTCCCCGGGGACCCGGCAGTCGCGAAAAACCATTCGGCCCACGGAATGGGCGGCCATAAGGGATACCCGTTCCTCCGAGATCAGGCCCGGCGTACCCCGTTCGACTATGAAAGCCGTCAGTCCGCGGCCTCCGGCTTCCGGGTCGGTCTTGGCGAAGACGACGAAAATGTCCGCCTCCGGCGCCTGGCTGATCCACTGCTTCTCCCCGTTCAGAACGTAACCGTCCCCATCCGGAACCGCCGCGGTTCGAAGTCCGGCCACGTCGGACCCGGCCTCCGGCTCGCTCAAAGCGAAAGCGGCCAGCTTGAGCCCCTGGGCCACGGGGGGCAGATAACGTTCCTTCTGCTCGCTCGTGCCGTGACCGATGATCGGATAGGCGCTCAGGGCCTGCATGGTGAAAACTTCGTCGGCCTGCCCGCAGATTCGGGTCAGTTCCTCCCGGACCAGGCAGGCATCGACGCAGCGGATTCGATCCGGCCCGCCATAGGCCTCGGGCATCATCTGGTGAAAAAGACCCTGGCCGGCCAGCATTTCCACCAGCCGGGGCGAAACCTCGTCCGTCTCGTCCAGCTCGGGCGCCAAGGGGGCCAGTTCGGCCTCGGCCCAGGCCCGGACCCGATCCCTCAGTTCGACCTGCCGCGGACTCAGCAGATAATCCATGCTCTTTCCTTTCGAACCGCCTCAGCGTTCTCGAGGCGGACTATTTATCGGATATACGAACCAAACGAACACGAGCGCGGCCAAAAGTCAAGGACTTCGGCCTGGTCGTAGTAAGGCATCAGTGAATCAGGGCCTTGAGTAGTATTCCCGCCGCCCGCGCGGCCTTCGGCCGAAGGGCGACGCTGCCGCTCCGGTCCTTTCATTCTAAAACGGTGAAGGCGATAGCCGGAGCCCCGAGGCCGAAGACCGCGACAGGGCGGTCCTTCAATGCCAACAACCACTGGGTTACTGGTCGGATCAATACCTCCGTGGCTGGGGGGGGGCCTCAGACAGCCCGGTACCCGGACATGCGAATGCGGGAGATCGATCAGAACTGATAGGCGATCAGCAGGCGGCCGGTCCAGGCCCCTTCCACGTCGTAATCGGCCTGCTTGTCGCCGTGGCGGTCGTACAACTGCATCTGTCGGAAGAAATCGTACCCCAGCCCCCCGGAAAGAACCAGGCCGGGCAGCGGGGAGTAGTTGACCATCAGGCAGGTGATGATGTCGCGGGTTTCCGCAAACCCTTCGGAAAAGACCGGGCTGTGTTCGGACAGGCGAAAGACCTTGCTGTCGGCCAGCAGAGAGGCGGTGAAAGACAGTTCGGGCGAACAATGATATGTCAGGGTCGATTCCGGAAGTCCCACGGACACGGAAACCAGGGGTTCCTCGGCGCTTTTTCCCCCGCCCCACCATTTTAAGGCCGCCACGGGCACGGCGATGACCCGGACTTCATGATACAGAACGGCCGCCCCGACCCGGACCTTGAAGCGCGGCGAAAAGTTGTAGCCAAAGGCGGCCAAAACGTCCAGGCTGGGCGATCCGACCCGGTCCTCGAAGGAGGATGAGGCCTCGCCGCTGAAATAGTAGCGCCACGGCCCGCTGATGGAGCCCGTGTACTTGGCCTTGAGGCCGACGGTGTGGAGGTCCTTCCAGGGATCGTCCCGTCCGTTGCCGAACGGCAGACGGCCGATGTCTTCCCATTGAAAGGTCCGGTGGGTGTATCCCAGCGTGAAATGCGAATGGGTGGCCGAGACCCGCCACCGGGTCATGGAATACCGGCCGTCCGCGCCTTCCAGGCCGGCCTGACCGACTAAGTACGTATCCAGCCCGACCTCGGTGCCGCCCTGTTCCATTGTCCAGGCGTCCCGATCCGCTCTTGACGAAAGCGGAAGGGGCCGATCATCAGGGTCCGGGTCCTGAGCATGAACCGCCGGGCCGGCCCAAACCAGCATGATCGCGGCCATCCAGGCGAAAACGAAAATACGGAGCGCCCGCAAGCGCCCCCGGGTCCCGAACCTGGTTGCGGTAAATGGCCGAAGCCGGAAAAATCGAATGCTATTCATGGATATCCAGTCGCGCCACGGAATACATCCAGGCTGTTCCTGGTCCCTGTTCGCCTCTGGCAATTAGCACAGTCCGGGGCTTCGGGCCAAGCGATTTCTTCCAGAGCTTGAAAACTATAGAAAAAGCGATTGGACGGAACCGGTAGTGGGTGTTATTCTGGATTGTGGGAGGTCGGAGGTGAAGACTCGAAATCCGGCAAACCGTTCCAAGCGGTTCAAGCGGCCGGCCCGGTTCCACATCGGGCCGGTCCTGGTCTTTTTATTCCTCGCGGTCTGCCTTTCAACCGCCCGGGCGACCGAATCCGGATCGGCGGACGCTTTCAAGAAGGTGCTGCTTCAAATTCTGGCCGTACGCTACGACCCCGCCCTCCAGACGCCGGACAAGTCCCATATTCAAAAAGCGAAAATCAGGGCCCTGGTCGATTCGATATATGATTGGGATTTGATCAATCCCTTGATATTGCGGCGCACCTGGCCAGCCCTGTCGCCCGAGGAAAAAGCCCGGCTCGAACCCATCGCGACCTGGGCCATCAAGTGGAAGCTCATCGGCAAGTTGTTCAAATACGATGTCCGCGACGTGGTCTTCACGGAAGAAGGCCCTGAAGGTGACCGGTATTTCCTGGAGGCCTGGCTCGGCGGCGGTTGGATCAGCCACCCGGTCCGCTTTGTATTGGTCCACCAGAAAGACGGACACTGGGCGGCCGTGGACACTATCGTCCATGGGTTCAGCCTGATCGGGCATTACCGCCGCAAGTTCGACGACACCTATTTCCGCAAAGGCCTGGACGGGCTCATCGAGCATCTGAACCGCGAAGTCCAGGAGGAGTTCGAGGAGGTAGGATGTACCCCGGAAGACCCGCCTCGATAAACGGCCCCCGGATTGAATATGGAACCCCTTTCAGACCCTTCCCGGGAGGCCGGGCCATGGTCATGGTTTGCATCCCGCTCGAAAAAAGAGGCCGGTTCGTTTTAACCGCTTTCCGTCCCGATTTTTTAGGGTACAATTAGATAGTCGGGCCTGTATGGACAGACTCGGCGGCGAGCGGCGGTCCCGGAAATTTCCGGCCCGGACCGGATTCCGGTCGGCGGGCCGCTCGCGGAGATTATGGAACGAACGGCCGGGCTCGAACGGCCCGTGCCTTGGAGGATCGAACAGCAGACATGGAGACCCAAGCATCTCCCGACAGACCCTTGACGGTCCTTGACCTGGCTCATCCGCTGCTTCAGGACCGGCGGGGATTCATGAAGACCGCGGCCCTGGCTGTGGCGGCGCTGGCCTGGCTGGACGGCGGGCCGGAGGCCGAAGCCGCCGGCGGTTCCGAAAAGCCGATTCGTTACGGCATGATCCTGGTGGACTTCAACAAATGCACCGGCTGCCGGACCTGTGAGACCGTTTGCGCCCAGTACAACCACAAGATGACCATCGACGGTCGCCAGGTGCCGGGGCTGGGCAATCCGGCCCGGTCCAACATCCGGGTCTATCCTTTCAACCCGGACGCGGACGTGCCCATCGTCTGCGTCATGTGCAGCGACGCGCCGTGCATCGCGGCCTGCCCCGTCGATCCGGACTCGGCCGGCCGGCGGGCCCTGTTTCGCGACCCGCAGACCCAGGCCATCCGGAACGATCCCCAACGGTGCCTGGCCTGCGGGGCCTGCGCCGAGGCCTGCCGGGAAAAGCGGGTCGGCGCCATCGAACCCGATCGGGAGACGGGCCGGCCGGAAGGCATGTGCACGCTGTGCGGCGGTGATCCCCAGTGCGTGCGCTACTGCCCATACGAAGCACTGACCTACGTGGTCGGCGGACTGGACGGCCGCCATTACGGGCTTGGTCCGGAAAAGATCGCCCAGGGACTCATCGAGCGATGGTACGGGCCGCGCGGCCGGAAGGAGGCCTCGAAATGACCCGTCTCCCCGGCTATTACGGCCTGCTTCTCGACGTGGACCTTTCCACCGGCAAGGCGGAAAAGCGGGAGATACCGCAAAAAGACCTCCACGACTACATCGGAGGACGGGGCCTGGGCGTCAAGCTGCTCTGGGACGCGCTGCCCCGTCCCGGAATCGACGCCCTGTCCCCGGAAAACCCTCTTTTCTTCATGGCCGGCCCTTTTTCCGGCTTCCCTCTGCCTTCCTCATCGAGGACCTGCGTCGTGACCAAAT
>JAHJTB010000115.1 GCA_018830135.1 Pseudomonadota bacterium | reverse complement strand
GGGTTTTTACGACATCGTGCTGGTGGGCGGCGTCGAGGAGATGTCCAAGCGGACCACCGAGGAGGTGGCCGAAGGGCTGGCTCTGGCCACCGTGCCTTACGAGGGCGAGGTCGGTTTCACCTTCCCCGGCGTGTTCGGGGCCGTGGCCACGGCCTATTTCGCCAAGTACGGCGCAACGCGGGAGCATCTGATGAACGTGACCATCAAAAGCCACAACAACGCGCCGCTCAATCCCAAGGCCCAGTTCAAGCAGTCCATCCGGGAGATCATGCAGGCCCGGGCGGAAAGCTGGCGCAAGAAGGGCCGGGCCGTGCCCGACTGGCAAACGGAAAAGGACTTCCTGGGCGACGCCGGGGTCAACCCGCCCGTGGCCTGGCCCATGCACCTGTTCGACTGTTGTCCCATCAGCGACGGGGCCTGCTGCATGCTCCTCGTGGGAGAAGACCTGGCCAAACGCTTCACGGACGATCCCATTTACGTAGCCGGCCTGGGACAGGGCAGCGGCCGGGGCCTGCACGCGGCCGAGGACCTGACCTTTTTCGAGGCCACCCGGTACGCGGCGGCCGAGGCCTACGGCATGTCGGGACTGACGCCCGCCGACGTCCAGTTCGCCGAGGTCCACGACTGTTTTTCCATCGCCGAACTGCTGCACATCGAGGACCTGGGCTTTTTCAAGCCCGGCCAGGGATTCCAGGCCGTGGCCGATGGGCAGACCCGGCTGGATGGTTCCAAGCCCATCAACACCTCGGGCGGCCTCAAATGCAAGGGCCATCCGGTCGGGGCGACCGGGGTCTCCCAGTTGTTCGAGGTCTGGACCCAGTTGCGGGGCAAGGCCGGCCAGCGCCAGGTACCGATCTCCGATCTGCGCATCGGCGGGGCCCACAACCTGGGCGGTACGGGCGGCACCTGCACCTTCACCATTCTGGAAAGGAGATAAGGTCATGTCCGAACGGCCATTCAGCGATATTTCCTATCAGCGGTTTCTGACCGAGGAAAAACTGATGGGATCGAAATGCCAGTCCTGCGGGGCGGTCTACCTGCCCCCCCGCCCCATCTGCATCAAGTGCCATGGCTCGGAAATGGCCTGGGCGGAAATGCCGGGTCAGGGCAGGCTGAGCGCATTCACCTGCATTTCGGTGGGCCCGCCTTTCATGATTGCCGAGGGGTACGGCCGGAAAAACCCTTACTGCTCCGGCGTGGTTGAGCTCGAAGGCAAGGTCCGGGTGGACGCCCGCATCGAAGGGGTGGACACGACCCGGCCGGAAACCATTCGGGTGGGCATGCCCCTGAAAGTCGAATACCTCCACCGCGGCGAAGGCGAAGACCGCAAGACCTATCTGGCCTTCCGGCCGCCGGCGTAAGTTCGCGGCCAATGGGCCATGGATCGGGGCTTCCGGTTTTTCATCGGAGGCCCTTTTTTCCGAATGGCTCGAGTCCGGCAGTGATCATGGCCATGAAGCATCACCCGGTTTTCCGGGCCAATCGCCTGTAAATCCTGGGCGATCCCTCCGAAGGCTTACCGCTCAGGCCAGAGAATGAAGTTCGCTGTTTTCGATGATCTGATCGATCACTTTTCTGAAAAACAAAGCGATTTTGCCGCATTCCTGATGATCGACCGGCCCGCCGTTTTTGGGTGTCAGATCGAATGGGTTCCCGATCACGAATATGTTTTCATCATTGTATAAATTCGCGGGAGCCGTGTAGTTGAAGCTTCCGCCAACCACAATATTCTGATCGATGACCATCAATTTATGGTGAAGCTTGCCGAACCCGGGTTCCCTCTTGGGGAAATAGACCTGAATGCCTTTGCCGTGCAGCCAATCCGTGGCCGCCCAGTACTGTCTGCCCTGACCAGGGTCCAAGGCGCCTCGAACCTCGCGCCTGGCTTCCCGCAGCATCATCATGGCATCGTCGATACCGGACGATCCGGAAAAGGTGAAAATGGCAAAATCCAATTGTTTCTCGCATTTAAGCATCTGTTTGATGATCTCGAGCTCGGGTGAATCGTCCGGAGAAAAAAGGATGCGGACCGGAATACCGTTGAGATTATAGGTTTGAGGAATGTTCTGCTCCCGGAGAAACAAGGCGCCGAAGTTTCCGGATTTGATTTCATCGAATTCGGCCTTGTAAGCCCTGCAAATTCGGTGATCGTGAAAAATGACGATGTGGTTGTAGTTTTTATGGGTTCCGGTGCGGGTAAAATTGGTCGACCCGGTCAATACAGCGGAAGTCGCGACTTTGCTCTTGCCGGAATAGTCTCGAATGATAAATTTCTGGTGGAATATTTCGGGGTTATAATCGGCTTTCACGTCGATGGCATTCCGAAGCATGGCCATGAAAATGTCCCGGTTGGTCTTTTCGGTTTTCGCTCGGCGATATTCGTTCCACTGGACCCGAGTTTCAGCATCAACCTTTGTTTCGTTATTTTTCGGGGTGGCTTTGGGGATTTTTTCACTGGCCAGATAAGCCTGCTCCAGGAAGACCATGACCTCGATGCCCTTCCATTTTGCATCGATAATGGCCTGGGCGATGGCCTCGGAGTCCAACTCCTGGACCGCGATGTGCAGTGAGTGTTTCGCCCCGGCGATGAAGTCGATTATGACCTTTTCGAGGTTGTCCGATGCACCCAGCTCAAGAGGACCGGCAAAGGCTTCGATTTTTCCATCCGCAAATTTTGCCATGAAAAACCTCCTCTTATCCGAATATTGCCGTTGGATTATACTCTGTCACCGCCCGGCCTGTTTCATGGCGGATTTCCAAGAATAGGCAGGACACCTTTATTGGGATAATAAACGGGTGCCCTATTGCATCATCGTAATTATTTCAGTAAGAATACCGGGTTACGCTTCGCTAAGCCAAGCTGCAAGAAGAACGACGCGTTTTCAATTTACGCTTGCACCCGGCCCGCCAAGCATGGTAAATATGACGAAGAATCCATGGTTTTCTTCACTTTCGGCGGCGCCGTCTTTCGCCTCCGGTTGTGTTAGACCCTGATTTTGCAGTTGTTTTCTACAGCGGCCTCGAACTGCTTGCTGCCATGCTCGTTTCCCGCTTTTCGGCCTCGACGTATCCGGTGATACGCCCGCGGCCCAAAACCGGTCCAACTTCGCGTTTCACCAGGCATTTCGACGTCTCGCTACCAACCCAACGAAAAATGGCTCTTCGCTGTTTCGAGTGGGTAAATGGCATTGAGGGCCATCGGCCTGTTTTGGGATGGCATGGCCCGAGTCGCTGCCAAGAACATTCCCTCCTTCTTGGTTGTATCTTAACCGATCAAGGGGATTTGTCCAATTCCATCTGAAGCAAAACACCAGGAGTTGTATCCACAACCCAAGGAGACGACGGAGGAATTCCTGAAAAGTAATCGTTCAGGCCTGGGGGCGAGACGAAGACAGGGGTCAGGAGGCGGGGTGGTGTCCTTCGGATTTGAGCTGCTCGGTGCGCCCCCCTTCCCGAATCCGCCGATAAATAAACCGTTCGAGATTCCCTTCCTTGGCCAACAGTTTCTGATCCAGTTTGGCCAGCGGAACTTCCGCCCGGGCCATGGCCTTGTGACCGCCTGCCGACCCATAGGCGCCAAAGGCCCTGACGGCGTGGCGACCGGCGTTTTTCCGCAGTCCGATCACTCTGAATATCACGACCAACTGGTCCTTGAAGATACCGGCGACAATGCTGGTGTTGATGTCGTCGACAGCCATGAAAAAATCCGCCAGAATGACCAGGGTGTCCGGATTGTCGATCCGTCCCATGTAAACCACGGCCTGTTCCTTGCGAATCTTGACCCGGTCCAGCGCTTCACGGAAATACTTCAGGGCCGCCCGGGTGATGCCCGAGTTTTCGATCTTCCGGACCAGATTCTGGTTGACCTGGGGAAAAAGAAGCCGGAAGGCCCTCATGTCCTCGATCTGCCCTTGACGGACGAAGTTGTTCGTATCGGTCTTGATGCCGTAAAAAAGCGCCGTAGCCAGATTGCGGCTGGGTTTGATCCTGGCCGCCCTGAGATATTCGGTCATGATCGAAGACGTGGCCCCGTATTCGGGGCGGACGTCGAGAAACGGGGCATCCTTGGTCACCAGGGGGTGATGGTCGATGACCACGTGGAACGCCCAGCCGGCGCAAAGCTCGATGTGCCTGGGCTGGGAGTCGACAATGGCCAGACGGCTGTATTCTTTCACATGAATGTCGCCCAGGCGGGTCAGGGGCAGCTTGACCTGCTTGATCATGGTCAAATTATCGGGACGCTTGATGACATTGGAATGGGCGATAGTCACCGTTCCCACGCGCCGCCATAAAAGACGCTTCAGGGCCATGGCGCTGGCAATCGCGTCCGGGTCGGCGTTAATGACGATCAGAACCCGATCGTCGCTGTGAAAATGGGCATAGAGCCGATTCAATCGTTCGATCAGCGTACTGGAACGCGGCAGGACCTGGGGCTTAACGGGCATGCGACCTACCTGCTCGGTGATTTGTCAACACGGTCTCCTTGCTTCGCCGGCTGTTCCGCGACCGGTTTCAAGCCGACATCGATATTTTGGGGCCAAACGCTTTCGATCGTCAACCCCAGAGGGATATCGACGT
>JAHJTB010000114.1 GCA_018830135.1 Pseudomonadota bacterium | reverse complement strand
AATCCTTGCCGCAACGCTCGTTTCGAAGATTTTGGTCCTTGACATATCGCCCTGATATGCCCGCGGCCGAAATCTCCTCCAGCTTCGCGTTTCGCTAATGATTTCTCGACCTCGCCACGGAACCCGGTGAGAAATCCGGGCCAGGTCAGGGTCCCGGAAATACCTTCCCCGTTTTCGAACAGCGTGGCTATCCGGCTTTCGCCCCGTTTCCGGCGACCGTCGATTTTCCCTTGCCCTGACTGAATTTCTCGATTATTTTTACGCATATGTTGAAGTTGCGCTTCCTGTTTTCGTTCACCGGAGAAGGGGGATGGTGATGAATTCAGAAACGTTCTTGACGACCGAGGGGTTCGACCCGGAGCGTCCGTTTCGACTGGCCGAAGGGGTCTGGTGGGTGGGCCACTACCTGGCCGACGACCCCTTTCAGTGCCACGCGTATCTGATCGAGAACGGGGACCAGTCGGTTTTGATCGATCCCGGTTCCAAACTGACCTTTCCGCACGTCCTGGGCAAGGTCGAGGACGTCCTGCCTTTCACCCGGATTCGCTATTTCATCTGCCACCACCAGGACCCGGACATCACCAGCACCCTGCCCTTGATCGACCAGTTGGTCAGCCGGAAGGACGCCGTGATAATCAGCCACTGGCGGGCCATCGCCCTGCTCAAGCATTACGGCCTCGACCTGCCGTTCTGGTGCGTGGAACAAAACGGCTGGCATCTGAACGCCGGAGGGCGCCGGCTCAAGTTCATCCTGACGCCCTACCTTCATTAGCGAGGATGGCCGTTTTCTGCATCTGGCGGCCGGGTCCATGTATCGCGGAGTGATCGTGGACCTGCCCGAGGCGTACCAGGGCATGATCGGCCTGGACCGGTTGAGGTGGCAGTCGGATTTCGGACAGGACTACCTGGTCCTGGATTCGGGATCGCCGGGCCCGGAGGCGGGTGGGAACCTGATTCTGCCTCTGTACAGCCCGGAGAACCAGGTCGTTCACGCGCTGGCCGTGCTGCGGTTTTCGAAAGCGGTGGAGGTCGATGAGGAAACCGGGGAGATGATCGAGCAGATGAGCGTACCGTTGAGCGTGGCCGTGGAGCGGGAGATCATTCGGCGAACCATGGACATGGAGCGCCAGCGGTTTTACGAGCAGGCCATCCGGGACCCCTTGACCGGATTGTACACCCGTGTTTACATGCAGGAGTCCGCCAAGCGCCTGCTGGACATCCACGACCGGGACGCCAACGCGGCCGTGGCCGTGATGATCTTCGACCTGGACCTTTTCAAGTCGGTCAACGACAACTATGGTCACAACGCCGGAGACGAGGTATTGCGGCAGGTGGCGGGCATTATCCTGGAATGCACACGGAGCGGCGACATTCAGGTTCGGCTGGGGGGCGAGGAGTTCGCCGTGTTCATCGCCGGCTCGGACGCCAGCCTGGCCTCGAACGTGGCCGAACGTATCCGGGAGCGGGTGGAGGGTATGAAGATTGCCGGCCCCATGTCCAGCCGGTCTTTCAGCATCAGCGGCGGTATCGCGTACCGCCGGCAGGGCGAGGAGCTGCTGGAGGCGATCCAGAGGGCGGACAAGGCCCTGTATGCGGCCAAGACAAGCGGCCGTAATCGAATCAAACTGGCCGAAGACGGATGACGGTCCGGGATTTCCGGAGTTGATGGGCCAAAGGTCCAAGGAGGTCGAAAGCGCATGCATCGAGTGATGATCGAGGAAGCCAGTTACGACAATTGTCGGGAGGCGGTGAATCGGGCCTTCGATCTGTTTCCCGTCCGTATCCGGGACCGGCGGGTCCTGGTCAAGCCCAACGTGCTGCGGAGTTCAGAGGCGGAAGAGGGCATCGTGACCCATCCGGCCGTGCTGCGGGCGGTGATCGAGCGTGTGGAGTCCGAGGGGCCGGCGCGGATCGTGGTGGGCGACAATCCGGGTCTGGTCAGCTACGGGGCCAACGAGGCCTGTTTTCGCCGGACCGGGCTTTTGGAGGCGGCCGGGGACTATTATCAGAACATCGGCAACGAGGCCGAGGAAGTAGCCCTGGATTCCGAACTGGCCGAGCGGGTCAGCGTATCCCGGGCGGTCCTCGAGGCGGACGTGGTCATATCCCTGCCCAAGTTCAAGACCCACGGGCTGACCATTTTGACCGGCGGGATCAAGAACAGTTACGGCATCCTGCCCGGAGCCCAGAAGGCCCGGCTGCACCGTCTGGCCGGGAACCCGGCCCGCTTCAACGACGTGATCGTGGACGTCTTCCGCCTTCGCCCGCCGGACCTGTTCATCTTGGACGCCGTGATCGGCATGGAGGGCAACGGGCCGGCGTCTTCGGACCTGCGTCCCATCGGCCGGATTCTGGCTTCGGACAACGGCGTGGCCCTGGACGCGGTGATGGCGCGGATGATGGGTCTGGACCCGGCGGCGCTTCGGTTTTTGGAGACGGCCAGGAGGCATGGCCTGGGGGACTTCGCCCCGGAGACGATCGACGTGATCGGCCGGCTCGAGGTCATACCCGGATTCAAGCTCCCGCACCTGGATGCCGGGGCGGGCAATCTGTCTTCAGCCATCCAGGAACTGCTTCACTCCCGAACCGTGTTGCGGCCCGAGGCCGACCCGGATTCATGCACCGGCTGCGGAACCTGCGTGGATCAGTGTCCGGTATCGGCCCTGGTGATGACCGATGACCTGCCCGTGGTGGACAAGGAGCTTTGCATCACCTGCTTCTGCTGTCAGGAAATCTGCCCGGAAAAGGCCATCACCTTGAAATAGCGTAACTATATCGGGGCGCGCCATGCCGGAAATCGAGGCGCTTCAGGGGGCGAGGATGACCGAATCGATGTCACTCGAGCGGATCGGGGCGGACGAGTTGCGGCATCTGGACCTGGTCATGGAGGTCAGGTCCTCGGGTGAGGTCAGTGGTCCGGTGGAGGTGTACACGGCGCCCGGGCCGGGGGCGGGTGAGGCGGCCGAGGCCGGGCGGGTCGAGTTGATCTATTATCCCCGGATCGGGCGGGCGGGAGTGGCCCGAGGCGAGGTGATGAAATGGATCGACTGCGAAAGCGCCGAGGAGGCCCTGGAGCGCTTCCAGGACCTGGCCGGCCCGGGCTGATGATCGGTCCGGGGCGCATGAGGCCGTCCGGGTCCGGCTGACTTTAATTTTTCTATGGAACTGGACAGCATATTCGAGTTGAGGTTATAATTGAAGAGAAGAGGGGGCGAAAGCCGATTCTGGGTGAAAGGTCTTGATCCTTTTCGAGGGTCGGGGCATGCGAAATCAGTCCATGGTCCGTGACGAACGGAGCCGCGAAGGAAGCGGTTTCAAAGAGGGATTTTCAGGCCCTACAGGGGCGGGGCCTGGACGGGTATCAGGTATCATGATCCGTAATTCATTCAGATCGGGCGGCCGCGCGGGCCATGGCGGTTTTACCCTGCTGGAAATCATCATTACCATCACCGTGGCCGCGATTTTGTCGGCCGCTCTGGTCCAGTTGGTGGGAACCGCCTCGAGCAAAACCACCGAGCCGGTACTCCTGGTGCAGGAGGGATACGCCCTCAACGAGGTCATGGAAAGAATCACGGCGGATTACAAGGACCTGGTCAGCAACGACGCCACGCCCCTTCAGACGCTGGCCTCCCGTCTGGCCGGCGGACAATACGGCACGTACACGGTCACGACGTCCTATGTCGCCTTTCAGAGCGGAAGCGAGGTGGCGGACGGCTCGGGCGCGAATCTGACCTTGAAAGTTACGATCACCCGGGGCGACCAGAGCTTGATCGCCTTGTTCACCCAGTAGCCCCGGCGTTCGATCGCGGTGAAACATGCGGCATGAATACGGATTTTCCTTGATCGAATTGCTGCTTTCCCTGATTCTGGTGGGAATGCTGGCCTCCCTGGCGGGCGTGGGCCTGATATCGGGCGTGCAAGGGTATATCCTGGCCAAGGACAACGCCCATCTGGCCCAAAAGGCCGCTTTGGTCAGCACGCGGTTGGGGCGGGAGCTGATGGAACTGACGGAAGTGACCAGCGCCAGCAACGGGACCTCGATCGTTTACGAACGGGATGGGAGCTATTACGCGGTCTCCCAGGTGGGGGACGAGATCAAGATCCGGGCCGGCACTTCCTTGCCCGACGCGGCCAACGGGGATGCCCTCGTCGACGATGTGGCGGCCAACGGATTCACCTTGATTTATCTGAAAGGGGCGCAGACCTGGGTGCCGGGAACGGACGATCTTCGGGACTTGACGGCCATCCAGTTCGTTTTGAACCTGGATCATCCGGACGGCGACATCGGCAACCTGACCTTCACCACCACGGTCAACCCGCGAAATACGGGGGTCCGGGCCGGCCCTTTTGGCACCTAGTCCCGAGGGAGGCCGGAAAGGCATGAACGGAAATATGCAGGGGCATGAAGCACGATCCGTATCAGCCGGCGTTTTGACGTCGGACCGACGGGGCTCGATATTGATCGCAGTGATCGTGACCCTGGTTCTTTTCGCCGCCCTGGCTACGGGCATGCTCAAGCTGGATACCACGTCCCTGTCCACGGCCGCGTCCAGCAACCTGTCCAGGCGGGCCTACTACATGGCCGAATCGGGCTACCGGTACGCGGCCAGCCAGTTTCTTCACGCCGGGGACGGTCTGACCGGAGACGCGCTGGTCAATGCCCGGGACGACATGCTGACCCAGCTTCACACCACGGGCAGCTTCGATCTCGAGGGCCGGCAGGGTTTCGATCTGGACATCGCCGCCTATTATTACGACACGTACGGCACTATCGCCGGCGGCGTATTGTCGGCCGCGGCCATCGGCCGTCTCCCCTTTACGAGCAATATCGCTTCGAGCGGATATCTCAAGATCGGCGATACCAAGCACGACTATACGTACACCGGCATCTCGGTCAGTGGATCGACCCTGGGTTTTTCCGGGATCAGCGACACGGGGACCATTCCGTCCGCAACGCGGCAGAAGGTCTTTCCGGTCTGCCGGTCTTCGGCCGGCACGGTCAGCCAGGGCAGTAGCCTCTACTTTCAGAGTAACACCGGCGCGGCTATTTTTCCGCCTAAAAACGGCAAGTTCCGAGTCAACGGCGCCGGAGGCGTCTACAACTACGAAACGTTGGACCTGGCCAGCAGCCGGCTGACCAATGTTCGGCGTTCGGACAATCCCTCCCAGGCCTTTTCAATGTCTGTAACGGCCAACGACTATATCGTGGCCGAGCGGTTCGCGACCATGGCCGCCACGGGCCGGGTGGGCGAGGGCCACTTCGCCATGGCCCAGGACGTCAACTACTCCTTTGCCCTGGTGGCCAGCGACACGGGCAGCAGCTCCTCGGACGGCCAGGCCGCGCCGGACTATCCGGACACCCTGGACAACAAGGACAATCTCGACGAACGGTCCGGCCATGGCTGGGGAAACTACGAAATCGCAAGCGTGGGCGGGGATTCGGCCCTGCACGTGACCGACTTGCAGGGCGGCGGCAACAATCCCAAGCAGGAAGGCATCGTCGGCATCAACATTCCCAATTTCCAGCAGGCCTGGCAGACCATGAACCACTTCCTCAGCTACGACGTCCAGGTCAAGATCAAGGTGTCCGACGAGCCCTACTATCTGGACGGCATTTCCTTCCGGCTTACGGAAACGGGCACGGGCCAGATGGACTACCTGGCCGTATCCTATATGAAGACCCGGACCGGGTCCGGGCGTCACAGCTCCGACGGCATACCGGACAGTTTATACATCAACGACGGGCCGACCATCGTGCTCTGGAAGCTGACCGGGCACGGCAACAACAGCGAGGGCAGGACGGTCCTGGCCTACAAGGTCCTGAGTTCCTCGAAATTCGTCGTCGACAACAGCGGATACCTGACCGACTGGTCCACGCTGGTTTTGAGGCTGGAGGAAAAAGGAGAGTCCGGAACCCGTTACAACCTGATCAAGGTCTACTATGCCGATCCGTCGGCCCACGGAACAGCCGGGTCCAGCCTGACCGACGACGGTCGTCTGGCCTACCCGCGCAACATGACCTGCCAGTGGCCCGTGGAAAAGGCCGCGGACCTGACCGCCGCCAACGACTTCTTCACCCAGGTGGCCTGGGACTGGGTGACCTCTTCGGACGCCTCGGTCACCAGCCAGGAAAGCAACACGATCGTCAAGATCACCGGCTGGAACACGAACTTCGGCACCTGGCCCAGCGATCGGCCCGAGGTCGGCCTGCACACGTACGGTTCAAACTACGAGTCCGTCTATTTCGACGATTTGTGCCTGACCTTTCCGGGCGGAGGCTACAACTACACGCCGCCTCCCGGGTTCCAGGAGCCGATCCAGGGTTAGCCCGGATCGGGTTTGGCGGGGACGAGGGCCATGCTTCCTGAGTTTACAAAGCCGTCAAACCGCTTCGGCCGGGGGTTCACCCTGATCGAGGTGGTGGCCGTATTGATCATCATGGGCATTGTGACGGCGGTGCTGGTCGGCCGCGGTTCGTCCATGTCCACCGATCTGGTCGTGACGACCGAGGCCCTCAAGGCCCACCTCCGCTATGCCCAGAACCGGTCCATGAACTCCAATTCGGTCTGGGCCCTCGAGTTCACCTCCACCTCCTCCTATCGCCTGGTCCAGGGGGCCGCGGTTCGCCTGTTGCCCGGTGAGAACCAGAACGTTGTGACCACCCCTTCGGGCATCACCATGGGCTGGACCGGCACGGCCGTTTACGCCTTCGACACCCTGGGCCGGCCCTGCACCGACTCGGCCGGCGCCACGCCGGCCGCGGTCAACCGGACCGTCACCCTGACCACCGGATCGGAAAACCGGACCATTACCGTGACCCGGAACACGGGTTTCATTCCCTGATTCGCGTCCGCCGGCCTCCCGGCCGGCCGGAATGGTTCTGCTTCGGCCGCAGGCCCTTGATGCCCCGTCTTTCCACCCCGATCCGAAGAGCCCGTTCGGGTTCAATGGAAAATTCTCTTGACGTACCCGGCCGGACCCGATTTAATTCCATCGGTGGGACTGATAGAGGCTATCGGTTCCCGCAATTCGGGGGCTCGGCGGGTTTCGAGGTATGGCCGGTCGGAAGGAAAAATCAGGCCGCTATGGATCGGTGTGCGGGTTCACCCTGATCGAAGTGGTGGCCGTGATCGTGGTCATGGGCCTGGTGGGCGCCGCCGCGGCCTCCCGCCTGGTCGACACGCAGGCCGACTTCCGCTCCCAGGTTTCCATCATCAAAAACCATATCCGATACGCCCAGTCCATGGCCATGAAGGAGGGGGCGGTTTACGGCATCCGGTCCAACGGCACCTATTACTGGCTGTTCAAGGACCAGCCCACACCGGCCTCGAACCGGCGCGCGCTGCCCGGAGCCGCGGACACTCGGATCGCGGCCTCCGACATCGGGATCACCCTGCCGACATTCCGTGTGTTTTTCGACCCGAACGGCCGGCCCTATATACGGCTCGGCGTTGCCGGTCAGGCGGATCGCCCCCTGTCATCCTCGAACACATTGGAAATCACCCTGGATTCGAATCCGGCCGGGGCTTCGGTCGCCTTCAGCATAACGCCGGAGACGGGGTACATCCCATGAAAAGACCCGGGGCCGGCGGCGGTTTCACCCTGATCGAAATCATCGTGACCATCGTCCTGGCCGGCATGGTGGCGGCCATGATCATCAGCCTCTCCGGAACGGCCCTGACCCGGGGGCCCGACCCGGTCGTCATGGTCCAGGACGAGGCCGATGCCGAAAAGGTCATGGAAGCCATCATCTCGGACTACGTCAAGGCCATCAACGGGGCCGGTTATGCGACGGCCCTGGCTTCCATCTACTCGACGAACCACGGTCCCAACGTGACCAAGACTTATATCACTTCCCTGGGGGGCTCGAGTACCGTGCTGCAGGTCCGCGTTCAGGGGGCGGGACACGCCATGACCGTCCTGCTGACCGACAAGCGGACCTCGTCGGCCGACCCCAAGGCCAGTTACTAGAAAGGACCCGATGAAGGGCCGTCCCGGATTCACGCTGATCGAAACGGTCGTCGCGCTATTGATCGCCGGTATTCTGACGGCGTTCGGCGGCATGCTCATCTTCGGCCTGCTCACCGGGTACATCCAGGCGGCCGGCCATGCCGAACTGGCCATGAAGGCCCAGGTGGCCCTGGATCGCCTGGCCTTGGAATTGCGGGACATGGACCAGATCAGCGCCCTGACCGCCGATACGTCCATCACCTACGTCACGGACGGGGTAACCCGGACGATCCAGTTCGCCGATTCGGAAATCCAACTGGTGACATCGGAAACCAACGCCCTGTTGGGCGGGGTCCAGACCTTCAGCCTGAGCGCTTCGTACGACAATCTGGACGGAGTTTCTGGGAATGAAACGGCCTATATCGACGTGGGCTTTACCATGGCCGGTTCCGGGGCGAATTTCTCCTGCCGGATATTTCCCCGCAACCTGGTCCCCGCACCCTGACCGACGCGCTCCGGAAGGGAGTGAAACGGACTATGCCAAGACGATCGCTCAAGCCGGACCGGGGACCGGCCCCGAGGCCCGAACCGAAAGTCCGGTCCGGACGGCCGGGCGCCATCATGATCTTCATCATCGTGGCCATCCTGATCGTGGCCAGCCTGGGAGCGGCGGTGGCGACCCTCTTCAACACCTCGTCCGATTCCCAGGCCCGGCCCAACAAGGTCCGGCGGGCCTACTACCTGGCCGAATCCGGCCTGCGCTACGCCTTCAGCGAAGTCCGCCACGGCACGAGCCAGGAAACGGTCGTCAGCACCCTGAACCAGTACACCACGACCCTGGATTCCGGCCGGGAGTCCTTCAGCCTGGCTCTGCGGCCATACTGGTTCAAGATTACGGGCACCAGCGCCACGGCCGGCGCCGGTTCGACTTCGATCACCGCCAGCGTGCCTGCTTCGGGGTTGCCCGACGATTTCGCCCTGGCTTCGGGGACCCGGCTCCTGGCGCCGTTCAACGATCCGATCACCATCAGCAGCCTGACCGTGACCAGTCCCAATTCGGTGACCTTTCAACTCGCATCACCCTGCGTTATTCAAAACGGCGTCCAGGTGGACGGCCTGCTGGTCCTGCCCACGGACACGAGCCAGACCGTCGGCAACGGCACGGGCTCCCTGAGGCTGTCCCTGTCCTCCCTGACTGGCCTGCCCGCCAGGAACGGCCAGTTCAACTACCAGGGCGCGGAGTACACCTATCGATCGGCCAGCCTGGACGCCACGCCCAAGGTCGTCCTGGACAAGGTATCCTGGGAGGGGGGCTCCTCGATGACCTTTCCCTCCGGAGCCGACCTGGTTTTGCGCAAGAACGCGCTGGTGGAGTCCACCGGGGCCTTTACGACGAACGGCCAGCAGACCACGGTAACCCGGTCGGACAACGTGGGGCTGTACGGTTCGGACGTGGTCGAGGACCTGCCGCCGAGCAATTACAAGGTGCTCGAGACCGGATTCACCGGCAACGACCTGTCATCCCTGGACCTGAGCCAGAGCGGCAACATCGTGCGCATCGGCAGTTACATCGCCACCGGGGGGACGCATCTGTACTGGGCCTCCTTCACCAAGCTGGGTGATTCCTCCCACCGGGTCCACGACCCGGAGGAGCCTTCGCGGTATATCGGCTATCACGTCACCCCCCTGGCTTCGGAGACGCGGGACGCGTTGTACAGCATCTGGCAGATGTACCGGCAGGTCAACTACGACATCCAGGTCAAGATGGGCTGGTACAAGGACATGCAGCAGGCCGGCTCGGGCATTTCCTTCCGCTGGCACGAGTCGCCGGCGTCCCCGGGGCTCTATCAGGGCTACGGCATCAGCTTCATCCGCTATTGCTCCTCCTGCAACGACTACATACCCAACTCGATCAAGCCGTCCGGCCAGGCCGGGCAGTTGATGCTGTTGTTGTGGGAACAGAAGGTCGTCTCGGGCGTGGAGACCAAGCGCTGGCTGGCCTATGCTCTTCTGGGGGACCCCACCAACCGCTGGGCCGCCCGGGACCCCAAGGTCGTGGGCAACCAGGACTCGGTGGACGGGTATCTGAACGACGACGCGAGCATCCTGGTCCGGGTCGGCGACAAGTTCGCCAGCAACGGCCAGCGGATCAACACGATTCGAATCTACTACAGCGACGCTTCGCCTTACTATCCCGGCCGGACCTACGACGGCATCGCCACCAACATCAACCGCCGGCGCTACAGCCCGGAGTGGGTGGACGCCTCGCTTTTCCCCAAGTGGGCGTCCAATGCGACCGATCCCCTGTCGACCGGCGACCCGGCGGCCACCTATTGGGACGGCCAGTCCAATGCGTACGACTATTTCACCCTGCTCAGTCCGACCCCCAAGCTGGCCGCCAGCCCGGTGGTCCTGGTCAAGAACCCGGCTGCCACGGACGTCATCCTTCAGAGCGATCAGGCCACCCTGACCACGCAGGACTTCACCTTGAGTTCATTTCCCTCCAGCCGGCCTGAACTGGGACTCCACGCCATGGGCAATCTGAACGACAGCGACCGGGTGGTGGCTTTTGACGACATGTCCATTCAAGTAATCGGGGAGAGCGAGTGACATGACCAGAATCTGGATCGTCCTGGCCGCGCTGATCGGGGCTCTCTGCCTTACGCCGCCGGCCCGGGCCTTTGTGTCCCCGGAACATTACCAGCTACTTATGGCCGAGCAGGAACGGAAGCAGGCCGGGTCCGGAAGCAAACCATCCGCCCAGCCCGCCAGGCCGTTTTCTCCATCCAGACCCGCTCCGGACGGGAATTCCCAGATGAACCCCCACAATACCGAACCGTCCAAATCCCGGTAGGGACGGGCACGAGAGGCCGGCCCTTCCGAAGAAGGGCCGGCTCGATAACGGTCAGGCGGTCGCCTGGGCCTCGGCTCCGGCCTGGGCCTCCTCCGAGGCGATCTGGGCCCGGATTTCATCCATGTCCAGGGCCTTGACCTTTTCCAGCAGGTCTTCGAGGGCGCCCTCGGCCAGGGCGCCGGCCTGTTTGTATACCAGCACCTGGTCCCTGAAAATCGCCACGGTGGGAATCGAGCGGACGCCGAACACGCCGGCCAGTTCCTGTTCCTCTTCCGTGTTGACTTTGGCGAACACGGCGTCGGGATGTTTTTCCGAGACCTTTTCAAAGACCGGTCCGAACATCTTGCAGGGGCCGCACCAATCGGCCCAGAAGTCTATGAGCAGGACTTCGTTGTCCTGGATCGTGGATTCGAAATTCACCATGGTCAGGGCTTGAGTGGCCATTGGATACTCCTTTTCGGCTGCGGGTTTTCATTCAGCCTGTTTGCTTGTGTAGAGACGGGAATCGGGTAAAGGTTTCAAAAAAGCGGACGGGGCGCGGGGCGCCCCGTCCGCTTTCACGGGTGGAAAATCGAGGGGACTCCGGGAGAGAGCGGACCCTGGATCGGCCTTGCCGGTCCGCTCAGTCCTTCAGTTTGGCCAGAAAGTCCCGGCCGGCCCGACGGCCGTACTCGAAAAAGTGATCGATCCGGTCTTCCGTCGAGTTGTACGGAATCTCGCAGCCCGAACACAGGATATATCCGCCGCCCGCGGCCGCGGCTTCCAGGCAGGAGTCGATGGCTTTTTCCATGTCCGCTTTGCCGCCGTCGGCAAAGAGGCTGGTGGGGACGTTGCCCATGATAATAATCCGGCCGTCGGCGAGTTCGACCAGCTTGGGCAGGGAGGACGGCGCATCGAGGCTGATGAAATTGACACCCGTCTCCAGGACGTCGGGGATGATCGGGTCGATGTACCCGCAGATGTGCAGGGACATGGGCGCCCCTTTGGCCAGAAAGTATTCACACAGTTCCTTGTGATAAGGCTTGATGAACTCGCGGTATATCTTGGGCGAGATCAGGCTGCACGAGGCCGTGGCTTCGCCCAGCGAGGGGACGTGCCCGGCCGCGATCAGGGCGTCGCCCAGGGTCCGGACCACCTCGGTGGTGAAACGCATCAGTTCGTGGACAAAGTCGGGCTCATCCATGACGTCGTCCACCAGCAGCCGCTCCGTGCCCCGGAGATGGTTGGCCAGGTTCCAGGGCCCGGACTGGCCCAGACCCATGGTCGCCGTCCGCTTGACCACCCCGGCCACCCGGTCGCACAGTTCCAGGAAATAGGGAAACCGGCCGTCCCGGGCCGGGTCCGGAACCTTGAGCCGGGCCAGGTCGGCCGGGTTCTCGATCATCGGCCCCCTGAGGTGGGAAATGCGGTCTTCGTAAAAATCGAGTTGGGCGCCCATGGCCTCGACTTCGATATAGATGTCGTTGTAGATCACGAGGCTGTCCGGGTGGAAGCGTTCGTAAAAGGCCATGTGGGCCTGGGCGCTTTTCCGGGCGTCCTTGAGGATGTCCTCGACGCTGAATCCGGCCAGTTTGGCGCAGTACGGTCCGATCAGGACCGTGGCCGGCAGCCGGTCGGCGTGCTGGCGTTTGAGCGCGGAGATCATATACTGTCTGCCCGTCAGTTCCGTCATGCCGTGTTCCTTTCCAGGGTTAAGGTTCGGGTCGATTTACAGGCTCCAGGCGGCGCGGGCGCCTTCCTCGGTGGCTTCGATGATGCGGCGGGGCCCGGCCGCGTCGCCGACCACGAAGTGCCGGATGCCTTTGGTTTCGAGATGGGCTTTGAGGTCGTCGCGGGGTTTCATGCCCACGGCCAGGACGACCTGGTCCACGGGCGACAGGGTCTGGGTTTCGCCTTCGACCTGGACCACGACGGCATCGGACTCGATGCGTTCGACCTGGGCGCCCAGCATCAGGCGGCAGCCGCCGTCGCGCAAACGCTTGTGGAGCATGTATCCGTGGGAGGTGACCTTGGCCACGGGTGAGCGTTTGAGCATTTCGATGATAACGACCGTGGCGCCTTTTGTCCGCAGGAAGTCGGCGGTTTCCATGCCGATCAGTCCGCCGCCGACCACGACCACATCGGTCCCGGCCTGGACCCGGCCGTCGAGCACCTGCCAGGCGTCGCAGACCAGGGGCAGGTCCAGGCCCGGCAGGGGGGGCACGATTTTCGTGCCGCCCGCGGCCAGGATGACCGCGTCGGGACGGCCTTCATCGATCATGGCCCCGGTCACGGCCGTACCGGTCTTGATTTCCACGCCCATGTCCCGAACCTGGCCGATAAGCCAGTCGATCCACCGGCCGTAAATCTCCTTGTGGGGCGGACGGGCGGCGTACCGAATCTGGCCGCCGGGCTGGTCGGCCTCTTCAAGGATGATGGCCCGGTGTCCCAGTCGGGCCGCCTCGGCGGCCGCGGTCAGTCCGGCCGGTCCGGAGCCCACGATCCAGACTGTTTGCGGGGTCGCGGCCTTTACCCGGGGATAGTCGCGTTCCTGGCCGGTTTCCGGATTGATGGCGCAGCGGACCGAGGAGCCCGGTTCGAACATGATCCGTTCGATGCAGCCCTGGTTGCAGGCGATGCACTGGCGGATGTCCCCGGTCCGACCGGCCCGGGCCTTTATCAGGTAGTCGGGGTCGGCCAGTTGCTGGCGGCCGAAGGAGATCATGTCCGCCTCGCCCCGGGCCAGACAGGCGTCGGCATCGGCCGGATCGGTGAAGCGGCCCACGGCGATGACCGGGACGTCGACGACTTCCTTGATCTTTTGGGCCCGCCAGGCGTTGAAGCCGGCTTCGTACTCCTGGGGCGCGCTGGTGATTCCGCCCGGGCTGCCGTGGGTGCCGATGGAGGCGTGGATGACATCCGCGCCGGCGGCGACGATTTTGGGCAGAATGGGGACCAGGTCTTCGACCATATACCCGTCCTTGATGAACTCTTCGGCGGATATGCGCAGCAGGACCGGGAAGTCGTCGCCGACCGCCTTGCGGACCGAGGCCAGGACTTCGATGAGCATGGTGGCCCGGCCTTCCAGGTCGCCTCCGTACCGGTCCTGACGGATGTTGGACAGGGCCGACAGGAACTGGGTCAACAGGTAGCCGTGGGCCCCGTGGACCTCGACCGCGTCGAAGCCGGCTTCCCGGGCCCGCACCGCGGCCCGGCCGAAGGCCTCGATGACCTCTTCGATCAGTTCCGGGGTCATTTCGTTAGGGGTCTGGCGAAAGACCAGGCTGGGCAGGGCCGACGGCCCCACGGCCTGGCCTTGCTGGAGCAGAAAGAAGCTTTCCCGTCCGGCGTGGTGGAGCTGCAGGGCCGCCTTGCCGCCGGCGTCGTGAATGGTCCGGGCGAACTGTTTCAGGCCGGGTATGAAGCGGTCGTCGTATGCCCCCATGTGGCGTTTGCCGGCCGACCCGCTGGGATGGACGCAGGCCACTTCCGAAATGATCAGGCCGGCCCCGCTTTGGGCCTGCCTCGATATATAGGCCAGCAGGCGGTCGCCGACCGAGGCGTCGTCTTCGGACAGCCAGGTGCCCATGGGCGGCATGACCGCCCGGTTGGCCAGTTCCATGTTTCTGATGCGGATGGGTGCAAAGAGATGCTCGAGTCGGCTCATGTCTTGGACCTCGCTTGTTCGTGGGCCGCGTCGACCGGTACGGCGCGGCGTTTTCGTTTACCCCGGCGGATAACACCGGCCCGGGGGGTCAGACCACCACCCAGACGGTGCAGTTACGGGCGTAATGGATGATCCGATTGGAGATTGAACCGAAGAGAAACTCCTCGGCCTTGCTCAACCCGCGCCGGCCCACGACCAGCGTGCCGAAGCCTTCGTCCTCCTGCTCGGAAAGGATGCAGGCGGCCATGCTGTCGCAGGTCTTGACGGGGGCCTTGTAGGCGATACGTTCCGGGGCCAGGCCGGCCGCCTCCAGGGTCGCCCGGGTCTTTCCCAGCAGAGCGCGCGTCTCCTCCTCCTGGCCGGCCAGGTAATGACGGCGCTGCTCCTCTGTTTCAAAATAGTCTTCGGACGGGTCCTCGATCACGTGTATGATCGTGACCTGGAAACCGGGGCTGTCACCGATCAGGCGGGCCACATAGTCCACGGCCCGGAGCGCGCTGTCCGAGTCGTCGATGGCCAGGAGGATTTTCTTGGGGTCCATCGGGTTCCTCCTTCAGTTCAGGTCCGGCCTGGCTTCGTCCAGGTCGGCCAGCAGTTCGTCCACGGTGTCGTAAAAAACTTCCGCGCCCGCGGAAAAATGCAGGAGAATGCGGTTGAGTCGATCCGGCAGATAGGGAAACAGTTTTTTCAGGTTCATGACCCGGTTGGAAAAGACCGGACTCATGTCCTCGACCCGCAGCCGCTCGAAGACCTCGGGGCGGTTCCGGCGCAGATCGTGCAAGGTCTGGTCCCCGCCTCCGACGACAAAGGTCAGTACGTTGCCCACACCCACCAGGTCCAGGCCGGCCAGGCGCTCGCCGTGGCGATAGTTGTAGTCGAAGTCGATCCAGACGAGCCGCTCGTCCGGGGTGCGGATGAGGTGGTCCCGCCTGATGTCGCCGTGTTTTTCCCCGTGGCGGTGCAGAAAGGCCAGGGCGGCCAGGGCCTGGCGCAGTTCGTGCAGGAGACCCGGCAGGGCCTGCTGGAAGTAGGTCTCGTGGTCCAGGTCCAGGATCGAGACATGATGATGAAGGGTCGGACCGTAAACATAGTCGATGACCCGGACGTTGTTGCCCTTCGGGTCCTCCACGGAAATGCCCTGCATGAAGTGGGGATGGCCGGTGACCAGGTCGAGGATGCGGGCCTCCTTCCGGGGGCTGCGAAAGCATTCGTAGGTGAAGGGCCCGATCTTGTTCACGTACCGTTCGTGAAAGACCAGCTTGACCACCTTGCGGGAATCGTCGGCCAGGTCGACGGCCCGCTTGACCCAGTGCTTGACCTCGTCGTCCAGCCCGAAACGCCCCTCGCGCTCGTTGCCCCGGATCAGATAGGCGCCGCAGGGCAGAAGCAGCAGGTCACCCCGTCCGATGTCGAAGAACTCGGACGTGTCGGTGACCACGTGGGCGACGTCATAATTCAGGTTTTCCCGGGACAGGTAGGCCCGCGCCAGTTCGACGGCCTGCTCGGAACTTGTCACTTCATTCACCTCGGGCCAATGGTCGCCTCGAATCCAACGGGCGCTTGTCGGCCGACTGATAACCGCGATGGGCAAGCATAGCGTACCGCGAGGGAAAATCCAATGGGAGGGGACGGCCGAGGACGCTTTTTTAAAACATCGCCCCTGTATTTCATGGGGCGACCTGTGTTATGAAGCAAGAGTCGAAGGCCCCGCGGCAAGCCGCGGGGAATCTTCGACATATAAGGAAGAAAAACATATTATTTGGCGGGCTAACCCCTCCGCAAGCCGCGGGGAATGCGCCCGCCCTGGATGTTCAATACGGAGACATTCATCATCCCGGCCGAACTTCGGGGGCGGCCCCGGGGGCTTCCGGCATGGGAAACCAGGAAACCAGGAAAGGAGAGCAGGAGTGCCTACTGTCAAGATCAAGGATATCGAACTGGCATACAGCGAACATGGGGACGGCGAACCGCTGCTGCTGATCGGCGGGTACAGCATGGTCCAGGAGTCCTGGCGGGCCCAGGTCGGGGGCCTGGCCAAATCGTTCCGGGTCATCACCTTTGACAACCGGGGCGTCGGGGGGACCACCATTCCCGACGAGCCCTTCACCGTCGCCGACCTGGCCGGAGACGCGATCGGCCTCATGGATTCGCTGGGGATCGAGTCCGCTTTT
>JAHJTB010000562.1 GCA_018830135.1 Pseudomonadota bacterium | reverse complement strand
TTCCCCTGCCACGAGCCGCTGATCAAGCACCTCGAGAGCGGGGTGATCGATCACATCGAGGGCTCGATGAACGGCCCGATCGGCCGCTTCTGCTCCGAGGGCAAGATGCAGGGGACCGGCGTGCTGCGCAGCCACGGCGGCCGCTTCCAGGCGATGCAGGACGGCGACCTGCACGTCGACCTGGCCCTGATCCCGGCCCCCTGCGCCGACGCCACGGGCAACGCCAACGGCGTGCAGGGGCCCTCGGCCTGCGGCCCGCTGGGCTTCGCGCTGGCCGACAGCCTCTACGCCGACAAGGTGATCGTGCTGACCGATCACCTGGTCCCCTTCCCCTGCCTGCCCTGGGAGATCCAGGGGCAGAACGTGGACTGCGTGGTGGAGGTGGAGCGGGTCGGCGATCCCGACAAGATCGTCAGCGGCACGACCCAGGTGACCAAGAGCCCCACCCGCCTGCTGATCGCCGAGTACGTGGCGCAGCTGATCGAGGAGGCGGGCTACCTGGGCGCGCCGTTCCAGGCCGGGGCCGGCGGGATCGCGCTGGCCTTCATCCAGTTCCTCGCGGCGCGCATGCGGGCCCGCGGCGCGGTCGCCCCCTTCGCCCGCGGCGGCAGCACCGAGCACCTGGTGCGCATGCTCGACGAGGGGCTGATCGGCGCGATCCTCGACGGGCAGAGCTTCGACCTGGCCGGCGTGGCCTCGCTGCGCGACAACCCGCGCCACGTGGCCACCAGCCCCTTCACCTCCTACAACTACCACTCCAAGGGCAACTTTGCCTCGCAGGTCGGGGTCGCCGTGCTGGGCGCCACCGAGGTCGATCTGAAGTTCCAGGCCAACGTGGTCAGCCACTCGGACGGCCTGCTGCTGCACGGCATCGGGGGCTGGCAGAACACCCTGTTCGCCGACTGCTCGATCCTGGCCTTCCCGCTCTTCCGCGGCCGGATCCCGATCGTGGTGCAGGAGGTGATGACGGTCTGCGCGCCCGCGGAGACCATCGACGTGATCGTCACCGAGCGCGGCGTCGCGATCAACCCGCGGCGCGGGGACCTGATCGAGCGGCTGAAGGGCTCAACGCTCCCCATCGTCAGCATCGAGCAGCTCTACGAGACCGCCCTCACGATCTGTGGCAAGCCAGCCCGACCCGCGCGCGACCTCGAGACGCCAGTGGCGATCATCAAGTGGGTCGACGGCACGGTGATTGACACCGTGTTCAAGGTCAGCTGAGGGAGGACCCATGAAGATGACCGCGTCGAGAGACCGATCCAGGCCGCTGTTGCCGCGGCTGCTCCTGCTGCTGCTGGCCGCCGCGGCGGCGTTGAGCGCCTGCAACGACGCCGCGACCGGGGCCGACGGCGGCGGGGACGGATCGGCCGGGGACGCCGGGGACGCCGGGGGCGTGCCGTCGATCCTGCCCTTCGCGGCCGGGTCGATCACGGTGATGGTCAACCAGCCCGAGGATGTCTGGGTCAACCTGAGCCGCCCGGCCAGCGTGACGACGTACGTCGACGTGGGCAACCTCTCCGCCAGCTACCTCGGCGCCAGCCCGACCGCGCTGATCTATACGAAGGGCGAAGACCAGCAACCCGTCACGATCACGGGGGTGCAGGTGACCAGTGACAAGTACGTGCCCGTCCGCTTCACCGTCAGGGGCACCAAGCAGGTGCGCACGCTGCAGGTGAAGGTGAAGCTCTGGTGAGGCCGGGTAGCGGTCGGGGCCACGCCCCGGCGTTGTAGATCAGCGACCAGCGAGGACTCGATCTGCCTGCGTCGCTCCAGCGCTGACGACCAGCCGGAGCCTGGCCACGATCGAACCGGCTGGTACGCCGGCACGTGCCCTGGTACGCCGGCACGTGCCTGCCTCGGGCGCGGGCGCTGGAGCCTGATTGTCTACCCGGCTGATTTGTAATATATCGCAGGGATGTCACACACCCTACGCTTGGTCCTGGTCAGCAGCACCCTGGCCCTGCTCGCCGCGCGGGACGCCGGCGCCAGCGGCTTCTTCCTCTCCCAGATCGGCGGTCCGGACGCCTCGCCCACCGACCCCGACCCCACGGCGATCTTCTGGAACCCCGCCGCGCTGGGCGGCGTGGACGGCCTCGAGGTCCAGGCCGACCTGATCTCGATCCTGCGCTTCGCACACTACGATCGCGGCGTCGACTACCAGTGGGACGTCAAGGGCAAAACCTGGAACCAGGTCGCGGGCCCCGAGCGCCGCGCGTCGCTGCTCAACTACATCCCGCTGCCCTTCTTCGGCCTGGCCTACCAGCTCAGCGAGCGGCTTTCGCTCGGGCTGGGGGTCTACAGCCCCTTCGGCGCCTCCTCCAGCTGGGACGACGCCGAGGGGCCGCAGGCCTACCACAGCATCGCGGGGAGCAACAACTCGATCTTCTTCTCCTCCTCGGTCGCGCTGCGGATCCTGCGCTGGCTGCACGCGGGGCTGACCATCAGCTACGTGCGGAGCACGGCCTCCTCGGAGCGGCTGGCGGAGTTCTCCGACATCATCGGGGGGCTGCCCGAGGACCCCTCGCTGCTGGCCACGATGGCGCTGGAGGGCTTCGCCGGGGACGCCTTCTCCGCCGAGATCGGCCTCTACGCCGACCTTGAGCAGCTGCGCTTCGGGCTGGCCTACCAGCCGCCCATCTCCGTCGTCAACCAGGGCAAGATCGTGCTGACCCCGCGGGGCGACAAGATCAAGGACGTGATCGGCGACCGGCCCGCCGAGGCCGACGCCGAGATGAGCTACACCCTGCCCGACAACATCAAGGCCTCCGTGGACTACTACCTGCGGCGCGACCTGCGGTTGCGGCTCTACCTCGAGTGGGTCAACTGGTCGCGCTTCGACGCGATCCGGATCGACGTCCAGCGCCGCACGGTCTCCCTGCTCCCCGAGGCCATCGTTGACCAGCA
>JAHJTB010000113.1 GCA_018830135.1 Pseudomonadota bacterium | reverse complement strand
GGTTGGCCACGATGCCACCCACGTTGCCGGTGAACCATATATTGCCCCAGCGGGCCTTTTCCCCGACCCGCTGCAGGACGCCGGCGATCTTGCCGTCATAGAAGACCTCGGGCTCCTCGACCGGGTCCTTGGCCACCCGGATATTGAACTTGGCCAGTTCGCTGCTGAAGGGGCTCGAGTCGTCGTCCACGTAGATATACCCGTCCTTCATGCCGAACCAGTAGTTGCCGTTGTAAGGCGACCAGCCGCTGCCGTTGAAGTTCTTGGTGAAGGAACTCGATGTTTCCTCCCCCTTGAGGGAGGTGTTGCCGCCACCGGTCCGGGCCACGGCCTTGCCGCCGGTCATGACCTTGCGGGCCACGTCGACTCGCCGCATGCAGAGCCAGTTCAGCCAGTTGCCGTTCCAGGCCCCGGCCGTGTCCCGGACGAAGTCGTTCGAGTCGTAACTGTATTGGGAGTCGGGATCGAAATACCCGTAAAACTTGGGTCCGGCGGGCGGCGCCGCTCCGGGCACGACCGGAGGGGGGGCGACTTCGATGTTCAGGATCGGACCCCGTCCGCCGCCGGCATCGTATGAGTACGCCTTCCGGACCCCGTCCAGACTCGTCCGGCGCACGGCAAAGGCCATGCCATGGCCGGCCCCCCAGCCGGGCCGGTTGACGATCTCCTGGACGATGGCCGTAATGTTCGGCGTGTCGTAGTCACTGTTGTTGCTCCAGCCCCCCGGGCTCCAGGGCACGGCCAGTCCGGTGTAATAGGTCCGGCCGGTCACGTTGTTGTTCAGGGCCGTATACCGGATCGCGTTGTCCGAGGCCTCGCCAACGATATCGAGGTTGATACCGGCGTTGTTGTTGCCATTGGCCTTGAAGGTGATATAGGCCCGGGTGATGGTCGCGCCCTGCTCGACCTGGACGTTGGGGAAGTGCATGCCGCAGGAGGTGTAGTGGTCCGGGCCGGGCACGGCGTGTTCGCCCATGTACAATCCGTCGTTGGTTGTGTTGACGGCATGCGTGTCCAGATATTCCTCGGCATCGTCCCGCGATTCCGCGACCTGGACGGTCACATCCGCTCCGGCGGCTCCCCCGCCCCGGTTGGCGTCGTAGGGCCAGGCGTCGGAGTAGGCCGGGTCGTTCATGCTCAGGGAGTTGTCCAGGATGATCATGATCAACGGTGGAGCCGAACTGGTCATGAAGACGGGGACCGAGGAGTAGGTGGCCATGCTGGGTTCGACGGCCCAGGCCTGAAGGCCCAGGCAGGCCGACAGCGGAAATACGACGATCAGAAAAAAAATGATCAGGCTTCTTTGTTTTTCAGACATTACTTGCCTCCAGCCGTTCCGACGACGTATCGGTAGAACACGTCGATCCGGGATTGGGCGTTGTTGGGGCCTGAACTCAGGGCGTCGAAAAGGTAATAGATCAGGACCCCGCCGGTCGTTCCCGCCCCGGCCCCTTCGGACCCGGAGCCGAATTCGGCCCCGCTGCCGCCCATGAAGCCCTGGCCGGTGCGATCGATATCCACACGGACCGTCTGGTTGCCCATGGTCATCTGGATGTCGGGGCCGACCGAGGTGGGATAGACCTGGTCGCCGCCGTCGGTGGTGTAGCCCATGATCTCGCTGAACAGGCCGCCGTCCAGGGTCACGTTGGCCACCGTCGGGGCGGCCCCTTCATCGACCATCCGGCGCACGAACTTGGGCGACATCTCGACTCCGCCATCCGCGAAATAGAAGGCCTGCCGGTTCAGGCGCGTGTTGGTGCTGATCTGGATATCGATGTTCGAGGTGTTGAAGGCGGTCGTGCCGATCAGGCTCATCAAGGCCATGATCAACAGGGCGATGACCAGCACCATGCCCCGCTCCCGCGTGGGAAAACCCTTCGTCTTAGCTTCACTCATGATCCGCCCCTTGTCCTGTTTGCCGGGCTCAGGAACCGGAGGCCGTGGTATCCAGCCCCATGTTCCGCATTTTGATGAAGGTCACCAGATTGGCATACCGATAGTCCGTCCCGCCGCCGGGCGCCCCTGCGTACTGGGCGTTGGTCCGGCCGGTCATCATGAACGTAATGGCGCGGATGTCCTCCCGGTCGTTGGTCGAGTCCCCGTCTGTGTCGTCGGGCGTACCGACGTCCCCATCGGCAAACATGTATGTGTAAGTCACACCGGTCACGTTCTCGGCCACGATGACCGCCTGGGCCACGCCGCCGGCGTCCGGGGCCTGGGCGACCCAGGCCCCGGCCCCGGTTCGGCTCCACTGCCAGCTCTGGCGAGTCAGGTTGGTTCCCGTCAGGAGGTAGCGAACCGTTTCCACGTCTCCGTCCGAGTTCAGGTCGGCCAGGAAGGTGATCGTGTTCGCCGTGGCCTCCTCGATCCGCTCGAGGCTGCCGTTGCTGAAGGACTGGCCCGCGACGTCCGCGGTGATGCGCACGTTCGAGGGCGAGGTGGGGTCGAGATGATCCAGGGGCACGTATCCGGCCATGCGCAGCTCGTGGGACATGATCTCGATGGCCCCCCGGACGTTCTGCTCGGTGGCCACCACCGCGTCCTGCTTGACGTAGGCCCGGTTGGAAGAGGAAAACAGCATGACCGCCCCGGCCAGCACAAAGGTGGCCAGCAGCATGCTGATCATGATCTCGATGAGCGTGAAGCCGGGCCGCAAGGCCGGGCGTCGGACGCCGGGAATACATTCAGACATGGTCCTGCTCCTAACCGTCCGAAATGACCGTATCGATCGTTACGGACTTGGCCCGCTTTTCCGACCAGCGCACCCGCACGGAAACCGTTTTCATGT
>JAHJTB010000112.1 GCA_018830135.1 Pseudomonadota bacterium | reverse complement strand
CTGAATCCCCAGACGGTGAAACGGGCCTGGCTGGGCATCAACACCGAATCGCGGACCGAAGACCGGGCCGCATGGGGCCTCGAGGTGAAGGACGATCCCAAGTTCGTGATTCCGGCCGGCCTGGTTCTGCCCCGGTTCGAGGGCGCCACCCTGACCCGGCTCCTGATCTGGGAGGACTATGCCGCCTCTCCGTATCAGGTCCGTGCGGTCGAAGGGTCTCAGGAACAGGCCCTGGTCCTGGGGGCGGGCGAGGGCAAGGCCTTTCTCCGGGTCGGCAATGAAATCGAGGCCTGGCTCCTCAGCCAGGAGTTGCGCGGACTGTGCGCCGTGGCCGCCATGACCGATGCCGGGACCCCCCTCGACGACGATTCGGCGGGAATGCTGGCCCAGGCGCCCCAGTTCCTGGTGGTAAAAGACCCGGGACGACTCGATGATCCGGACGGGGAACTGGCCAAATGGCAGGCCCTGCATCCCGAGGCCGAGTTTCTGGCCCCGCCGCCGGGAAGCAGCCTGGCCCAGGCCAAGAACAACGGGACGAACCTTCGTCGCTGGGTCCTGAACGCCCTCAAACCCGGTCTGGCCCCGGCGGAAGAGGATGAGGAGGCCGAGGACCCGAACCAGATCGTGCCCAAGATCGTCATTCCCGACATTCCCGCCATCGTCAAAAAGACCCAGGACGACATCAAGGCGGCCATGAAGCCCAAGCTGGACAAGGCCAAGGCCCACGTGGCCGAAGAGGGGGCCAAGCTGGACGACATGGTCCGCAAGGCCGGGTACGACCCTGACGCGCTCAAGGCCCAGGCCGACCCCCTGCCCAAGGGCAATCCCTTCGGAGCGGCCCGGGTCACCGAAGCCTTTGCCCAGGCCCGGGAACAACTGAAAAAGACCCAGAGCCTGACTCCGGAGATCGAAAAGTACCTGGCTGAAAACGAGAAAAAGCTGGTCGAGGTCCAGACCCAGGCCGCCAAGCTGTACGACGAGGGCATGCCCAAGATCGAGGCGGCCAAGAACCTGTCCCCCATCAGCGACGAGGCCAAGGCCCAGTTCGCGGCCATGGGCGTGGACCTCGACGAGCCACGGACCTTGACCCGGGAAGACGTGATAGAGCGATACAAGGACGGCCGCAGTATGGCCGGCAAGAACATGTCCGGAGTCGACCTGTCCGGCCTTGAGCTTCCGGGCATCGACATGAAAAAGGCCAAGCTGGAAAAGACCAACCTGTCCGGGACCAATCTCGAAGGGGCGGACCTGAGCCGCGCAATAGCGAACGAGGCCGATTTCTCCCAGGCCTGCCTGAAATCGGCCGTCATGAACCGGGCCATTATGCAGAAGGCCAAAATGTCCAAGGCGGATTTGAAAGGGGCGGACCTGACCGGGGCCCTGCTCAGCGGGTCGGACCTGTCCGGTGCCCGGATGCCGGGCGCCACCCTGGAAAAGACGCTCCTGGAAGGCGCCAACCTGACCGGCGCGGACATGAGCGGGACCAAGGCTGTTCGAGGATACTTCCTCAAGACCGACCTGACCGGGGCCAATTTCGCCGGAGCCGATGTCAGCCGGGCCATTTTTTCCGAAGCGATCCTGCCGGAGGCGGACTTCAGCGGAGCCACGGCCAGGAAGACGCTGTTTCACAAGGTGACCGGCGGAAAGAACCGGTTCGGCCTGGCCGACATGTTCAACGTTCGCGTCATCGAAGGCTCGACCTTTCCGGACTCGGACTTTTCCGGGGCCACCATGGACAAGAGCTTCTGGCGGGACGCGGACCTTTCCCGATCGGATTTCAGCGCGGTCAGCATGGAACGGGCGATCATGGAACGCTGCCAGATGAACGGGACGGATTTCAGCCGGGCCCAAGGCAAACGGGCCGGTTTCAACAAGTCGGATATGTCCTGGGCCGACCTGAGCGGCATCAACATGCCCGGCGGCTCGTTGCGCAAGACCCGGCTGCCCAAGGCGGACCTGAGCGGGGCCAATCTGTACAGCGTCGAGTTCATGAAGACCGGAATGAACGAAACCAAGCTGGATGGGGCCAATCTGAAATTGACCAAAATCTATAAACGGGAGGACCTGCTGCCATGAACCGGGATGAGGTCCTGGAGGCCGTTCGGCGCGACGACACCATCGAGAACGTCGATCTGTCCGGCATCGATCTGTCCGGCGCCGACCTGTCCGGGGCCCGCTTTGAAAACGTGATCCTCAAGGGGGCCGACTTACGGGGCGCGCGGATCATCCGGACCGGCTTCAGGAACTGCGAGTTCGAAGGGGCCAACATGGAAGGCCTGGTCCTGGATCGGGCCCTGTGGATGAAAATGAACCTGTCCGGGGTCATTCTCAAGTCCGCCAGCATGGTCCGGGCCGTGCTCAGCGGGGCCAATCTGGCCGGGGCGGACCTGAGCGGGGCCGATCTGACCCGGATCGTGGCCGACAACGCGGTATTCGATCAGGCCGTCATGACCGGGGCCAACATGCACAAGGCCGTGCTCATGAAAGCCTCCCTGGTCGGAGCCGACCTGAGCGGGACCAACCTGGACAAGACCCTTTTCATCAAGGCCGACCTGAGCGGGGCCGTCCTCAAGGGGGCTCACATTTTCAAGACCTTTCTGCGGGACTGCGAACTGGCCGGCCAGGACTTCAAAAAGGCCCGTTTCGTCATGGCCCAGGCGGGCGGAGCCAACCTGGCCGGTGCGGATTTCACCGGAGCCGATATCACGCAGTCCCATTTCATGGGCGCCGACCTGTCCGGGGCCATCCTGGAAGGGGTCCAGGGACGGCGGGCCGTATTCAACGAGGCCAAGCTGCAGAAGGCGCGTCTGGCCGGGGCCGCCTTTTACCAGGCCTCCTTCGACCAGTGCGACCTGAGCCAGGCGGACCTGAGCGGAGCGGACCTGGAGCAGGCCCGCTTTGAAAAGGCGGTCTGCCGGGGGACCCGTTTTATCAAGACCCGTTTGAACTACGTGGATTTTTCCCACGCCGACCTGACGGCGGCGGATTTCACATCGGCCAGCCTGGGGCGGGCCAAGCTGCACCGGATCATCGAGGAAGCGACCAAGTGGGACAAGTCCGACCGGTCGGCGGCCCTGGGCACGGACCCGGACCGGGCCGAATCAGAGGACTGGAGCTGATTTCGTATAAGGGGACCGCCGGAAACAGCGTCGGTCCGGGAGGAACAGGAAATGGACAATCTGGCAAAAAATATTCATCCGGATGCCGTTTTTCTGGAAAGCGGCCGGGTCGTGGGCCGGGTCGAACGCGCCTTCGGCGTGCTGACCGAGGGGGGCCTGCGACAGGCCGGAAGGGCCGTGAGCTGTCTGGTCGAACCGAGAACGGGCGACGACGTGCTTCTGTCGGTCGACGCGGACCGCTGCCACATCCTGGCCGTGCTGGAACGGGAGGACGGGGCCGGGGCGGAGACCCGCCTGCTCTTTGACGGGGACGTGACCCTCGCCGCGCCCGCCGGACGGGTGACCCTGGCCGCACGGGACGATCTGCGGCTGACCTCCGAGCGGCTGACCCTGCAGGCCCGAACCGCCGAGGCCGGTTTTGACCGGATATCAATGATGAGCCGGGTTTTTTTGGCCCGGTTTGACCGGGTGAAAGCGGTCGGCCGGACCCTGGATACCGTATTTCAGCGCCTGGTCGGACGATTTCGGACCAGTTATCGGTACGTCGAAGAACATGACGAGCTTCAGGCGGGGTCCATGCGCCAGATCGTGGACGGCACCCTGAACGTCCAGACGGAAAACACCATCCACACGGCCGAAGGCCACATCAAGCTGGACGCCGAACAGATTCACCTGGCCTGAAAGGAGGACCGTCGTGTTTCAACTGACCATGGGAGGCGGCATGAACATGGGCATGCCCGACGTATGCAATACGCCGACCCCGCCGACCGGAGCGCCGGCGCCCATTCCCTACCCCAATATATCGACCGGCGCCACGGCCAACCCGGGCACAACGGCCATGACCGTGCTGACCGATTGCATGCCCTCCCTCAACCAGGCCTCGGAAATCCCCCTGAGCAACGGAGACGAGGCCGGGGTCATGATGGGCGTGGCCTCGGGCATGATCATGGGCACGACCGAGTTCGTCCTGGGCAGCCTGACCGTATTCGTGGGAGGGTCCCCGGCCCAGCGGATGACCAGCGTGACCGGGCAGAACGGGATGAGCATGAACTGTCCCGGCGTCAGTCTGGCTCCCAGCCAGGTTCGGGTTCTGGTCCTGGGCTGAGACCCCGGGACGGTCAGAGTAGCTCCTTGACCCGGTTCACAAGCCGGGGCATGACCTCGCCCCCTAGCCCCTGGATGTACACATCGGTTATCTCCCGGTAGGCGTGCATCTGGGGATTGATCTCGATGATCCGGCCATTGTTTCGCTTGCTTTCGTAAGGCACGCCCGCCGCGGGCCAGACCATGGCGCTGGTTCCCAGAACCAGGACCGCGTCCGCGCAACGCGCCTCGTCAAAGCTGGCCGCCAGGTTCTGAACCGCCTCGCCGAACATGACCACGTCCGGACGCATGACCGCCCCGCACTCGCAGACCGGCAGGGCCTCGAGAAGGTATTCGACCAGGAAAGGCTCCCGGTCCAGGGCCTGGTGGACCGGAGGCAGGACCTCTTCCCGGCGATGTTTGCGGCTTCTGCCGCAGGCGGTGCAGCGGAACTTGTACATGTTGCCGTGGACTTCGAAGACCCGGGTGTTGCCGGCGATGGAGTGGAGATCGTCCCCGTTCTGGGTGATGACGCTTTGCAGAACGCCCATTCGTTCGAGTTCGGCCAGACCCTGGTGGCCCG
>JAHJTB010000111.1 GCA_018830135.1 Pseudomonadota bacterium | reverse complement strand
GCTTCCCACGGCCAGCATTACGTTCCGGGCCCCGGCGACCTGAAGGTCGAACAGGACCCGGGCCTCGAACATCTCCCGCCAGAAGCAAAGGGTGGCCTCCAGGTCCGAGGCGAAGATATGGACGTGCTGGAGTCTGACCGGCATGGACGCTTCCCCGCTTTCCGTTGGTGTTTTTGTGCAGTCAAGCCAGAGCAAGAGATTAGGCCAGGTCGGACTTGGAGTCAACACCGCCCGGCCGAAACCCGAGGTCCGACTCGGGCGACCGGCTGTTGCCGGGGCCGCGCGGCAAGGGGGGTTCCGGCGTCCGAGTCCCGGTTCCGCGCCGACCTATCAATACGATCCGGTTTCCGGGAGCCGCTCCGCCCGCCTTCTCCGGGCCAGCCAGTCCGACAGGTCCTCCATGTAGGTGTAGAACACGGGCGTGACGAACAGGGTCAGCAACTGGCTGAACAGCAGACCGCCCACAACGGCCAGACCCAGAGGCTGGCGGGCCTCCCCGCCGGCGCCGTAGCCCAGGGCGATGGGCAGGGTGCCGACCAGGGCGGCCATGGTGGTCATCATGATCGGCCGGAACCGAACCAGGCAGGCCGAAACAATGGCCTCGGCCGCCGACTTGTCCGCTCCCCGACGGGCCTCGATGGCGAAGTCGATCATCATGATCCCGTTCTTCTTGACCAGGCCGATCAGCATGATGATGCCGACAAAGGCGTAAATGTTGAGTTCCGTCCCGAAGATCATCAGGGTGATCAGGGCTCCGAAACCGGCGAAGGGCAGGGCCGAAAGAATGGTGATCGGGTGGATGAAACTCTCGTAGAGGATGCCCAGAACCAGGTAGATGACGATCACGGCCATGAGCAGGAGCAGGCTCATGCCGGTCATGGATGACTGAAAGGCCTGGGCCGTGCCTTTGAAACCCGTGCTGATCGTGGGAGGCAGAATGCCTCGGGCGATGGGAACCACCTGGTCCACGGCCTGGCCCAGGGAGACGCCCGGTTCCAGGTTGAAGGAAATCGTCACCGCCGGCAGTTGTCCGAAATGGTTGACCGCGGCCGGCCCGACGCTCTGCCGCATCCGGGCCACCGAGTCCAGGGGGATCAGGCGGCCGCTGTTCGAGCGGACCTTGAGCAGGGACAGCGAGGCGGGATCGAGTTCGAATTGGGGCATCAGTTCCATGATGACCTGGTATTCGTCGTTGGGCGCGTAAATCGTGGATATCTGCCGGGAACCGTAGGCCGTGTAGAGCGCGTCTTCGATCTGCCGGGCGGTGACGCCCAGGGTGGCGGCCTGTTCCCGGTCGATTTCAACCGTCACCTGGGGGCTCTTGAGCTGCAGATCGGTGTTCACGTCCAGCAGGCCGGGCAGGGCCTTCATCTTGTCCATCAATATCGGCGCGAAACGGTATAGCTCGGCCGGATCCGGGCCCTGAAGCGTGTATTGATAGAGGCTTTTCGTGTACTGGCCGCCTATCCGGATGATGGGCGGGTTCTGTACGAAAACCCGGATGCCTGGCACCTGGGAAAGCTTCTTCCTCAGTTCGGCCACGACCTGGTCGGCGGAAAGGGCGCGTTCCTGCCTGGGCTTGAGGCGAATGAAGAACCGCCCGCTGTTGTTGCCCGTGCTCGAGCCGCCGGCCCCGGCGGCGGACATGAAGGCCTGGACGTTCGGGTCCGACTGGACCAGCCGGGACAGGGCCGTCTGATGTTCGACCATGGATGGGAAGGAGACGCCCTCGTCGGCCTCGGTGAAGACCATGACCTGACCGGTGTCCTGGTTGGGGATAAAGCCCTTGGGCAGGGCTTGGAAGAGCCAGACGGTGGCGGCCAGAATGCAGAACGTAAAGACCATGGTTGTTGGACGATGCCGGAGGACGTATCGCAACGATCGGCCGTAAATCGCCAGTATCAGGCCGTAAAATCGGCCGGTCTGCTCATGGGAGACGGCGCTCTCACTGTGGGGCGACCGCTTTAGCCAGCGTGAGCAGAGCATGGGGGTCAGGGTCAGTGAAACGACGCCGGAGACCAGTACCGCGGTGGCGATGGTTACGGCGAATTCGTTGAAAAGACGGCCGATCAGGCCGCCCATGAACAGCACCGGGATAAAGACCGCGGCCAGCGAAAGGGTCATGGACAGAATGGTGAAACTGACCTCGCGGGAGCCGTTGAAGGCGGCTTCCATCGGCTTTTCGCCCATTTCCATGTGCCGGATGATGTTTTGCAGCATGACGATGGCGTCGTCCACCACAAAGCCGATGGACAGGATCAGGGCCATGAGGGATAGGTTGTCCAGGCTGAAGTCCATCAGGTACATGACGATGAAGGTGCCGACGACGGACATGGGCATGGCCAGGGCCGGGATGACCGTGGCCCGGAGTTTGCGCAGGAAAAGAAAGATGGTCACCACCACCAGGGCCAGGGTGAAAAGCAGGGTGAACTTGACGTCCCGGACCGACTCCTCGATGGACTCGGAGCGGTCGAACAGGACGTCCAGGGAGACCGAGTTGGGGAGCTGGGCGTTGAAGGCGGGCAACAGCTTCTTGATCGCTCCGGCAACCTCGACCGTGTTGGTCCCCGGCTGCCTCTGCACGGCCAGAATGACGGCCCGCTGATCAACGAACCAGGCCGCGGACTTGTCGTTTTCAACACTGTCGAGCGCCTGGCCGACCTCCGTCAGCCGCACCGGCCGGCCGTTGCGGTAGGCAACAATGATGCTTCGGAAATCGGCGGCCCGATCGAGCTGGCCCGTGGTCTCGATAGTGAAGGAGCGTTTGGGGCCGTCCAGGGTGCCGCTGGGCAGGTTGCTGTTGGCTGCCTGGACCGCTCCGGAGACCTCGTCGATACCCAGCCCCCGGCTGTTCAGGAGTTCCGGGTCCAGTTTGATGCGGACCGCGTACTTCTGGGCGCCGTAAACCATGACCTGGGCCACGCCGTTGACCATGGAGATACGCTGGGCCAGGATGTTTTCGCCATATTCGTTCAGGACGTACAAGGGCTGGGTCGGCGACGTCAGGGCCAGGTAGAGGATGGCCTGGTCGGCCGGGTTGACCTTTCGAAACGATGGCGGATAAGGCATGTCCTGGGGCAGGCGTGAGGCCGTCCGCGAGATGGCCGACTGGATGTCCTGGGCCGCTGCGTCCAGACTTCGGGAAAGGTCGAATTCAATCGTGATTCGAGTGGCGCCCGAGGTGTTGGTCGAGCTCATCGAGGTCACGCCGGCGATGGTGGCGAACTGCTTTTCCAACGGCGTGGCCACCGAGGAGGCCATGGTTTCGGGGCTGGCCCCGGGCAGACGGGCGTCGACCAGGATGGTCGGGAAGTCCACGTTCGGCAGATCGCTGACGGCCAGCCGGTCGTAGGCCAGGATGCCGAAGATCAGGATGCCGGCCATGACCAGGGTGGTCATGACCGGTCTCCGGATGAACAACGCGGAAAGGTTCATCTCGGTTCGCTCCCCAGGTTTTCGGCCGATTCATTTTTCATGCGGACCTGGGAGCCGGAAATCAGGTTCAACTGGCCGTCGATCACGACCCGTTCGCCCGCTTTCAAACCCTGACTGACCACGGCCTCGCCGTCGGTGGTTCTCGGAACGGTCACCGGTCGGAGTTCCACGGTCGAGTCCGGCTTGACCACGAAGACGTGCTGACCGGCCTGGCCGGGCTGGACTGCTTCGGCGGGTACGACGACCACGCCGGAATCGACGCCCAGGATCAGCGCCACCTGCACGAACTGTCCCGGCCAGAGCCGCCGGTCTTCATTGCCTGCCCGGGCCTTTAAGAGAATGGTGCCCGTGCCGACGTCCACGGAGTTGTCCACGAAGCTGACCCGGCCGCGAACCGGCTCGGCCCCGGCCGGGTCGTCCGGAACCTGGACCAGCACGGCCAGTCCGCCGCCGGCCATGGCCCGGCGGATTCGTCCCAGGAATTTTTCCGGCACGCTGAAGGTGACGTTCACGGGTTCGATCCGGGCGATGGTCACCAGGTTCTTGTTGTCATCGTTTGCCTTGACCAGCGTTCCCTGTGGAGCCTGGATGTTCCCGGTTCGGCCGGAAATCGGGGCCCGGATGCTCGAGAATTCGAGCTGAAGCCGGGCATTTTCAACGGCGGCCTGGTCGCCCCGGACCGAGGCCTCGAGGGAAGCGGCCTTGGATTGCAGGTCATCGTAGTCCCGATGGCTGACCACCCCTTTTTCGGTCAGAGACACGTTGCGGCGAAACTCCCGCTGGGCGTTGGCCGCCAGGGCCTGGTCCTTGGCCAGTTGGGCCTGGGACTGCTTCAGGGCGACCTGGAAGGGCTGAGGATCGAGGGTGAACAGCAGGTCCCCTTCCTTGACCTCCTGCCCTTCCTGGAAATGCACGGCCACGATCGGCCCGGTCACCCTCGATTTGATGGAAACCACGGCATCGGCTTCCACGGTCCCGATCGTATTGACGGCGATCGGCACGTCTTTTTCCAGGGCCGATGCAACCGTGACCGGTACGGCCGGACGGGAAGGACGGGCCGAATTTTCAGTGGAGGCCTCGCCGGAACAGGAAGCCAGGGCGAACAGGCCGGCCAGCAGGGCCGCACCGACAAAACTCACTGTCACCAGGCCCGTGAACGGTTTCGGCCTCCCGGACGGGCGGCCCCGAAATGAAACGAATGCACAAATCGACATGACACCCACCACGGCCCCGAATCGGGGCGACGCTGCCCAAATTGTTAAAGGCGGCCCGAAGCAGGCCGCCGCGTACATACACCTTCTATTTTATCCTAAATTTCTGACAGGCGATCGCTTTTTTTCAGCGCCCTGATCCTTTGATGAACGAGATTCGTCGCCTGACGGCTCCTCCTGAGAAACTCGCTCTGCGGTTTGGGCTCCGAGTACCGTTCTGATATCGGATCGCTGTTCTATGGGAGTCTATCCGAGACGGCTTCGTCGATTCGCTCGTTGCAGTGACGGTGCCTAGAGATACCGTCCTTGCGAGTACCCGACCTTGGATAAGTTGGAAGGTTATTGCGGGTAGAAACAAATCATGCCATTGGGAGAGGTCTGTGGTCAGCCCGGCTTTAACGCTTCCAACAGACTTGGCCGCCTCTGGCGGATTGCTTTGTCGCTTCGCTCCTCGCAAAGACGGTGCTTATAGGTGTCTTTGCGAGGAGCGAAGCGACGAAGCAATCTCGTACTCCAGCCGCCTGCGAATCGACGCCAGTAACCATATTCCAGTCCTGTCCAGGCCATCACTCGGAAAGCCTGAGCAGGATGCCTTTTTTCTTGGCCCGGTTAAGGGCGGCCTTCATCAGAAAGACCTCGAGGACCAGGTAGAGAACGACCAGGGCGTACCCCTTGGCCAGGACGTGGCCGAATATGGGCTTGAAGCCGTAAAACTCACGGAAATACTCGAGAAAATACGTCACCGGGATATACTCGGCCATCAGGGCGACCCCCGGAGGCAGCACGGTGACCGGGTAGTAGATGCCGCAGACCAGAAGAATCAGGCTGACCAGGGACCAGGCGGCCACCTCGGCCCGGTTGCCCAGGGCTAGAACCAGCACGCAGACCAGCAGACCGACCATGGCGCCGCTGAGGAACAGGCCCAGGACAAAAAACAGCAGAGGCAAAGGCCCCGGCGTCGTGAAGTCGAACCGGAACAGCAGACGGCTGGCGGCCATGAGGATGACGAAGACCGCGCCGCCGCGGATGACGCCCATGACCAGGGAGCCCAGGAGCATATGAGGGATGCCCGCGGGCACGACGAATCCATGCTTGACGGCCTTGCTCCAGACGTCGTAGAGCAGGGCGTAGGCCACGTCCAGTTGGCATATCTGGACCGCGCTCATGGCCACGACGCCGATCAGGACGAAGGCCTTCATCTCCGGCGCCAGATGGGCGAATTCGGCCAAAAGGCCAACGGAGAGAAAGGACACCACCGGCCAGAAAAGCATTTCGAACAGGGTGAAGACATTGCGCCTGGTCATGATCCAGTTCTTGAAGATAAAGGCCTGGATCTTGATCAGTTCACTTTGCCATGGCGAAAAAGACTTCTTCAAGGTCGGCCTCCTTGATGTCGACGGTCTGAATCTCGATCCGTCCGGAACTCAGAAAGTCGAATATCCGGGGCAGTCGGGAGTGATGGTCGTCCACCAATATCCGGCAGGACGCGTCTCCGTGCCGGACCGAGTACACGCCGGGCTGCCGGGACAGCCCCTCCCGGTCCAGAATGCCTCGAAAGACGATCTCGATGGCGTCGCCCAGGCCCAGACTCCTTTTGAGGTCCTCGGGCCGGCCGTGGGCCCGGATCGTGCCTTCCCGGATAAAGGCCACCTGCTCGCAGAGGGCTTGCGCTTCTTTCATGTTGTGGGTCGTCATCAGGACCGTGACGCCGCGGTCGCGATGCAGCCGCCGGATGGCCTCCCGAATTCGGTTGGACACGTCCGGATCGAGCCCGACGGTGGGTTCGTCGAGCAACAGCAGTTCGGGCTCGTTGATCAGGGCCTTGGCCAGGGCCAGCTTCTGCTTGGTCCCCGTGGAAAGCTCGTCGAATTTCACCCGGGCGTAGGGGGTCAGGTCGAACAGGTCCATGAGGGAGTCGATTCGCTCCCGACGCCGCGGCCGGGACAGGCCGTAGAGCATGGCGTAATACGACAGGTTTTCCCTCACGTTCATACTCCACAGGAAATTCGCGTGTCCTGAAGACAGGTTCATGC
This sequence comes from Pseudomonadota bacterium, assembly GCA_018830135.1. Classification (GTDB taxonomy): domain Bacteria; phylum Desulfobacterota; class Desulfarculia; order Adiutricales; family JAGVGV01; genus JAHJTB01. The sequence goes on along the minus strand of JAHJTB010000111.1, from coordinate 1,049 downwards.
GCGGGTAGACCTCGGGGCCCTGCGAAAGTACGTCTCGTCCCAGGACGCGGACCGTACCCGAGTCCGGCAGGATCAGGTTGGACAGAATGGAAAGCAGCGTGGTCTTCCCCGCGCCGTTGGGGCCCAGCAGGCCCCAAAAGGCGCCCGCCGGAACCTGGATGTCAATCCCTCTGAGGGCCAGGGTCCGTCGTTTTCTGAACAGTCCGGAAGAGAACTGCTTGCGCACCCCCTCCATTTCGATGGCATGGTCCACGGCCGGCTCCTTGGGCCCCGCCGGAAAGCCCGGGCAAAACGGGGCCTCGAACGATCGATGACAAAAAAAAGATACGTCACAACGGGCGGCGGTCCGGTACGCCCCGAACCAGGGGCAATGGTACTCAATCTCCGTTCCGGATGGCAAGGGATTAGGCGGCCTGACAAGCAGCTTGCCCCGGACGGGGCAACCATGTAAACTGCGGACGTTCTATAAGCAACCATAGCATTGGGATGGGCACGGCCGGCCAGGGGACCGGTGGAGACAACGAAGGAGGAAACAAGGATGAGGGACGTTTACGTGATCGGCTCCTTTGCGACCCGATTCAAGAAATGGCCGGACAAGTCGTTCAAGGACCTGACCCGGGACGCCTACCTGGGCGTTTTGGAGGACGCGGGCCTGGAAAACGGCGAACCGATCCAGTTCGCCTGGTTCGGCAACTGCGGCATGGGTATGTGGGGACAGGCCAACATTCGCGGCCAGGTCTGTTTCATACCGCTGGTCCGGGAGGGCCTGTTTCCGGAACGGGCGCCCATGATCAACGTGGAAGGGGCCTGCGCCACGGCCTCCATGGCCTTTCACGGGGCCTGGAAGGACATTCTCAGCGGCCAGTGCGAAGTCTCCCTGGCCCTGGGCGTGGAAAAGATTTTCAACCCGGACGTGGATCAGGCCACGATGTTCAAGCTGTTCGACGAAGGCATCGACACCTTTGACAAGCAGGAGTTCATCGCCGCGTACCAGCAGGCGGCCGCCGAAGCGGGCCAGTCCTTCGAGCCCGGACCGGGGCGGACCCTGT
>JAHJTB010000110.1 GCA_018830135.1 Pseudomonadota bacterium | reverse complement strand
GGCAACCTCTGCCGCTGCACGGGCTACAACAAGATCGTCGAAGCCGTATCCGCGGCCGCCGTCCGGATCAAGGCTGCCGGAAAGGAGGGCTGACCGTGTCGATGCCGCGCTTTTCCTATCTGGCCCCGAGAAGTTTGAAGGAGGCCTGCGCCTTGTTGGCCGAGCATGGTGACAAGGCCCGACTGATGGCGGGAGGGACCGACCTGCTCATCCGTATGAGCCAGCGGGCCATGAGCCCGGACTACCTGATCGGCCTCCGGAACGTCTCCGGCCTGGACCGTGTGGAATTCGATGCCGGGACCGGTCTGGCCATCGGGGCCATGGCGCCTTTATCGGCGGTGGCCGAGTTTGAACCGGTTCGCCGCTACTACCCGGCCCTGGCCCGTTCGGCCGGAATGACGGCCACGGTTCAGATTCGGAACATGGGCACCGTGGTCGGCAACCTCTGCAACGCGGCCCCTTCGGCGGACAACGCGTCGCCTCTGCTGGTCCATGACGCCGAAGTCCGGATCGTCCATCCGGGCGGCGAACGGACCTTGCCCCTGGCCGAATTTTTCCGGGGCCCCGGTCTGACCGCCCTGGAAAAAGGGGAGATCGTCCGGGAGGTCCGGGTTTCGCCGCCGGGGCAACGGACCGGTTCGAGCTATCAGAAGCTCTCGGCCCGGAGCAAGGTGGACATCGCCGCCGTGGGCGCGGCCGCCCTGGTCCGGCTGGATGAGGAGGGGAACTGCGCCTCGGTCCGGATCGCCCTGGGCGCCGTGGCCCCGGTGCCGCTTCGGGCGCGGGCCGCGGAAAAAATTCTGGCCGGGCAACGGCCCACGGACGAACTCCTGGCCCGGACCTCGGCCCGGGCCGCCGAGGAGTCCAGTCCCATCACCGATATTCGGGCCTCGGGGCCTTACCGGCGGCTGATGGTCGAGGTGCTGACCGCGCGAGCCCTGCGCGAGGCCCTGGACCTGGCTTCCGCCCTTCAGGCGGGGTGTGAAATATGAGTTCGAAAATGTGCAAATATCCGGATAAGGCCTTTGTCGGACGGAGCGTCCCCCGGCTGGACGCGCCGGTCAAAGTGACCGGCCAAGCCCGATACGCCGGCGACATGAAACTGCCCGGCATGCTGCACGGCAAGCTGCTCCGCAGCCCCGTGCCCCACGCCCGTATCCTGAACGTGGACGTCTCCAAGGCCCTGGCCCTGCCCGGAGTCAAGGCGGTCATCACCGGCCGGGACACCCCGGGCATCCGCTACGGCAACTGGCGGCTGGTCCCCCAGACCCAGGACGAACTGCCCCTGGCCACGGACAAGGTCCGTTTCATCGGCGACGAAATCGCGGCCGTGGCCGCGCTCGACGCCGAGATTGCCGAAGAGGCCATTCATCTGATCAGGGTGGATTACGAGGAACTCCCCGCGGTCTTCGACGTGGAATCCTCCCTGGCCCCAGGCGCGCCCCTTATCCACGATCAGTCCGGCCTGCCGAGCAACATCAGCCTGGACCGCAAGATCGACGTGGGCGACGTCGAGGCGGCTTTCGCCCGGGCCGACTACATCCGGGAAGACGTCTTCCGGCCCCAGCCGGTCTCCCACGCCTACCTGGAACCCTGCGCCTGCCTGGCCCAGGCCGACCCGGAAGGACGGATCACCCTGTGGACCTCGACCCAGACCCCTTACATCGTCCAGTGCCTGCTGGCCTCCACCCTGGGCCTGCCCGAAAACCACGTCCGGGTCATCAAGCCATTCGTGGGCGGCGGTTTCGGGGGCAAGATGGAAATGCGCCCCTGGGAGTTCTGTGCGGCCTTTCTGGCCCGCCGCACGGGCCGGCCGGTCCGGTTCGTCCTGACTCGGGCCGAGGAACTGATCGCCGGGCGACGCCGCCATGGCATGAACATTCGCTCCAAGACCGGCTTCAAAAAGGACGGGACCATCCTGGCCCGGGACTTCGAAGTCTACCTGGATGGCGGGGCCTACAACTCGATGGGGCCCACGGCCACCTTCCTGGTGGGCAACTTCGGGGCCATGCTTTACAACTTCCCCAACTACCGTTATCGCGGCTACCACGTGTACACCAACAAGCCGCCGGCCGGGGCCATGCGCGGATTCGGCGCGCCCCAGGCCCTTTTCGCCTCGGAAAGCCAGATGAACATGGCCGCCGAGGAACTGGGCCTAGACCCCATCGATCTGCGCCTGCGCAACGCCATGAAACCGGGTGATGAAATTCCCGGCGTGGCCACCATATCGAGTTGCGGCTTTATCGAGTCCCTGGAAAAGGTGGCCGAGATGTCGGACTGGCGGAACAAAAGGAAGAACCCGACCCCGGGCAAGGGCATCGGCGTGGGCTGCTACAGCTTCATATCCGGCGGGGTCTTCAACTGGTTCAACACCCAGTATAATTTTTCCGCGGCCGAAGTCCGGGTCTATGACGACGGCACGGCCCACCTGCTGACCATGGCCTCGGATATCGGCCAGGGCTCGGACACGGTCCTGCGCCAGATACTGTCCGAGGAACTGGGGCTGTCCCTGGACCGCATCAGGGTCACATCGGCGGATACGGCCATGACGCCCAAGGCCGACCTGGGGAGCTGGGGCAGCCGGGTCACGCTGATGGCCGGCAACGCCGTGGTTCAGGCCGCCCGCCAGATCAAGGAGCAACTGGCCGGCTCGGTTTCGGCCCGCTTCAACCTCAATGTCATCCACGAGATCGCCTTTGGCGACAATCGAATCTTTTCCAAGGCCCGGCCGGATCGGGGCCTGTCCTTCGGAGAAGCCGTGGCCATGACCATGAAGGCCAACCGGGGAGCGGAAATCACGGGCCGGGGCTACTACACCCCCCGGGACCGGGGACTGGTCACGCCGGCTTTTTCCTTCGGGGCCCAGGTGGCCGAAGTCGAGGTGGACCCGGACACCGGCCTGATCCGGGTGGAAAAAATGACCACGGCCCACGACTGCGGCACGGTCATCAATCCCATGTCCGTGGAAGGCCAGCTCGAGGGCTCGGTCCACATGGGGCTCGGGTACGCTTTGTGCGAAAACTTCGTCATGCGTGACGGTCAGACCCTGAACACGACCTTTCTGGACTACAAAATGCCGGCGGCCGAGGACATGCCTCCGGGCGAGTCCTTCTGCGTGGATACATACGAGCCGGATGGTCCCTTCGGGGCCAAGGAGGCCGGCGAGGGGCTGGTCTCGCCCACGGCGCCGGCCCTGGCCGACGCGGTCTGGCACGCCACCGGCGTCCGGTGCTTCGATCTGCCTATCACGCCGGAAAAAGTCCTGCGGGGCACGGGTCGGCTCAAAGACCCTGAACCGGCCTGATATGGCCGTGCCTAGCCTCCATGATGAAGAGGAAACGGAGGACCGCATGGACCGATCCGAAGACCCATGTCTGGAAGCGCCGCTGGTCGTGTCGCGGCCCGGACGGACGCCTCCGTGCCTGGAAGCCGGGCATATCCTATGCCGGGGCTGCTCGGGCTGGCTGTTCATGCGCCGGGCCCTGGCCCGGCCGGACTCTTCCTGGCGGACCTGGCCCATTCACTGCCAGGCCACCGGCCTGACCGTCAGGCGGTCGGATTGAGCCTGGTTCCCGGTACGACTCTTGGTGGGCTATGTTTGCGGATTCCCAAGCTCCTGCTTGGGAACCCGATCCTGGAAGCTCCAGCTTCCATGTTTTTCCGTCATGGCGTTGGTTTGCGCCATGGCCGCGCCTTACGAAATAAGGTGTTGAAGCAGAGCTTCAAGGCGAAATGACGTTCCCAGGCAGGAGCTCGGGAACGAGTGATAAACGAATACCGTCCCTCTTACCGGCTCAACCGATCTCCAGGCCGTGAAGCACGCCGTGACAGCGGCAGGCCGTGGCCAGGAGCAGCCGGCCGCCGGTCTGTCGGGCCCGGTCTTCCAGGGCGAAGAGGTCCAATGGCCGGTACCCGCCCAGGCCCGGGGCGAGTTGTCGGCTGCGGAGGACCAGCATCGTGAACCCGGGCCAGGTCCGGTCGGCCAGGTCTCGAAACAGGGTCCCCCGCCGGGGCAGGCCGGTATGGGTGCAGACATCCGCCGGTTCGGGGCAGTCGTCGGGGCAGAAAAAGTCGGCGTAACTCAGGTACAGACCGCCCTGATCGGCGGCCATGGGGTTGGGAAGGTCCTGGCCGAATGCATCGGGCACGGGCACGATCCGGCCCAGCCGGCCGAGTCGGCGCTTGAGCCACTCGAAGGCCAGATGAACCGGCAGACAGGGTACGATCCAGGCCGGAGCCCGGTCCGGATGGAGGTGTTCGACCAGGTATTCGACCCCGTCGGCGCGGACGGTCCGGAGGTTGGGGGCCTCGAGTCCATTCAGGGCCGCCTCGTCCCGGTCCACGACCACGAGCCGGTCGTCCGACCGGACGCGGGCCAGTTTCTCCACCGCCAGGCGGCCGAATCGTCCGCCGCCGATGATCCAGGTCTCCGACGTAATGGCTACCTCGTTTTCCTGGCCAGTTTGGCCAGGTCCTCCCGCCGGCCGATGACCACGAGCAGGTCCGAGTCCTTGATTACGAAGTTCGCCGGCGGGTTGACCGATATCTGGTCGGTCAGGACGTCTTTGACCCCGATGACGTTGACTCCGTAGTCCCGCCGCATCTGGGTTTCGGCCAGGGTCTTGCCCACGAATTCATTTTCTGGGGCGATTTCGACCAGGGAGAATTCGGGGCTCAGGTCCAGGTAGTTCATGATGTTGGGAGAACTGATGTGGTTGGCCACCTGAACGGCCATGTCCCGTTCGGGAAAGACCAGTTCGTGGGCCCCGACCCGCTTGAGTATCCGGCCGTGGTCCTCACTGATGATCTTGATCACGATGCGTTTGGCCCCCAGGTCCACCAGGTGCAGGGTCACCAGAATGGAGTCGGCCATTTCCTGGCCCAGGCTGACGATCACGGCGTCGAGGTTCTTGATTTGGAGGGATTCAAGCAGGACGCGGTCCGTGGCCCGACCCACCAGGCCATAGGTGGAGAAGTTCTGGATGGCTTTGACCAGGATTTCGCTGCGATCGACACAAATGACCTCGTGGCCCAGTTCGTAAAGCGTCCGGGCCGCCGTGCTGCCGAAATTGCCCAAGCCGATTACCGTGAATCTGCCCACGACAGGCCTCCCTTCATCCGATCATGACCTCTTCCTGGCCATAGTTGTACGATCGAGTGTCCCGGGCGCGCCGGGTCAAGGCCAGGGCCACGGTCAGAGGACCGACCCGGCCCAGGAACATGGTGGTAATAATTATCAGCTTGCCCCAGACGGTCAAACCCGAGGTGGCGCCCATGCTCAGGCCCACCGTGCCAAAAGCGGAAACCGTCTCGAAGAGCAGTTTCAGAAACGCGTCCCGGGTCTGGGTGTGGTCCAGATGCCCGGTTTCGATGATGAGCAGCAGGGCCAGCGACAGGCCGACCGTCGCAATCGAGACCAGGGTTACGGCCACGGCCCGCGAGACCAGCCCGCCGGGAATGGTCCGGCGAAGAATGTTGACCCTGGAAAAGCCCCGATAGCGGCTGACGGCCATGGCCACGAGAATGGCCAGGGTGGCGGTCTTGATGCCGCCGGCCGTCGATCCGGGGGAGCCGCCGACGAACATGAGGAAGATGGTGCCCAGCAGAGTCGTATTGGCCAGATGGGCGTAGTTGATCGTGTTGAATCCGGCCGTCCTCGGAGTCACCGACTGGAAAAGGGAGATGACCAGCTTGTCTGAAAACGGC
>JAHJTB010000109.1 GCA_018830135.1 Pseudomonadota bacterium | reverse complement strand
CGTGTCCGTGGCCGCACGGGCGGCCTGCCAGGCGGCCGGCCTGGACCTGGCAGGGGCCAGCGTGGCCATCGAGGGTTTCGGCAAGGTCGGCGGGGGCGTGGCCCGCTATATAACGGAGATGGGGGCCCAGGTCGCGGCCATCTCGACCGTGAACGGCGCGGCCTACAACCCGGACGGCCTGGACGTAGAAAGACTGCTCCAGACACGAAAAGAAAGAGGCGACGGAGCGGTGGACGAATACCCCGATGCCGAGCACCTGCCCCGTGAGGCGCTGTTTACCCTGCCGGTGGACGTCCTGGTCCCCGGGGCCCGGCCCTATGTCATCGACAAGGACCTGGCGGGCAGGGTCCGGGCCCGGGTGATCTCCAGCATCGCCAACATTCCCATCACGGCCGAAGGCGAGGAGGTCCTCTTTGAACGGGGGGTGCTGTCGGTTCCCGACTTCATTTCCAACGCCGGCGGGGTCATGATCGCCGTAATCGATTTTCTGGGCGGGACGGCCGAGAGCGTCTTTCGGATTCTGGACGACCTGGTCGGCCGGCTGACGACCGAGGCCCTGACCGATGCCCGTCGGGCGGGCGTCAACCCACGGGCTCTGGCCGTTCGCCGGACCGAGGAAAAGATACTCAAGGCCCGGCGCCAGCAAACCGCGCCCAGCCTTGAAGAGACCGTGGATGTTCTCCGGAACCGGTTCCGGCTCTGATCGGACGAGGTGGTTCGGGCAGGACTCAGGAGCCCTTGAACCGGGGGGGGCGTTTTTCCAGAAAACTGCTGATGCCTTCCAGAGCGTCCGCCGACCGGAACAGCCTGGCCTGGGCGGCCGCGACCTGGTCCAGGGGCGCCTCGCGGTTTAACAGGTCCTTGGCCGCGGCCATGGCCAGCGGGGCTCGGGCCAGCAGCTTGTCGCAAAGCGCTTTTACGGTCCGATCGAGGTCCTCCGGATCGACCAGTTGATAAAGCAGGCCGATTTCCATGGCCTGGTCCGAGGAGATCAGGTCACCGGCCACGATCATTTCCTTGGCCCAGGCCAGGCCGACCAGCCTTTGGAGACGGGTCGTGGCCCCCAGGGCGGGAATGATGCCGATCTTGACGTCGGACAGACCCACCTTGATCCCCCGGGCCGCGATCCGGAAATCGCAGGCCAGTGACAGTTGCAGTCCGGCCCCCACGGCGTGTCCGTTGAGGGCGGCGATGGTCGGCTGAGGCAGGGCCTCGACCCGATCGAAGGCGCTTTGGGCATCCATGATCCTGAGTTGAAAATCATCCTGTCGGACGTCGGTCTTGCCTTCGGACATGTCGGCCAGGTCCGCCCCGGAGGAAAAGGCCCGGCCGGCTCCTTGGAAGACCAGAACCCGCACATCCGGGTCACCGGCGATGACGTCGGCCAGATGGGAGACCTCGAAGAACATGGTCGCGCTGAAGGCATTCAGCCGTTCCGGCCGGTTCAAGGTGACCGTAAGCACCGGCCCGTCGAGTTGACAGATCAGGGTTTCGAATACGGGCGGAGCGTCCATGGCACCTCCATAATCGCGGCCGGGCGGCGGTCAGGGACCGTCCTGGGGCCCCCGGGCTACAGGTTCAGAATCCTCCGGGCGTTTTCTCCCAGCACGGCCTTTTTTTCCTCTTCACTCAAAGGCAGCCCCAGCAAACGCTTGAGTTCCCAGGCCGGATGGAGCCAAGGGTAATCGGTGCCGAACATGACCCGTTCCACACCGACCCGGCGAAACAGGTCGGCCGCCTCCTCGTCCGAGAGGCCGCCGCCGTCGCGGTCCGAAAACACACCGTCCCCTCCGGCCGGGATCACGGTCGAGGTGTCGAAACATACGTTGGGAAAGCGACCGGCCAGTTCGATGGACTCGTCGAAAAATCCGCGGCCCAGGTGGCCGATCTGGAGGGTCAGGCGGGGGAATTCGGCCAGGATGCGGGCAAAGGCCCGGGGCCGGGTCTGGACGTCTCCGCTCTGGTCCAGTTCGTATTCGCCGCCGTGGGTGGTCACGGGAATGCCCAGGCGCTCGGCCGTCTCCCAGACCGGCTGAAAGTCGGCGGAATCCGGGGAATACCGACCTTCCGACGGGTGAATCTTCAATCCCCTGGCCCCGTGGTTGCGGACCTTGTCCACGAGTTCGTCCACCATCCCGGCCGATCCCATGAGCGGGTCGACGGATATATAAGGCACCAGCCGGGGATGTTCCCGGGACACACGGCAGGTCCATTCATTGCGGCGTCGGATTCGATCGGCGATCTTGAGCCGAACGGCCTCGGCCCGGTCCGGGTCCGCTTCCGGGACCAGCCCGGCCATGGCCGCATCGTACATGACCCGGGCCGGGGTCAGGTTGACCTGAACCGCGCTGGCGATACCGGCCTGGTCCATGATACCCAGCAGTTCCTCGGGCGTACCCACGCAACCGGCCAGGTCCCAGCCGGACAGGGCCTGAAGGCCGATCTCGGGCGTTTTATAGGTGTGCAGGTGGGCGTCAACGACGTAATAGGCGGTCATGTCCCGACTCCTTTCCCGGTCCTCGGCCTTATCCCGGGTCTGGCGGTTGTCTTATACCGAGGTATCGAACCCAACCGCAAAATCCGGATTAAAGATCATGCAAACGGATAGTACCTGGGGATAAAACGCTCCCAGCCCAGTTCCGGATTCTGGGTACAGCGCACGCCGGTCCCGTACCGGTTCATGGACTTGACGCAGGTGCAGCAGAACCGGCAGCGCCTGATTTCATCGAAACGGCCCTCCCTGGCCTTGTTGGGCCAATCCGGATCGACCAGCAGGGAGCGGGACAGGGAGACCACGTCGGTCGTTTTCTCGACAACCGCCTGTTCGGCGGTCTTGGGGTCGTGAACGTTGGGGCAGATGACCGGAACGTCGATGGCCCGGGTGAAGGCCCGGGCTTCCGGCAGCAGGGTCCCTTCCTCGTCCGGAAAGGTCCAGTTGAGCCTCGGGTAGCAGCCCGAGGACAGGTGAAAGTAGTCGATTCCGGCCTCGGCCAGTCTTCCGGCGACCTGGACCGACATCGCCAGATCGAGCCCGCCTTCGATGTGCTCGTCACCGCTCTGGCGGTAGCCGATGATGAAACGGTCCCCGACGGCCTGGCGGACCTCCTCGATCAGACGAAGGGGCAGCCGGAGGCGGTTTTCAAAGGAGCCGCCGTATTCGTCCCGGCGTTGATTGAAGTACGGGGAAACGAATTCGGCCAGGAGATATCCGTGTGCGCCGTGGAGTTCGACGCCGTCGAAGCCGGCCATTTTCATGGCCCGGGCCGCCTCGACCGTGGCCGCCACCAGTTCGTCGATCTCATCGACGGTCATTGGCCGGGCGGTTTCGCCCTGAACCGGTCCGCTTCCGCGCATGGCCTTGGGCATATGTTCCTCGGCCAGGGCGACCGAAATCTCGGAAGGGGCCACCAGATCGCGTCTGGAGTGGTGAAACAGGGCCTGGGCCCCCTGTCCCATGATGATCTGGGCCACGGCCCGGGCGCCTCCGAGATGGATGACTTCGGCCAGGTTCCTCAGTCCTCGCCGATAGGCGTCTCCGAGAAAAACCAGGCCGCCGCCGATGCTGAAAGCGTACTTGCCCAGGACCCCCACTCCTTCGGTGATAACCAGGCCGACGCCGCCCTTGGCCCGGGCGCTGTAGTGGCAGAGGACCTGATCGGTGACCTCGCCCCTGGGTCCGGCGTGCCCCATGTGCGTGGGGGCGAAGGCGGTACGGTTCCGGACCTCGAAGGGGCCGATACGAATCGGTTCGAAAAGTTTCATGGTCTAAATCCCCATGCCCCGGGCCACCGCGCGCCGGTGGAGCCAGGAAGCGCCCCAGGTCAGCTCCGCTGCCCTGGCCTGTTTGGAGTAAAAATGCATGTCATGCTCCTCGGTAAAGGCAATGCCCCCCTGAAGCTGATGGCCGATGGCGGCGCACTTCCCTCCGGCTTCGTTGCACCAGGCCTTGGCCATGGCCGCCTCCATGATGGCCGGCCGGCCCTCGCTGATCATCCAGGCCGCCTGCTGACTGATCAGCTTGGACGTTTCCAGGCAGGTGGCCATGTCGGCGCAGAGGTGCTGGACGGCCTGCAAGGCCCCCAGGGGCCGGCCGAACTGCCGCCGCTCCTTGACGTGGGTCACGGTCATCTCGACCACCCGTTCCATTCCGCCAAGCATTTGGGCGCACTTGAGGACCGTGGCCCGGGGCCAGACGCCGGCCAGGGCCTCCGCCCCGCGGCCGACCCCGCCGATCACGGATTCCGAAGACAGGCGAACCTGGTCGAAATGAACGGCCCAGGTCTTTTCCAGACTCAGCGTGTCCAGCGGCTCCAGAGACAGGCCCTCCAGGCTCCGGTCCGCGCGAAACAGGGTCGGCCCCCCGGAGGCGGGGTCCCGGACATGGGCGCAGACAACGATCCGGTCGGCCGCGTGGGCGTACGGCACCATCAGCCTCGTACCGTTCAGGACGTACCCGCCGTCCCCGGCCGGCGAGGCGACCAGGGAAGGGGCCTCGAAATCGTAACCGCCCCGTTCATCCAGAAGCCCGGCCGTCCATATCTCCCGGCCCTCGATCAGGGGCGGCAGCCAGGCCGCCTTCTGGTCCGGGCCGGCCGCTTCTCCCAGGATCAGGCCGCAAAGGACCACGGAGAAAAACGGACTGGGCAGAACCACCCGGCCGGTTTCCTTGAACAGCACGAACAGGTCGAAAAACGAACCGCCGAACCCGCCGTAGGCCTCGTCGTGTATCAGACCCAGCCAGCCCAGGTCGGCCATGTCGCGCCAGGCCTGGCTGGAATAGCCGGCATCGCCGGACAGGACCTCCCGGACCGTCGAGATCGGGCATCTCTCCTTGAGGAACCTCCGGGCGCTGTCCCGGAGAATCACGGTCTCTTCATTCAGACTGAATTCCATATCGCGCTCCTGTAAATTACCGGTTCGGGACTATCGCGACAGACCCAGGCCCCGCAGGGCGATGATGTTCTTCAGAACCTCGACGCTGCCGCCCTGGATGGTGTAGCTGGGCTGGTACAACAGGCATTCGGCCAGATCGCCCCGCATCGGGGCCCAGGACGACCCCCGGCGAATCAGACTGAGAGGTCCGACGATTCGGGAGGCCGCGTCGTTAAGCCGTTGTTCATACTGGGTGCAGAAGGCCTTGCACATGGCCGCCTGGCTGCTGACCGTCGCACCCTGGTCGATCATCCAGGCGGTCTTGTAGCAGAGCAGGCGCCCGATCTGGTACTCGATCTCAAGTTGAGCCACCTGGTCCCGGGCCCAGGTCGGATATTCCGCCCCCCCGTCCGCCTTGTCCAGGGTCTGGACGTACTCCTTGAGCTGGACGAAAAGCGGATAGTTTTGCATCAACCGTTCCAGCCCGGCCCGTTCATAGTCGACCTGGGCCATGATCTGTTTGAAGCCCTGGTTTTCCCGGCCGACCAGATAGTTGCGGTGAATCTTGACGTCGTCGAAAAAGACTTCGTTGAAGCTGTGTTCACCGACCATGTTCACGATGGGCCGGATTGTAATGCCGGGGGTCTTCATGTCCACGATAAACTCGCTGCAGCTCAGGTACCGGTTGGATTCCGGGGCCAGATCGGTTCGGGCCAGCAGCCAGCCGTGGTCGGCCTGGTGCGCGCCCGACGTCCAGACCTTCTGGCCGTTGATGACGTAATAGTCTCCGTCCTTGAGCGCCTTGGTGGTAATACCGGCCAGGTCCGATCCGGCTTCGGGCTCGGAAAACAAAAGACAGAAAACCGTGCCTTCATCGGCCCGGACGATGCGAGGCAGGAAGTGTTCCTTCTGCCAGTCCGAACCGAAGTGGATCAGGGCCGGTCCCACCTGGCGGTCGCCGGCGAAGTGATAGCCGAGGGGCGCCTGGACCCGGAACAGTTCCTCCATGAGGATGTATTTTTCCACGTAGGTCCGTCCCTGACCTCCGTACTCCCTGGGCCAGGTCAGGCCGATCCAGCCCCGCTCCGCCATCTTCAGGGAGAACTCCCGGTTCCCGGGCTGGACCAGATCGGCGCATCGGGTACTGAATACCCCGGCCTGGATTTCCGCCTCCAAAAAGTCCCGGACATCGAGGCGAAAGGCCTCCTGCTCCGGGGTGAAGGTAAAGCGCATGCTCGTCTCCTTTATTGAAGCTCCCCGGGGCAACCCGAGGGGGGTCTTCGAAAGGCAAGGGAAAGATGTTTCTCAGGCCGGCCGGCTCAGCCCGAGGCAGACCTCGGGGAACGCGCCGCCCTGCATATCCGAGACGCGGGCCGCGACGATCAATACTCGTCGGTAAAATGGGGTCGACGCTTTTCGATCAGCGAGGTGATTCCCTCTTTGATGTCGTCGGTCATGAAACAGATGCCCTGGTAGGCCGCTTCCCGCCGCAGGGTTGCTTCCAGATCGGAACGGGCGGCCGTATCGATGGACTCCTTGAGCATACGGATGGGCAGCACGGGCCGGGCCGCGATCTTGGTCGCCAGGCTCACGGCCCGGTCCATGAGTTCCTCGCCGGGAACCACCTGGTTGACCAGGCCCATGCGCCAGGCCTCCTCGGCACTCACGGACTCGCCGACCATAAGCAGTTCGAATGTCCGGGCCCTTCCGACCAGCCGGGTCAGAAAATACTCCGCGCCCATGCCCGGATGCATGCCGATCACGGCGAAAGGAAATCCAATCACGGCCCCGGTCGCCGCGAGGCGCATGTCGCAGGCCAGGCTCAGGCAGGCCCCGGCGCCCACGGCCGATCCGTTGATCGCGGCAATGGTCGGGACATCCAGGTCCATGATCCTCAGGAAGGCCTTGTAGAATCGATAGACGTTCTTCTGATATGCCGACGGGCTGCCCCCCACGCGGGAAAGCATGTTCTGCAGGTTGCCTCCGGCGCTGAAGGCCCGGCCCGCGCCGGTGACGATCACGACCTTGGCCTGATTACCGTTTTCCAGGCCCTCGACGGCCGCCTCGAAATTCATGGCCATGTCGTCGTCCATGGCGTTGAGTCTGTCTGGCTGATCCAGGGTCAGGATGGCCACCCGATCCTTGTATTCGACTCGCACGGTCCCTTGGTCCATGCCGATTCCTCCCGTGATTTAAAATGTAACGGGTGCTCCGCTCCGGGAATGATCGCTCCGAGGCGGAGGCGACCGGCGGTCGGCCGGTCACAATGTTTCGTTATAATCGAGTGACCATCAATGTAGTATGGCCGGCCATGGGTGTCAAATGGAAATCCCTCGGGGCCGGGACCGCCTTGGGCCGCGAATATCCGGACCCAGGCACAAAGCCCTTGCGGTCCGGTCCGACACGGGGTAGATTCCCTTGATCCGATGCCCGGAATCCGGATCGAGTGAACGAGGTGCTTGGAAAAGAACATGAACGATAGACACATTGAAAAAATCGCCAAAGAGCTTCAACTGAGGCCGAACCAGGTTCTGGCCACGGCCGAACTGTTGGTCGAAGGGGCCACGGTGCCCTTTATCGCCCGCTATCGCAAGGAGGCCACCGGCACCCTGGACGAGGTGGCCGTGACCGGCATTCGCGACCGTCTGGCCCAACTCGAGGAACTGGACAAGCGCCGGGAAAGCATCGTCAAGTCCCTGGAGGAACGGGGGCTGCTGACCGACGAACTTCGGACAAGTCTCCTGGTCGCCGAGTCCATGACCGTGCTCGAAGACGTCTATCTGCCCTACCGGCCCAAGCGCCGCACCCGGGCCACGATGGCCCGGGAAAAAGGTCTTGAACCGCTGGCCCTCCTGCTCTTCGAGCAGTCCCCGGAAACCGATCCTCCGGCCGAGGCCGCCGCGTTCATCGACCCGGAAAAGGGTGTCCAGACCGGCGAGGAGGCCTTGGCCGGAGCCCGCGACATCATTGCCGAAATTATCAGTCAGGACCAGGAGGCCCGGGCCAGGACCCGGGAACTGTTCGAGCGGAAAGGCGTGTTCCGCTCCCGGGTCATTCCCGGCCAGGAAGAGCCCGGGGCCAAGTTCCGGGACTATTTCGAATGGGAGGAGCCCCTGGCCTCCGCCCCCTCGCACCGGGTCCTGGCCATGCGCCGGGGCGAAAACGAAGGCGTCCTGCTTCTCCGGATCGTGCCGCCCGAAGAGGAGGCCCTGGCCCTGATCGAAGGCCTGTTCGTCAGGGGTGAAGGGCCGGCCTCGGTCCAGGTCCTCGAGGCGGTCCATGATGGATACAAGCGGCTGCTCTCCCTGTCCATGGAGACCGAAATGCGCCTGATGACCAAGGAACGGGCCGATCGGGAGGCCATCCGGGTCTTTGCCGACAACCTGCGGGAACTGCTCCTGTCCGCGCCTCTGGGCCGGAAAAACATCCTGGCCGTGGACCCCGGTTTCCGCACCGGGTGCAAGGTCGTCTGCCTTGACCGCCAGGGCGGCCTGTTGCATATCGACGTCATCCACCCCTTTGAATCGGAAAGAAACCGGACGGCGGCCGCGGCTAAAGTCCTCGAAATGTGCCGGCGGTTCGAAGTCGAAGCCCTGGCCG
>JAHJTB010000108.1 GCA_018830135.1 Pseudomonadota bacterium | reverse complement strand
TTGAAATGGCATTTACATCATTGACTTACAAAAAACGGTCCAGCTTTTCAAGGTGGCCTACAACTTCGTGGCCGACACCACGGCCGGCGGCCAGTCCGTGCTTTTTGTGGGCACGAAAAAACAGGCGGCCGAGGCGATTTACGAGGAAACGGACCGAGCGGGGATGTTCTTCGTGAACAACCGCTGGCTGGGCGGCACCCTGACCAACTTCCAGACCATCAAGCGGAGTATCGAACGGCTCAAGAAGCTGGAACAGATGAAGGCCGACGGCTCGATCAACCGTTTCCCCAAAAAGGAAATCCAGTCCCTCGATCGCCAGATGGCCAAGTTGGAAAAGAACCTGGGCGGAATCAAGAACATGGACCGTCTGCCCGGCGCTCTTTTCGTCATAGACCCGCGGCGCGAGCGGATCGCCGTGCATGAGGCCCGCAAATTGGGCATCCCCGTAGTGGCCGTCGTGGACACCAACTGCGACCCGGACGACGTGGATTTCGTCATTCCGGGCAACGACGACGCCATCCGCGCCATCCGGCTCATGACCAGCCGAATCGCCGACGCCTGCATCGAAGGCCGTCAACGGTATGATGAGGCCCTTTCCGGCCCGAGCGATACCGAAGAGCCGGATGCTCCGGCTCAGGACTACAAACCCTACGTGGCCGACCTGCCCAGCCAGGGCCAGGCTCCGGAAGCGGTTCAGCCGGAAGTCATCGTCATCCGCAAGGACGAAGCCGAATAATCGGCCCATCCGGGCCTTTTTTTCAATCGACCGGGGGGGGCGGTCCCCCATCGGTCGAGGTATGAGAAGGAGACGAGAGTGGAAATTACCGCCAAAATGGTCAAGGAACTCCGGGACAAGACCAACGCCGGCATGATGGACTGCAAGCAGGCCCTGGCCGAATCCGGCGGCGACCTGGACAAGGCCATCGACCATCTTCGCCAGAAAGGCTTGCTGACCGCCCGCAAACGGGCCGGACGAGCCACGCTGGAAGGTGTCGTTCATTCTTACATCCACGCCGGCAGCAAACTGGGCGTGATGGTGGAAGTCAACTGCGAAACCGACTTCGTGGCCCGAAACGAGGCCTTCGAGGACTTCGCCCACAATGTGGCCATGCACATCGCCGCGGCCAGTCCCATATGTGTCGACAAGGACGGCCTGCCGGCCGAACTGCTGGAAAAGGAACGCCAGATTTACCGGGCCCAGGCCCTGGAAATGGGCAAGCCGGAACAGGTCGTGGACAAGATCGTGGACGGCCGGATAAAAAAATTCTACTCCGAAGTCTGTTTGCTCGACCAACCCTACGTCAAGGACCCGGACCTCACGATCCAGGACCTGCTCAACGGACTGATCGCCACAATCGGAGAGAACATCAACATCCGCCGCTTCGTGCGTTTCCAGCTGGGCGAAGAAGTCTGACCTGAAAGGACGGTTGACCGGCGTAAAACGTGAGTCACGGATTCAAATACTCGAGGGTCCTGCTGAAACTCAGCGGTGAAGCCCTCCAGGGCAGCACCGGCTTCGGCATCGATCCGAACATCCTGGAAGATGTTTCGACCCAGGTGGCCGAAGTCGCCGGTCCGGGCGGCGTCGGTCTGGGCGTGGTCATCGGCGGGGGAAACATATTTCGAGGCCGCCAGTTGGCCGAGAAGGGCCTGAACCGCGCCACGGCCGATTACATGGGCATGCTGGCCACGGTGATCAATGCCCTGGCGCTTCAGGAGGCCTTTGAAAAACAGGGGCTCGAAACCCGGGTCCTGTCGGCCCTCCGAATATTCGAGGCGGCCGAACCCTATATTCGCCGGCGCGCCATCCGGCATCTCGAAAAGGGGCGGGTGGTCATCTTTGCCGGCGGCACGGGTAATCCGTTTTTTTCCACGGACACGGCCGCAACCCTGCGGGCCAGCGAAATCGGGGCCGAGGTCCTGCTCAAAGCCACCAAGGTGGACGGGATTTACGACAAGGACCCCATGCTGTTCTCCGACGCCCGGTATCTTTCGGAGATAAGCTGCATGGAGGCCATCGAGCGCCGACTGAAGGTCATGGACACCACGGCCATTTCCCTGGCCATGGAGAACAGGCTGCCGATCATCGTCTTCAACTTGACGGTCCATGGCAACATCAAGCGGGTTTTGTCTGGAGAAGCCATCGGAACCCGAGTCAACGTTTGACAACGTGGAGGCGGACATGTCCGAGATGCTTGACGAAATATTCGGAGACCTCAAAGACCGGATGGAAAAGACCCTGACCACTCTGGCCCGGGACCTGAAAAAAGTCCGGACCGGCCGCGCCTCGGCCGCCCTGCTGGACGGTATCCGCGTCGACTATTACGGGTCCCCGACCCCCTTGAACCAGGTCGCTTCCGTTTCAGTCCCCGAAGCCCGTCTGCTGATGATCCAGCCCTGGGACCCCCAGGTCCTGGGCGACATCGAAAAGGCCATCCTGAAATCCGAACTCGGCCTGACCCCCATGAACGACGGCAAGCTCATCCGGATCAATATCCCGCCCCTGAGCGAGGAGCGCCGGCGGGAACTGGTCAAAGTGGTCAAAAAGATGGCCGAAGAGAACAAGGTCGCCGTCCGCAACATCCGCCGGGACGCCAACGAGATGCTCAAAGACCTGAAAAAGGACAAAGAAATCAGTGAGGACGAGATGTTCAAGGCCCAGGACGATGTGCAGAAGGTGACCGACGATTTCGTCAAGAAAGTGGATGAGACCGTCCAGGACAAGGAACGGGAAATCCTCGAGTTTTGATCGGATCGAACCGGGACTCGACCAACCGATTCTCCAGGGGCGGAGGCGGACGGACCGGCTTTGCCGCGGGTTTCAAATCAAAACCATGACGGATATGCTCAAGTGAACGACCACCCCAATGAAAATCTGCCCCGCCACGTGGCCATCATCATGGACGGCAACGGTCGGTGGGCCGAAGCCCGGGGGCTGAAACGGCTCGAAGGGCACCAGGCCGGTGTGGATTCGGTCCGCGCAATTACTCGCTTCAGCCGCGACCGGGGTATCAAGTATCTGACCCTGTACTCCTTTTCCAAGGAAAACTGGCAACGGCCCAAATTTGAAGTCGAAGGACTGATGCGCCTTCTGAACCGGTATCTGAAAAGGGAGTTGGACGAACTGCTGGGAAACGGCATCCGTCTCAACGCCTTGGGCGACCTGAACCGCCTGCCCAAAGCCACCGGCAACCTGCTCCGGGAAACCATTGCCCGGACCTCGGAAAACCGGGGCATGGTCCTGACCCTGGCCTTGAGCTACAGCGGACGCCAGGAGATTATCGAAGCCTGCCGGGCCTTGTCCCGTGACTGCCTGGAAGGAAGGCTGCGGCCGGAAGAGATCGACGAAGCCGTCTTCAACTCCCGCTTGCAGACCGGAAACATGCCCGACCCGGACCTGCTCATCCGCACCGGGGGAGAACAACGCGTCAGCAATTTCCTCTTGTATCAAATCGCTTATACCGAACTGTACATCACCGATATCTTCTGGCCTGATTTTCGGGAGCAGGAACTGGAAACGGCGCTGGCCAGCTACATGGGCCGCGAGCGACGTTTCGGCATGACCAGCGAACAGATCGCCGGTAAAAAGCGCTGAGACTCGGAGAACCCTCCATGCCTCTGTCCTCCCATGCCAGTCGCTGGCTGGTCGCCCTGATTCTGGGTCCGGTCCTGATCTGGATCATCACGGCCGGTCCCCCCCTGGCCTTTTTCCTGGTCGTGACCCTGGCCGGCCTGGTGGCCTGGTGGGAGTTCGCCAGCGTATTTCTCGCCCCCAATCTCACGGGCCTCAAAATCATCGGACTGGCCGGCACGCTCCTGATCATGGCCGGGGCCCGCATGAGCGGGGCATTCCACCTGGCCGCCCTATTTCCGGCCCTGGGCGCCGGTTTCGCCTACTTCGTCTTGAAGTATGAAAAAATACCCTCCATAATGGACCAGGCTGGCCGATTCGCCCTGGGACTGACATACGCCGTTCTGCTTCTGTCGTTTTTCATCCCGATTTTCAGCCTGCCCTATGGCCGGGTCTGGGTGCTGTTCACGTTGCTGGTCACCTTTCTGTCCGACACCTCGGCCTATTACGCGGGCCGTACATGGGGGCGCCGGCCGCTCCATGCGGCGGTCAGCCCGAAAAAAACCATGGAAGGCCTGTGGGGCGGGGTGATCGGCGGCGGTCTGGCCGGGGCGGTGACCGGGGTTTTTCTGCCGCCCGTGACCTGGTATGAAGCGGGCGGCGTGGCGCTTTTTTTATCGCTTTGGGGCGTTATGGGCGATCTATTCGAATCGGTGCTCAAGCGTTCCGCCGGAGTCAAGGACAGCGGCGGCATTTTGATGGGGCACGGCGGTCTTCTGGACCGGGTCGACGCCCTGGTCTTCAACGTCCCACTCGTTTACATCTTCGCCTGGATCGTTTCGCCGTAAAGGCCGGTATCGGTTGAGTTCCCCACGTTATCATATCGCGATTCTCGGCTCGACCGGTTCGATCGGAGTCAATACCCTGCGAGTGGTCCGCGAATTTCCGGAACGCTTCACGGTGCTCGGTCTGGCCGGCGGCCGGAACGTTGAACGCCTGTCTGAACAGATTCAGATGTTCCGGCCCCGTTTGGCCGCGGTCCGGGACGAGTCCCTGGCCACCGAACTGAAAGGCCGCCTGGGACACGGACACGAAACCCGGGTCCTCTGGGGGCGGGAAGGGTACATCGAACTGGCCTCCATGCCTCAAGCCGACACCGTGGTTTCGGCCATGGTCGGCGCGGCCGGCCTCCTGCCTACCTGGGCCGCCGTGCAGGCCGGCAAGCGCGTGGCCCTGGCCAACAAGGAAACCCTGGTCATGGCCGGAGAGCTGGTCATGGCCGAAGCGGCCCGGACCGGGGCCCGGATTCTGCCCGTGGACAGCGAGCATTCCGCCATCTTTCAGTCCCTGGCCGGTCAACGCATCCAGGACGTCCGGCGCATCATCCTGACCGCTTCCGGCGGACCATTCCGGGACATGCCTCCCGAGGAACTGGCCCATGTCAGCCGGGAACAGGCCCTGGCCCACCCCAACTGGGACATGGGCGCCAAAATCAGCATCGATTCAGCCACCTTGATGAACAAGGGGCTCGAGGCCATCGAAGCGAAATGGCTCTTTGATCTGCCCTGGAGCAAGATCGCGATTCACATACATCCCCAGAGCATCGTTCATTCCATGGTCGAATTCATTGACGGTTCAGTAATCGCCCAACTCGGAGTGCCCGACATGCGGGTACCCATCGCTCTGGCCCTTTCCCACCCCGAGCGCCTCCCCCTGGGCCTTCCCCCGCTCGATCTGCCCCGAACAAACGCTCTGACCTTCAGCGAACCCGACCTGGACCGCTTCCCCTGCCTGGACGTGGCCCTGCGAACGGGCCGCCTGGGGGGAACCGGCCCGGCCGTTCTCAACGCGGCCAACGAGGAAGCCGTGGCCTCCTTCCTGGCCGGTGAACTCGGCTTTTTAGACATCGCCGAGGTGGTCCGCCGGGTCGCGACGGCCAACGGGACCGAACCGCTGCGAGACCTGGACCAGGTCATGGCCGCCGACCGGACGGCCCGGACCCGGGCCCGGGCCGAGGTGGCTGAAATCAAGGAAAAGACAAGAACATGCTAACCATCATCTCGACGATTATCGTCCTGGGCGCCCTGATTTTCGCCCACGAACTGGGACATTTTCTGGCGGCCAAAGGACTGGGCGTCCGCGTGGAACGTTTCTCCCTGGGCTTCCCCCCCAAAATGATCGGCAAGCAGGTCGGGGAAACCGAATACATTCTCTCCTGGATTCCACTCGGCGGTTACGTCAAAATGTTCGGGGAAAACCCCGACGAGGAAGTGTCCCCCGAGGAGGCGCACCGCTCCTTTTCCCATAAACCGGCCTGGGCCCGCTTTCTGATCGTCTTCGCCGGGCCGGGCTTCAACTTCGTCTTCGCCATCCTGGCCTTCTGGCTCATGTTCACCTTCAGCGGCATCCCGCAGATGAAAGCGGTCATCGGCCGGGTCGAACCGGCCGGGCCGGCGGCCGAAGCCGGCATCCAGGACGGGGACGAGGTCATCGCCATGGCCGGCGAACCCATTCGGTTCTGGAGCCAGATCATGGACCGGATCGAAGACAGCGGCGGACGGGCCCTGGAATTCACGGTCCAACGGGACGGTCGCAAGATCATGGCCTCGGTCAAACCGCGGCTAATTCCTGAAACCACGATTTTCGGGGACGAAATCCAGGTCTTCGACATCGGGATCAAGCCATATCTGAGTGCGGTCGTCGGCGCGGTCAAACCGGACAGCCCGGCGGCCCGGGCCGGATTGCAGCCGGGGGACCGGATCGTGTCCCTGGACGATCGTCCGATCAAGGACTGGTACGACCTGCTGAACATCATCCAGAACGGCGGCGGAAAGCCCCTGTCCCTGACGGCCTTGCGCCAGGGGACCCGGGTTGTCGTCCAGGTCACCCCGGAGATGGTCACACTCACCGGGGTTACGGGCGAGGAAACCCGGGTGCCGCGCATCGGCATCGAGCGTCAGGCCGAACTCATCGACGAGGACATCGGCCCGATCACGTCCCTGTACTACGGCGTGGACCGAACCTGGCAGTTGGCCCGCCTGACGGTCATTTCCGTGGTCAAGCTCATTCAGCGAAAAATTTCCCCCAAGACCCTGGGCGGCCCGATCTTCATCGCCCAGTTGACCGGCCAGCAGGCCAAGGCCGGCCTGATCCCGCTCCTTTCCCTGGCCGCGCTTCTCAGCATCAACCTGGGCATCCTCAACCTGTTGCCCATACCGGTCCTTGACGGCGGGCACCTGTTCTTTTTCGCCCTGGAAATGGTCTTCCGCCGGCCCGTCAGCCTGAACATTCGCGAACGGGCCCAGCAGGTGGGCCTCGTCTTCCTCATCCTGTTCATGGCCTTCATCTTCTATAACGACCTGGCTCGGATATTCGGGACGCCCGATACGCCCGAAGCCACGGCGCCCCCGGCTCGGCAAAGTGAAAGTCCTCGCCCTGGACACGGCGACCCGGGCCGCTAGTCTGGCCTTGCTTGACGGACCCTCCGTCCTCGGCGAAGCCAGACCGGAACCCGGAAGCACTCATTCACGGACCGTGCTCCTGGAGGTCGAACGGCTTCTGTCGGCCGCCGGCCTGCGGGTTCCCGACCTGGACCTCATCGCCGTCGGTCTGGGGCCGGGCTCCTTCACGGGCCTGCGCATCGGCCTGGCCGCGGCCAAAGGCCTGGCCTGGGGGGCCCGCAAGCCCCTGATCGGCGTCCCGACCCTCGAGACCCTGGCCCGGGGCATGCCGCCGGAGGACCGGCCGCTCTGCACGGTGATCGACGCCCGCAAGGGCCAGTTCTACGCCGCCCGGTACGCTCCGGACAAACGGGGAGGATGGCTTCCACAGGACGATGCCGCGGCCTGGGACCCTCGAACCCTGGCCCCCCAAATCGATACGGAAACCGTGTTTATCGGCCCGGGGCTTCAAACCTGGGCCAATGAACTGGCCGCCCGTCTGGGCCCGCGCTTTGTCCGGGGGCCCCTGGAGGCGGACTTCCCCAAGGCCGCCCACGCGGCCCGGGCCGCCCTGGAACGCTTGGCCCGGGGGGAGGCGGATGGGGACCCGGCCCGGGTACTGCCCCTGTATATCCGTCCACCCGATCTGCGCGAACCCGATCCCCGGCCCGTGGCCGGGGCCTGACCTGGCCCCGGATTGTACGGGCGGTCTGAAAAAACGGGATTTTATCAACGCCTACCCATTTATTTATTGACATGAATCCATGTTCCATAATATTTTTCGCTCAAAATAAGGCAGTCTTTTTATCCGGACCACACCGGCCGAAAGCAGGGACTGTCCGGACGAGGCCCCGCCCCGTGCCGGCCGGTCGGAATGTCTTGGATGTAAACGCACGAAAAAGGAAGGAATCGACATGGCGGACAAATTTGCGAGTGAACGAAATTTGAAATTCCTCCTCCACGAGGTCTTTGACGTGGTCTCCTTGACCCGATATCCGTACTACGAAGACCATGACCGGGAAATGTTCGATATGGTCCTGGACACGGCCATGAAGATGGGCCGGGACATGCTCAAACCCTGCTTCAAGGAAATGGACGAGGACCCGCCCCACCTGGAAAACGGCGTGGTCAAGGTCCATCCCATGGTCCGGACGTATCTGCGCGAGTCCGGCGACGGCGGCTGGATATCAGCCTATGCCCCGTACGATGTCGAGGGCCAGCAGATGCCGACCACGGTTCGCGCGGCCTGCGGCTTCATCTTTGGCGCCGCCAACTACTCCCTGAGCGTTTACCCGGGCCTGAGCAGCGGCTCGTCCCACCTGATTCTGTCCTTCGGTTCCGACGAGCTGAAGGAAACCTACGTGCCCAAGATGTTCACCGGCGAGTGGCAGGGGACCATGGCCCTGACCGAACCCCAGGCCGGAAGCTCCCTTTCGGACATCACCACCCAGGCCGTGCCCACGGACCAGGACTATTACCTGATCAAGGGCCAGAAGGTCTTCATCTCCGCCGGCGACCACGAAGGCGCGGACAATACCGTCCATCTCATGCTGGCCAAGATCAAAGGGGCGCCTCCGGGGGTCAAGGGCATCTCCCTGTTCGTGGTGCCCAAGCGCCGCCCCACGGCCGACGGCGGGCTCGAACCCAACGACCTGGTCTGCTCGGGCGTCTATCACAAGCTCGGCTACCGCGGCTGCCCCCTGACCCAGTTGTCCATCGGCGAAAACGACGACTGCCGGGGCTGGCTGGTCGGCGAAGCCCACCGGGGTTTGCGGTATATGTTCCAGATGATGAACGAGGCCCGCATCG
>JAHJTB010000107.1 GCA_018830135.1 Pseudomonadota bacterium | reverse complement strand
GGATGTCCTCCCAGACCAGGACCCGGGCCATGATTAGGGCGGCCACGCCCAACGGGCCGGTGACCGAGTAGTCCAGACCGTGCCAGCTCTTGGTCAACCAGGCCACGAAAACGGCCGCCAGGATAAGCACCGTCCGCTTTTCCAGCGACGTCCAGGGCCCCAGACTGTCCTCGAACCGGGGCAGCTTGATCGACGGATCGGGCCGGAAGACCAGCCAGACCGCGGCCACGGACGCCGGAACCGTCACGAGTGCCGCCGGCATGGCGAAAAGGGCCCAGTCCAGGAAGTTGATTTCAACGCCGGTGAACTCCTTGAGAAAGGCCGCCGATACCATGCAGCGCCCGCCGCCGACCAGCGTGCCCATGCCGCCGCTGGAACAGGCGAAGGGCAGGGCCAGCATCATGAACTTGGCCGTGTTGGTATGAGGCTGGATGCCGGCCGCCCGCATCAGGGGCAGCATGGCCGCGATGGCAATGGCCGTGGCCGCCGCGTCATGCATGACCGTCGAGGCAATACCCAGGCCGCAGGCCAGGATAAAGGTGAAACGGGTCACGCTTTCCCCGGCCTTGCGGGCGACGAACTGCCCCATGCGTTTGGTCAGCCCGGCCTTGTCCAGGGCGATCGCGAAAATAAGGCAGCACATGATGAACAGAACGACCGGATGCATGTACGCGGCCCAGGCGCTCTTGACGTCCGAAACCCCGATCAGGATGAGCAGGACGCCGATGCACAGGGCCGTGACTTCCAAGGGTATGGGCTCCAGGACAAACATGAAGATGAGGAAGACCAGGGTGGCCAGAAAACGATGGGCCGTGGGTGAAAGGCCGTTGACGTATCCGATGGTGATCTTGCCCTGGCCCAGCCTGGCCGCCGCCTGTTCCAGGTCTTCCGCCGGCCGGTCGCCGGACCGCGACCCCGCAATCGTCTCCAGGACATAGCCTTTGGACTTTTCGGACTCGGGCGGAACCAGCCGGAAACGGTCCTGCACCTGGCCGAGCAGTTTTTGTTGCGGGTCTCCCTTGATTTCGAAACGGGTGCCCTCGGGACGGGGCAGGAGCATGATCACGCCGGCCAGGATCGCGGCCGCTATCAACTGGAAAGACTTGTTCTTTAGGATGTTCATATTTCCCGCCGGATGAGTTGGTTCCCCTTCCGCCGGAGGGCCGCCTGGCGACAGCTTTGATCACCCCGGCTGAAAATGGGACCGGGGTCCGTTCGGGCGGCCGGCCGAGCCGGCCGCCTCGGACTCCTGTTTACTGACCCACGATCGCGAACTGAGCCCTGCGGTTCTTGGCCCAGGCCTCCTCGTTGTGCCCCGGATCAATGGGCTGGGACTCGCCAAACGACTCGGTCGCCAAGCGGCCGGAGGAAACCCCCAGCGACTCGACAAAGTTCTTGGCCGACTCGGCCCGGCGCGCCCCCAAAGCCAGGTTGTATGTCTCGGTGCCGCGCTCGTCGCAGTGACCCTGAATCTGGACGTTGAAGCTGCCGTGGCTCGACATGTAATCGGCCTTCTGCCGCAACACGGTTTCGGCATCCGGACGGATGTCGAACTTGTCGAAATCAAACAGAGCGTTCTGGTTGAGGAACAGGTCCCGGGCTTCGGCTTCCCGAGCCCGCAGGGTCTCCTCTTCCATGGCCTTCCGCCGCGCCGCTTCCTCGGCCGCCCGGCGCTCGGCCTCCAGACGGGCCTTTTCCTCGTCACTCATACCGGTCGCGTTCTGCTTGACTTCCTTGCTCGCGCAGGAAACCAGGGTCATCGTCCAGACCGGAA
The DNA here is from genome assembly GCA_018830135.1 of Pseudomonadota bacterium. Taxonomy (GTDB): domain Bacteria; phylum Desulfobacterota; class Desulfarculia; order Adiutricales; family JAGVGV01; genus JAHJTB01. The sequence continues at coordinate 21,250 of JAHJTB010000107.1, read as the reverse complement.
CCAGCATCAGGACGATGAGCAAAGGAATGATGGTGCTTTTCTTCAACATGGAATATCTCCCTCCTAAATTCTTCGTCGAGCCGCTTCTAGTGCTCAACAGGTTGTTGGACCAGTCTTGAAACCGGCCTCGCGGCCCGCAACCAAGGGGCCGCCGATTGTTTGTCGCGCCCTTATCTCCCATCCGGTACGGAACGACCGCGTCCGGACACGGACCCCTCATCCCCCCGTGACCGTCCCCTTGGGCCGGCCCGTGGGACGGGCCCGGAGCACTTCCAGGACGCGCGTTCCGTCTTCCAGCAGCCGAATTCGTCCCTCGACGACCACCTCCAGGCGCAGCCAGCCCATCAGGTCCCGGGCCAGATCGCTCATCTCGACGATGTACTCGTTTTCGTCATAGGTCGAGATGGCTACACCGACCAGATTTCCCGCCGGGTCCCATTCGTACGGAATGACCAGTCCCCTGATCTCGATCCGCTGACCCGATTTTTCATTTTCCTGGCCCATACCGCTGACATCTCCGACCGACCGGCTGCTGCCGGACCGCATTACAAACACGTCCCTTGCCTATACAAAAGTCCGGCCAAAACATTATCATATTGATATTAATGGCTTTATTACTTGAACCAGTTCAAGGGGGGAGAACTTCCGTTTCCGTCTGCTCCCGAAGACTTCAAGGGGGTGGAGGGATAAACGGCTTAACTTATGAGGATATTCCCGAAGGGAACACAGGCTTCCCCTAAACAAGGCCAAAAGGGGAACTATCTCTTCCCCTGGGCCTGGAAGCGGGGCCGATAGCGTTCCTTTTCAAGCCCGTGCCGCTTGAGCAGGTTGCGAAGATGGCGCGTCGTGACTCCGGCCAGGGACGCGGCCCGGATCATGCGTCCCTGGCTCAGGGTCATGATCTCGTCCAGATATCGGGCTTCCGCCTCGTCCTGGGCCCGGTGTTTGATTTCGGCCAGATTGGGGATTTCAGAGGCCGGAGCGGCCGGGCCGACCGTGTCGGGCTCGAATAGTTCCCGGGGGAAGGCGGCGGCGGCCAGAATGGGCGCGTCGGCCAGGATGCAGGCCCGTTCGATCAGGTTTTCCAGTTCCCGGATGTTGCCGGGCCAGGCGTATTTTTTCAAGGCGTTCAGGACGCCGGGGGCCAACCCGGCGATCTCGCCCTGGTTGCTCCGATTGTGGTTGGCGATGAACAGGTCCACGAGCAGGGGCACGTCTTCCAGTCTATAGCGCAAGGGCGGGAGTTCGATTACGAAACCGCTGAGCCGATAGTAGAGGTCCAGGCGAAAGACCCCTTGTTGGCAGAGTTGGCGCAGGTCCATGTTCGAGGCGGCCACGATCCGCACATCCGCGTCGATGGAGGATTCGCCTCCCAGGCGTGTGAAACGGCCCTCCTGGAGGACCTGGAGCAGCTTGACCTGGAGCATGGGGCTGATGGTGCCGATTTCGTCGAGAAATATCGTTCCGCCGTCAGCGATCTGAAACTGCCCGAGCTTGCGCCGGATGGCCCCGGTGAAGGCCCCTTTTTCATGACCGAACAGCTCGCTCTCGATCAGATTTTCGGGAATGGCCCCGCAATGAACGGAGATGAAGGGCCCGTCGGACCGACTGCTGCGGCGATGGATCAGACGGGCCAGAAGCCCCTTGCCCGTGCCGGTTTCCCCGGTCAGCAGCACGGTCGTCCTGGTGGGGGCGACCAGGCGGATTTTTTCCAGCATGTCGGTCATCAGGGGGGAACGGGTCTGCTCGACCAAGTCCGCGTCGTCCCGCCACTGCTTTTCCCGCAGGTACCGGAGTTCGGATTCGATCTTCTGCCATTCCTGCAAGTCTTCGGTCAGATAGGCGACCTCGTCCGGATCGATGGGATAGCACAGGTATCCGTCGGCCCCGGCCTTGACCGCCATCACGGCTTCGCGGATGCTCGAGGGGGGCGAGAGGACGACGATCAGGGCCGCGGGGAAGGCGTGCCGAAACGGCTGAAAGGCCAGGTCGAAGGCCTGGCGGCCCTGGTTGGGCGAGACCCGGAGGAAACTGATGTCCAGGAAAGTGAACTCATAACGCTTGCGCCGGAACAACTCCAGGCAGGCGCCGGCGTCCCGGGCTTCATCCACCCGGTAGCCCCGGCCCATGACGTCCTTGACGGCCCGCAAGGCATCGGTATTGTTCGTCCCCACCAGCACGGATTTGACTGACAACAACGACCCCCGTTTTGCGCCGGCCCAACCGGTCTTCGGATCGGCCCGGGGGCCGGCGGATGGAAGGCGCGGCCCCGGACCGGATTATCGGCGTTCATATCCTAATACGGTTTTGTTTGGAGTCAACAGGTATTATTAACCGGCCGGGACGGGTCCGGAATGATGCATTCTGGCTGCCTCTTCCGGAAGCCCGAATGCGGACTATTGATTTTTTTTATAAATACCAGACCGTTGTCCCCATACAATTCCCTTGACTTCCATTCAGGCTTCCCGATAAAATACCGCCCAGGGTAAACGATCACATTCGATATGGTCGATCTTTTCAGGAAGGTTGATGAAGAAATCCGCGTTGTTTTTCCTCTGCCTTTTGTTGATTGGTCCGGCGACCAAGGCTCACGGCCTGGACCTCAAGGAACTTCAAACCCTGCTGACCCGCAAAATACCGCCCCGCCGTCTCAAGTCCATGAAGGGATCGGAGTTTGCCGGCCTGGTTTCAGCCATGAACCGAAGCCAGCGCGAGGAAGCCATTCAGGAGGAGTTGCTCGACGGCAATCTGCCGGGCTTCCTGCGCAAACTCAAGCCGGTCCGGCTTGGCGGAGTCGATGAAGCGGGCCGGCCCGTCTCGGCGATCATCTTCGTCATGCCCGACTACCTGGCCATTGGTTCGGAACGGGACTTTCTGCATATTCCCATGGACTTGCATTCAGCCACCCGGATCGCCGGGAGTTTCGGGTTCATACTGCCGACCGCGAAAATGGTGGACCAGATATACTGCCAGGCCGCCTATCAATTCCGCCCGGAACCCATGTGCCCCGGACCATGGATGACCTCGACCCCTTACTACCGACAGCACGACCGGAAGATCGCCCAACAGCGCCTGAGCCTGGGCTGCCCTCTGGGGGCCCTGATTTCCGGGCACAAAAAAGACCTGGTCATGACCAACCGGCTGGTCAACCGGCCCGGCCGGGTGGCCATCTACGGCTGGCATCGTTCGGCCGACTCGCCCATCCAGCCGCTGAGCACGGTCCACGGGGCCACTTATGCCGACTATAGCCACGGCGTCCGCCTGGTCAGCGAGATCGTCCTGATCAACGGCCGGCCCGTCTCTATCTACGATATCCTGAAAAACGAAGCATTGGCCCCGATCCTGTGCGACGAAGGGGCCATCCCCGAAGCGGGAGTCATCATGGCCGGAGGACCGGGCAACCGGCCCGTCCCGGCCGCGGACGGAGAAGCCCTGGCCCGCCGTCTTTGGGCCAGACTCGCCGGCCCCCCGCGGCTGAACCCCGCCCCCGCCCGCTGATCCGGCCGCTTTGCCCGGATTATATTCATGAAGAAAACCATGGCTTTCTTCATGAATAATTCGTTTCAATCGGCCCGGATGGTCTTGCAGCAGCGAAAGCCGAGATGATAGTTGTGGTGGCTGTCCGGGTCCATGATCCGTGAGCCGTGCCAAAAGGGCGCCCGCCATCGGCACCAGTCTTCGTGGGCATGGTAGGTGTCGAAAATGAACCAACTGCCCTTCATTTCCGTATAGCCCAGTTTCTCGCTGCCCCGACTGGCCATCTCGCCCTCGTTCAAGGGCAGATTCATGTGCTCGGCCGCGTTGCCGTTGAGGTCGAAGACCATCAGAGGACTGTGGCAGTCCGGGAAATATCCGGCCGGGTAGGTGTTCGACCCGCAGTCCTTCCAGCTTCCTCCCGTACATTTCGGGCTCTTGACGCTGGCCGCCGCGCAGACGCCTTTCCGGTAGGCCGGCCCATAGCTCCAGCTTTTATCCGGACCGTGGGCCTGGTTGTGGGCCTGGCGCATCCGGGCGACGGCCGCGTTGGGAGCGACGCCCCTGGCCAGGTCGAACCGGTAGTCCGGAGCGGTCAGGGCTCCGGCGCAGGCCCCTTCCCATTCATGGGCGTCGCAGATTCGTTTGCCCATCATCCGGCATATTTCAGCCGCCTCCCGGGCCCGGACCCAGACCACGGGATAGGCGCAGGGAATGTCCGGGAACTCGAACTGGTCGATACAGGCCCGGGCCTGTTCCGGTTTTTCCCGGGCCGGGTCGTAGAGAGGAGCCATGTACCGGGCGCCGCAAATCGTTTCAAAGCGCGGGTTCTCGTAGGGAACGGCCAACTGGCCGACCTTTTTTTGTCAGCTGTCGGGCGTAACCGGATGGCTGGTAATAGCCGGGTTGCCCTGCCCGATGAAGCCGGACCGGGAGAACAGGCCCCGGATTTCCTGCATCCGGGTTTCAGAAAGGCCATGGACCGCCTCGATCTGGCGAAACAAGGCCTGGTTTTGTTCCTGCAGGGACTGGGCGGCGGCGACCGGCACCAGATGAAAAGCCAACAGCACCAGCCCGGCGATCAGGATCGATTTCGGATTCGGCATGGCCATCATGGTTTCCTCGGGTCGCGGTCAATCCGCGTCAGGTAAAAGAAATCCCGATTGTCGGGAAAGCCCAGAAAACGGGGCACGTATTTGCCGTCCGCCGTTTTGTCCACTTCCCGCATACCCTTGATCAGATTCTGGGTGAACAGGTCTTCCCCCCGCCGCCGGTACACGGCCAGGTAGGTGTGTTCCAGGGCGTTCATGTCCAGCATCATCGCGTACCGGCAGCCGTAGGCCTGAAAGACGCGGGTCATGGCCGACGGGGTGGCGCTGGAAAAAACGGCGTAGACCAGAAAACGCCTCCCCCCGTCCTCCTGAAGTCCGGCCCCGGCCCGCATGGTCCGCAGCTTGCTGTCTTCCGAGCCCGACCAGTTTCCCTGGGCCCAATTGTTGACCAGGGCTCCCGGAGCGGACGTTCGGGCGGTTTCGTCGTAATCGATCAGGGGCACGCCGTTCTGCCGGGCGTGCCGGAGACCGGAAACCATGCCCGCGTCGCTTTCCCGCCAAGTCTTCATCCCCACGACGCCGTCTTTGCCGACGTAGAGGGTCGACAGACCGGGCTGCAGTCGGCTGAAAAGAACGCCGTTTTCCAAAAACCCGTAGTGCGTGCCCTGGTTCTTCAAGGCCAGATCGCCCCACTTGAAGGCGCCGTGGGCGCGCTTGAAGCCGCCGGTAAAGGCGGCCACGGTCCGGTGGGCCTTTTCCGGACCGATCAGCCCCGTGTTGACCAGCGGAGCCGGGCTGTCGATGCCGTCCGGTCCGGGCAGGCGATCATCCTTCATCCGGTCCAGGATGTGGGCCGACCAGCCCAGTTTGGGGTGGAGGGTCCCCATGGCGAAGTTCAGGTCGAAGTATTGCAGATCGAAGGCGACCAGGTAGACCAGGGAAGCGGATTCGGTATCGTCGAGGCCGGCCACCGTCTTGGGAGCGCTTCGCAGGATGTCGCCGGCAATGGCCCGCGGCGTGATCAGGCTCACGAAAACACCGGGGTTGTCCAGGGCCGGGTACCACCGGCCCAGGGTCATGCCGCCTCTACTGGGCCGATGCACGTCGATACCCAGGCTGGCCGTGTCCACCGCCCGGCCCGCGAAGGCCGGATCGAGTCGAGCGGCCCGGGGCGCCCCGGACGTCTCCGGTCCGGCCTCCCCGGTTTCTTCGAGCAGGCGGGCCGTCTCCTGGTAGGCGTCCTTGAAAAACTGCCGTTTAACCAGGGTCACGATCCGTTCGCCGCCCTTGACGTCCTCCCGCAGAAACTCGGTCACCAGTTCGATCTGGGTCTGATGGCCCTTGACCGGAATGCGCAGATACAGCCGCCCCTGGCAAATGGGCGCATAGGCCTGTTTCGCTCGTCGGGCTGCCGCCAGTTCATGAACCGGACCGCCGGCCCAGAGGTCGCAGACATGGCGTCCATCCGGATCGGCGAGGACCAGTCCTTGAGGCCGATCCGGCTCCAAAAGCAGCCGCTGACGTTCCGGAAACGGATTTTCCAGGTGATACGGGGCTTCCGGCGTCCCGTCACTCCAAAGGATTTCCAGCAGAAACCAGGCATTGACCGCCGGATTCAGGTTGGTCAGCCGGGCTCGGCCCTGGCGGCCGCCCGCCCCCTGAATCCGGATTTCATCCACCCGCCGATCGGACTGGAGGTCGATAATGGTCTTGGCCGCCCCGCCTGGGCGGTCCTCCGCAACGGCCTGTGGCACCGTCGGACCCGGCAGGAACCAGACCGCCGCCGCGATCAATACCACCGCCATTCGGAGCATTCGCCCCCCGGGTCGCTTCATCTTGTTCAATCTGTACGACGACATAAAGTCACCACATCCGAGCCGAATTTCGCCAGAAAACCCGGGACGCTCGGCCAAGCCCGGATTTCCGATATATTATACCAGATATCGATTTCAGCGAGATGCTCCCGCCAAAGCCTCAGGAGTGTCCGACCACGTAAAGCACGACCAGGATCGTGGCCAGCCATCCCAGGATCACCACTTGTAAAAACACGTCCTTGATCAATACCCGGGCCGGCGACCCGCTCTTTTTCAGAACGAAACTGATCTGAAAATACCTCAAAATGCCCAGGATGACCCAGATCGAACTGACGTAAAGCTTGTCCGTTCCGTGCTTGGCCACCACGTCCGCGGAGATCGAGTACATAATATAGGCGACAATGATCACTCCGGCCGTCAGAACCATGCTCAGATCGACGAATTCCAGGTTGTAGTCGCCCAGGCTCTTGCGGATGGCCCGCCGGTCCACCCTGAGCACCAGATCATCCCGCCGCTTGGCGAAGGCCAGAAAAAGCGCCAAGAGAAAGGTCATCAATATCAGCCAATTGCTTATCCATATCCCGCAGGCGGCCCCGCCGGCCAGGACCCGCAGCACGAACCCCGTGGCGATGCAGATCACATCCACCAGGGCCAGCCGCTTGAGCCAGGTCGAATAGGCCAGATTCAAAAACAGGTAGGCCATGAGAATGAGCAGGAACAATTTATTGAGCAGAAAATACGAAAGGATCACCGAGACGAGCAGCAGGACCAGCGAGAAAATCTCGGCCCCCGTGGACCCGATCTCCCCGCTGGCCACGGGCCGGTTCTTCTTGTTCGGGTGCTGGCGGTCCGATTCGGCGTCCCGGAGGTCGTTGAAGGCATAGACGCTGCTCGCGGCCAGGCTGAAGGCGACAAAGGCCCACCAGCCGCAGATCAGGGCCTGAACGTCTGTCAGCTTGTAGCCGAAAATGATGGGGATGAAAACGAACCCGTTTTTCAGGTGTTGGTGGGGGCGGGCCAGCCGCACATAAGCGCCGATGTGTTTGATCGTCTGCGTCATATCCTTGTCCCGTTCATGCTCGATCCGTTGCTCAAAGCGAAATCCGGAAGGTCCTAGTCCGTCCCGGCCGGGTCATCCCAGTGAATTCAGGAGCGCCCCATAGGAGACGAAGCCATGCCCACGATCCTTGGGCCGCTTCGTTTTGATCAGACAGGACATACCGGCCCGCGACGCGGCCTCGCCGTCCCGATCCATGCGGTCGCCGATGACCAGGATGTCCGACGGGTCCAGGCCCATCCGTTCCGCGGCGTTCAGAAATCCCCGGGGGTCGGGTTTCAGGGCCCCGACGTCCGGGTCCGTTGCGCAGACGACCACCCGGGCCTCGAGTTCGAGGCGTTCGAGCTTTTCCACGGCCGGATAGTCTGAAACCACGCCGATCCGGACTCCGCTTCGATCGAGCCCGTCCCAGAACCGCCGGACGAAAGGAAAGCGGCAGGCTCGAAGAAACGGCAGCGGCCGCCGGTGCATCCACTCCTCGATCACGGCCCGGACCTGTTCGGGCGCGGCCCCGGTCCGGGCCGCGCAAAGGCGGTACTGTTCGCCTTCCAGGTCTTCGAACCGGCCTCCGGCCAGTTCCTCCCTCACCGCCCGGAAGGACTTGATCATCCTGACGATGGGGTAGTCCCGGGGCCGGCCCGCCAGGTGAAGCAGAATCCGGCCCATCATGATCCGCTTCAGCCGGGCCGCGTCGTAAAGCGTTCCATCCACGTCGAACAGGACCGCCCGGATGCTTCCCCAGTCCACCATGCCCGCCGGGCCTTCCCGTTCCAAAGGAATCGGGCGGCCTTTCGGTTCCATCGCGTCCCCGTCCCGGATCAATCCAGCGGATACTGCTCGAAAAGCCGGCCCCAGTCCGTTCGAGCGACCTGTTCCATCCGCCGGCGTCCCTCTGACGGCCACCAGATGGAATCATGATAAAAAAAGGAGCCGAAAACGAACAGGTAGACCAGGGGCGTGTGAAAAAACATCCGCTGCAGGGCCCGCAGGGGGCCGAACCACATGAACCGGCCCACCAGGCTGGCCATATTGTCCCCGACCTGAAACCCGAAGTTCATCCCGGATATGTCTTCGCCGACCACTTCGATCTCTTCGATCCGGCCCACGCCCAGGCCGTCCTCGTGGGCCATCCGGATGTAGCCCAGGCTCATCGGATCGAAGCCCATGATTTTGGCCGCCACGGCATCGATGGCCACCGAATCCGAGGAGGCCAAAATCAGGTCCTTCTGCACGGGGAGCATGGTCCGGGGCCCCGGGCCGTTCCCGCACAGGGTCCCGTCCATGACCGCGAATATGCCGGAATGGATTTCCCGCTGAATGGCCAGCAGGTCCACCAGGGTCTCGTGGATGTGGGTATGGGTGTAATGCCGTTTCTTGTTCAGCAGGCCGCCGAAGGCGTTCTTCATGGCTCCGGTCGTGGTCGTGTAGATGTGGCACTTGACCGTGGGCAGATGGACGATGTTCTTGCCCATGAAGTATTCGGGTATCCGGATGCCGTGGGGGAAGATTTTATCGAGGACCCGCATGCGTGACCTGGGCTCGTACAGCACCCAGCGAACGTCCCGGGGCCGGTAGTTGAAAAGCTCCCGGACCCCGTACTGTTTATAGACCGGGGTGAGCCGATTGAGACGGCCGCCTTTTTCCGCGTCGGTCACGACCGTGTTGTTGTGGACCGCCGTCAGATCGGAAAGGCCTCGGGCCCGGAGCCCCCGGATGGTTCCTTCGAGCTGCCAGGGCGTGGTGTTGGCGGACAGGAAGGGCATGTGCCAGGAGATGTTGTCCTTGAGCACCGTGGTCCGGGACGGGTCCAGAGCCTTGTCGACTTCGGCCGTTGCCAGAAGCCGGTCGATGTCCTCGAAGACCGTTCCGGGCCGCGTTTTCAGCACGGCTACCTTGGACCTGGCCATCCTCGCCTCCCGTTCCTGCCGGCCGACAGGCCGGCCAGCCCCCGAATCGCCGCATTCCCGCGTTTTGGATCGATGGACCCAGCATATTCCCAAAGGCCGGTCCGAGTCAATTGCGCAGGCGCTTCCCCAATTCGGGGCGTCCGCCCGAAGCGCCCCGGCCGGGCCCGAGACAGACCCGCCGGGGGCCATAGCCCTGTCCGGGGTGACAGGCCTCGCAGGCCGGTTCCCGGCCCTGGCCCCATCCCTTGACGTGGCATCCCCGGCATTCCAGTCCGGCATGAAGCGTGTCCAGCCGGCACCCGGTCTTGTCGTGATCCCACGGTCCGGGTGAAAAATTATGGTGGCAGTCGTCGCAGGCCGGCCGGGCCGCCCGGCGAGGCCGGCCGGTCGGGTGGCATTTCTCGCAGGCCAGTCCGTCATGATAACGGCCGAGACGGAACCCGGTCCAGCCGTGATCGAAGCGGTCCGGGTCAATCCAGTCCGAGGCCAGAGGGTAGTCCCGGGTCCGGTGTTCGACATGACAGGCCGTGCAGCGCCGGACCGGGGCGTAGCGATGAATTCCCCGGCCTGGGTCCAGTCCCATGCGGTCCTTGCAGGCCAGGCAGGAACCATTCGGCGTCCCGGCGAATCCGGGGTGGCAGAGCCGGCAGCGGGACTCGATATCGGCATGGGACCGGCTGACGGGCCCCGGCATGAACCAGGTCTCGCCGAATACGGCCACGACCAGGATTAGGGCGGCCGCCAGCATCCACAGCGTTATTTTTTTCAGCCCGGTCATCTCAGTAGTAGACCCAACCGAACAGATGCAGGCCGGCCAGCCACCACATGAACCAGGAAACCGGCACGTGCAGCTTCCGCCACAAGGAGAAAAACTCGTTGAGGGCAAGCAGGTTCCCGGCGTCCTGTTCCAGATAAATCAACTCGAGCCAGGCTTGTTGCTTGAGCGCGCCGGCCCGGGCCTCGGATCGGGCCAGGGCCCGAATCCGTTTCTTCAGATCGGCCGTCATCCGGAGACCCCTTCGATAGTCCCGCCAGAGGTCCCTCAGGCGGCCGGGTTCCCGACCGAGGCCGGCGCGCGGCAGTTTGACCGGTGACGATCCGTCGAAACGCCCCAGCACGCCCTGGTCCAGCAGGTCGGCCCGGATATGCTCCGCGGTCTCGATCAACGACCGGCGCCGATCTTCGATACGGGCCAGCTCTGCAAGCAACGCATCCCGCCGGTCGGCCCGGTTCCGGACTTCCTCGGGCAGCCGCCGGTACAGATAGTAGCCGACGACGCCGGAACAGGCAGCCAGCCACATGCAGCCCAGGGCCAGCCCCCCGATGCCGAAGTACTTGCCGTAGGAGTGGATCGAAACGAGCAGCGGGCCGGCCAGCCCCAGGATGACGTGGAGTTTGTACCAGGTCCGTACTTTGCCTCGGGTGAACCATTTCCTCTTGCGAGGGATATAGGCCAGGGACAGGAGCATCAGGCCCCCCCCGACCCAGCCGGCCGCATGCCCGCCCGTCTGGATGATCCACCACAACGTTTTATTGCCTAAAAAATGGACCAGGTAGCCCAGGTGGAGGAGGACGACCAGGGCGATCAGTCCCCAGAGGAGCAGGCTGAAGCGTTCAAAGGGCCTCATGAGGCGGCCCGCTCCCGGCGGTCCTTGACGGACGAATCGGACAGGGGAATCTCGTCGAGGCCCACCCCGACGGCGTCGCGGATGGCGTTGAGCACGGCCGGGGCGGTGGGGACCAGAGGCAGCTCTCCCAGGCCTTTGACGCCCAGGGGACTCATGGGTTCGGGCACCTCCACGACCAGGCATTCGATTTCCGGGACGTCGTGGGTCCGGGGAATGAAATAGGTGTCCAGGTTGTCGGTCGCGACCCGGCCCGAGCGGACGTCGAGGCGTTCCTTGAGGCACCAGCCCAGGCCCATGACCACGCCGCCGTAAATCTGGCCTTCCACGGCCGCCGGGTTGACGACCCGGCCCACGTCGTGGGCGGCGAATATCTTGAGCACCCGGACCGCCCCGCTCCCGGCATGGACCGCGACCAGGGCCGCCTGGGCTCCATAGGCGAGGGAGGGCAGAATGCGCTGGTCCGGACCGATCTTTTCCACCATCTTGGGAGGCTCGATGTTGGTTACGGGCGGCGCGTACAGGTGGGTTAGGGATGGCGTCCGCCCGGCCAGCCGGGAGCGGGCGGCCAGGTCGTGATAGGATATCGCCGTCCGGTCCGAGTTTACCATGGCCACCCCCTCCGGCCCCAGGGCCAGGGCGGCCGGGGCGGTCTTCAGGAGGTCGGCTGCGATTTTCAGGAGGTGATCCCTGAAGGCCGGTGCTCCATCGGCCACGGCGCCGCCGGCCAGAAACGTGGCCTGGCTGCTGGTCGTCAGAACGGGGGAGCGGATCGGTCCGGTCGATCCAGGCATGACATCAAACCGCTCCGGCGGAAGGCCCAGGGTGTGGGCGGCGATCCGGGTCAAGGCGGCAATCAGGCCCTGCCCGAGTTCGCAAGCGCCGACGTACACGCGGATTCTGCCTTGCGTATCCAGTGCGAAATGGGCCTCGGCCCGCCCGAAGGGCAGATAGGTCGGCGTGCTGGAATTCTTGTAGCAGGCGGCGAACCCGAGTCCCGGCCTTTCCCCCGGCTCCAGCTGAAGCCTCTCCTTCGCGTTCCGGGTCGCCTTCCGGAGGGTTTCGAGGCAGGCCTTGATCCCGACCCCGTCCTCCATAACCTGGCCCCACTGGGTGACCCGCCCCTTGTCCAAGGCGTTTCGCAGCCGGAACTCGAGGGGGTCGAGCCCCAGCCTCCCGGCCAGTTCGTCCATCTGGCGCTCCATGGCCAGGCAGACCTGGGGCACGCCGAAGCCGCGCATGGCCCCGCATATGGGATTGTTGGTAAAAGCGGCCTTAATCCTGACCGAAAGATGATCGATCTGATAGGGTCCGGTGGCAAAGGTAGCCGCGTCGTCGATGACCACCATGCTGGCTGAATGATAGGCCCCCGCGTCGGCCAGGCCCTCGACGATGCAGTGGGTCAGCCGCCCGTCCCGGTCGGCCCCGGTTTCGTAAGTCAGGGTGAAGGGATGGCGTTTGACGCTGGCCCGTATGGATTCCTCCCGGGTCAACTCCAGGCGGACCGGCCGGCCCGTGGCCAGGGTGGCCAGGGCGCAGAGGTGCTGCACGGTCAGGTCGCCCTTGCCGCCAAAGGCGCCGCCGGCCGGTGTCACCCGCATCCGGAGCCGGTCCGGCGGCAGCCCGCAAACGGCCGCGATCTGATCGCGATATCCGTGGGCGGCCTGGCTGGCCGTGACGATCGTCAGCCGACCGTCTTCGTCCACGTAGGACAGGCAGGATTCCGGCTCGATATAGGCATGTTCGACAAATGGGGTCCGAAAGGTCTTGCGGACCACGACCGCGGCCCTCGCCCGCCCCGTTTCCGGATCGCCTTTGCGGAACTCGGACTCGGCGCAGAGGTTGCCCCGCTCCGTCAGCCGGGGCGCCGCCTCCCGAAGGGCGGCCTCGGGGTCGAACACGCCGGGCAGGACATCGTAATCCACCCGGACCCGGGCCGCGCCCCGGCGGGCGGCCTCCATGGTACGCCCGACAACCAGGGCCACCGCCTCCCCGAAAAAGCGAACCCGGTCCCGGGCCAGGACCGGCTGGTCGGAGACCACCGATCCGAATGTCTTCTCGCCGGGAACGTCTTCGTGTGTCAGCACCCGGACCACATCCCCGCTCCGGCGGGCCTCCGAAACGTGGACCCGCCGGATTCGGGCGTGGGCGTGTTCGCTCCAGACCACCTGGGCGAAGAGCGAATCCGGTCGGTCGCAGTCCCGGGCAAAGGCCAACCGGCCGGTGACCTTGGCCTCGGCCAGCGGGTCCGGACGGCCTCGCCCCAGACCGGAAAAGGGCTTTTTGACCAAGTGGGTCTTCAGGTCCGGATCGTTGACCGCCCGCACGGCCCGGACCAGCCCCAGATACCCCGTGCACCGGCACAGGTTGCCGTACAGGGCCTCGCGGACCCGGGCCGGGGTCGGGTGCGGGCACTCGTTCAGCAGGGCCCGGGTGGCCATGACCATGCCCGGCGCGCAGTATCCGCACTGAAAAATCCCCAGATCGGCGAAGGTCCGCTGGACCGGGTCCAGCCCCTCCGGACCGTCCAGACCCTCGACGGTCAGCACGTCCAGTCCGTCCAGGTGATCGACGTCCACCAGGCAGGAACGAACCGGGCGGCCGTCGACCAGTACGGTACAGGCCCCGCAGACCCCGACCCCGCACCCGAACTTGGCCCCTTTCAAACCCAGGTCTTCGCGCAGAAAATCCAGCAGCCGCAAGGTCCGGCCGCCCCGGCGGGTCAGCGGCCGGCCGTTGATCCGAAAGCGGACGCCGCCGCCAGCCGGTTGACCGGCCAGGGCGGAGGGCAGTCCCAGGCCCGCCGAGATCATCAACGAGCTCCGCCCGATCAGTTCCAAAAACTCTCGCCGCGATAGAAGGCCCACTTCCGTATTCCGATCGTCAGGAGTTGAAGCAGGTTAGCCGATTTTTCCGGCAAAGACAAGGCCGGGGCAGCGCTGAACGGTTCAGAAACATTGTATCCATTCCCCGGTTGCCGTCGGAGCCGGACCCGGTTCACTCAATCGTTTCGAAGGCATGGATTTTCGGTTTGACGACGGGCATCCGAAGGTGATAAGAACACGGCACACACAGGTTAATAGCATTCAGTGTGAAATCTTGCCCGGGCCGGCTCGAAGCGGGGCGCTTCAGGGTTCGGGAGGCCGAAGGCAGGACGCCATCGGCGCCGATCGATTTTTCCAGACCAAAAGGAGATCGCATTCCATGGACTTTGAACTGAATCAGGATGAAAAGCAACTGGCGGCCGAAGTGGAAGCCTTTCTCGAAAAGGAGCTTCCATCGGGCTGGTTGGACGATGTCGTGGACTGGCCCGGCGGATACGGGACCATGTCTCATGTCGAGGAGCGACACGAGGCCTTCTGCCGGGACTTCAATCGCAAGGTCGGAGCCAAAGGCTGGCACTCCCTGGGCTGGCCCGAGGAATACGGCGGTAAAAACTCATGGGTCAAACAGGCCGTGGTCGACGACCTGATCAGCTATTACCGGGCCCCGGCCTATGGTGTGGCCAGGCTGATCGCGGCCCCGACCATTTTGAACGTGGGCAGCGACGAGATGAAAAAGGAATGGCTGCCCCGGATCGCCGGAGGCGAGTCCTTTTTCTGGCTGGGATACAGCGAGCCCAATTCCGGCTCGGACCTGGCTTCGATCCGGACGAGCGCGGTCGAGGACGGGGACGAACTGGTGGTCAACGGGCAAAAGATTTGGAGCACCGGAGCCCATGTTTCGGATTACGCCTGGCTGGTGGCCCGGACCGATCCCCAGGCCCCCCAGCACAAGGGCATCACCCTGATGATCATCGACAACAAGACGCCGGGTATCGAGATTCGGCCGCTGGTCAATATCTGCGGCGTCCACTGCTTCAACGAGGTCTTTCTGGACAACGTGCGCGTGCCCAAGGCCAACGTGGTCGGGGACATGAACCGGGGCTTCTACAACCTGATGCTGGCCCTGCAGTTCGAGCGGCTGGTGGCCTGGACCGGCGGATACCGGCGGACTTTCGAGGAACTGGTCCGCTATGCCCGGGAAACCGTCTTCGACGGCCGGACCCTGGGTCAGGACACCCTGGTCCGCGACAAACTGGCCGACCTGGCCGTGGACATCGAAGTCCTCCAGAACATGTTCTGGAAGACCGCCTGGATGATGGATCACGGCCGGACCCCGGAGATCGAGGCTTCGGCCCTCAAGCTGTTCGCCACCGAACTGAGCCGGAAGCTGGCCGGCGTGGGCATGGACATTCTGGGGCCGTACGGCCAGCTCGGCCGGGAGGCCAAGTGGACGCCGATGACCGGCCGCTTCGGCATGGGCTACCTGGATTCCATCTCCGGCCCCATCGGGGCCGGCACTTCCGAAGTCCAGTATCAGGTCATCGCCACCCGGGGCCTGGGCCTGCCCCGGGGCTAGCCGGGCCCAAACCGACCGGCGCAAGAAAAGAGGAGTCATCATGGATTTCGATTTTTCGGAAGAGCAGAACATTTTGAAAAAATCCGCCCGGACCTTTTTAACCCGGGAACTGCCCAGGACGCGGGTCCGGGAGATCGTGGCCGGCGAGGCCGGATATTCCGACGAGATATGGAACAAAATGGCCGAACTGGGCTGGATGGGCCTTATCTTTCCCGAAACGTACGGCGGTTTCGACGGTGCGTCCCTGGACCTGGTCCTCATTCTAGAGGAGATGGGCGCCAATCTCTGCCCCGGTCCGTTTCTGCCGACCGTGGCCGCCGGGCTGGCCGTGCTGGCCGCCGGGACGGAAGACCAGAAGGCCGGCCTCCTGCCCGAACTGGCCGCCGGCAGCACCCGGGCCGCCATCGCCCTGACCGAACCCATGACCCGGGGGCCAGCCAGCTTGACCCGGATCGGGGCCAAGGCCGACGGCGGGGACTGGGTCATCGACACGGTCAAGGTCTTTGTGCCCTATGCCCACGTCGCCGACTGGCTGCTGTGCGTGTGCCGAACCGCCGAGGATGACGACCCCGAGGCCGGCCTGACCATATTCCGGGTCGATCGCGAGACCCCCGGCCTGACCCTGACCCCCCTGGAAAACATGGCCAACGAAAAGCTGTACGAAGCCGCCTTCGACCAGGTTCGCCTGCCGGCCTCGGCCGTGATCGGCGAGGTTGGCCGCGGCGGGCCCGCGATCCGGGATGCCTTCGATCGGGCCGCCCTGGGCCGGGCCGCCGAAATCGTCGGCGGCGCGCAGGCGGCCATGGACATGGCCATGCAGTACGCCGGGGAACGGGTCCAGTTCAACCGGCCCATCGGAAGCTTCCCGGCCGTCCAGAAGCATTTCGCCGACATGTACATGCTCATCAGCGGCGCCCGGCAGCTCGTGTACCAGGCCGCATGGAAGATCGACCGGGGCCTTCCGGCCCGCAAGGCCATTGCTCTGGCCAAGGCCCACGCCGGCCGCACCGGCCGCCGCGTGACCACCCTGGGCCACCAGGTCTTCGCCGCCATCAGCTTCACCATGGAACACGACATGCACCTCTACTACCGACAGGCCCTGGCCGGAGACCTGGCTTACGGCAACTCGGATTACCAGCGGCAGGTCGCGGCCCGGGAACTGGGCCTTTAATGCCGTAACGCCCCGCCCCCGGACCGCCGGGGGGCGGGGCTATCGCAACGAACCCCCAAACCCCAGGGCCCCGACCGCCAATGTCCGGGGCCGAAGTTCGGAGAGGAGGAAATCCGATGAGTTCGAGTCGACCCGTCGATCCCAACCTCGTCCACAGCATCGCCACCGGCTACATGGGCACCTGCGTTCTGCTGGCCGCGCTGGAACTGGGCGTTTTTGACGTCCTGGCTGAAAAATCCCTGACCGCCTCGGAAACCGCCGCGGAACTGGACCTGAAGACGCCACCCCTGGAACGGCTGCTGGTGGCCCTGACCGTGATCGGCCTCCTGGACCGGGAAGCGGACCGATTTTCCTGCTCCCCGGAAACCAAGCGCTATCTGGTCCGATCCAGCCCCAGTTACTTCGGCGATTACTACCATTTCCAGGTTCGCCAGTGCCTCATGCCCGACTTCATCCGCCTGGGACAACTGATCCGCGAGGACCGGGCCATCATGTCCGACGACTGGTCATCGTACATGGCCGACGAGGAAAAGGCCCGGGTCTTCATCCTGGGACAACACTCGGCCTCCCAGGGCGGCGGCCGCCTCCTGGCCAGTCTCTTCGATTTCACCGGCTTCAAACAGATGGTCGATCTGGCCGGAGGGTCCGGGGCCTGCTCCATCGCCGCCTGCCGGGCCAACCCCGAACTCCGGTCCGTCATCGTGGACTACCCCAACGTGCTCAAGGTGGCCCGGGAAGTCATCGACAAGGAAGGCCTGTCCGACCGGATCAGCACCCGCGCCGGTGACATACTCAATGACGACTTCCCCTCCGGAGACCTGATGCTCATCTCCCTGGTCGTCAGCGGCTTCACCAAGGAACACCAGGTCCAAATCTTCCGCAAATGCTTCGACCGGCTGCCCTCCGGCGGAGCGGTCGTGGTCCACGACTTCCTCATGAACGAAGACTATCGCGGTCCGGTCCTGTCCGGCCTCTACAACCTGACCTCGGTCGAAGGCGTGCCCACTTCGGGCCCGGATATGGCCGCCCTGCTCCAGCAGGCCGGCTTCATCGACCCGGTGGTCAAGCCGGTCATCCCCGAGTACACCGGCATGGTCGCCATGCGCAAACCCTGACCCGGCCCCCCGACCCTTCCAACCGCCCCCGGCGCCTGGGAATTCAAGTTAGCTGGGGGAAAGGCGCCTGCCCGGCCAGTCCCCGGGCGGCGAGACGATAAAGCTTACAATTCCGGGATGATATGTTCAAGTATCCCGATTTCCTGCTCCAGACCTGTTTACTCTCAGTTAAAAATTGATTGACAATAGTAAATTTTGATCTTATCAAAAGAAGCGATCAGGCCATATCGGGTCGGCTGGAAAAGGACCATGGTATTCAGGTCGCCTGATCACCTGATCGGTTAAAAAACGTCGCTCAACCAGGCGCCGCCACCTCCGTTTTCAATGTCCCTGACCAACGGGACAACGGGCGGCCGCCGGATTTCATAATCGCAAGGAGTCGATATGGAAACGAATCTGAAAGGTATGTACCAGTTGTTGCTGGGCGAGGTAATTTCCCGCAACGCCCGCAAGTTTCCGGGCAAGACCGCCCTGGTCTGGGATGGCGGGAGTTTGAGCTACGGGCGAATGAACGAGCGGGTCAACGCCCTGGCCCGGGGTCTGGCCGGATTGGGCGTGAAAAAGGGCGACAAGGTGGCCCTGTTGTTTTTCAACGGCCCGGAGATTCTGGAGGCCTGTTATGCGGCCTTCAAGCTGGGGGCCGTGGCCGTTCCGGTCAACTTCCGCCTGGCCCCCCCGGAGATCGCTTACATTCTGAACAACTGCGATGCCGGTCATTTGATCATGGGGTCGGAGTTCATCGAGTCCGTCCAGGGCATCCGGGGGGACATCTCCCTGGTTCGCCGGATCATCGTCACCGGCGTCGAGGCGCCGGAGGGGATGCTGGCCTACGAAGCGCTGATCGGCGAAAACGCGATCAAGGACGTGGTCGTGGAGTTGGAGGACGACGATGATGCCCTGATTCTTTACACCTCGGGCACGACCGGCCGCCCCAAGGGCGCGGTCCTGACCCATAAGGGCTTCCTCCTCAACGCCATGAACTGGGTCATGGCCTACAATACGCGTTACACGGACAAGCTCCTGTGCATCCCGCCGCTGTTTCACGTCGCCTCCCTGGGCTACAGCGTGACCCAGTTCTACGCCGGGGCCACCGTTTACATCGAAAAGGACTTCATGCCTTCAAAGGTCTGGGAGTTCATCGACCGGGAAAAGATCACGACCTTGTTCCTGGTGCCGTCCATGTGGATCGCCCTGCTCCAGGTCGAGGGCTTCGAGCGCTACGACCGGTCCACCCTGAGGGTTCTGAACACGGGCGCGGCCATCATGCCCGTGGAAGTGAAAAAGCAGCTTTTGGAGACCTTCCCCAACGGCGGACTGTACGACTGCTTCGGCCAGACGGAAATGAACGCGGCCGTGACCGTGCTCATGGCCCAGGACACCCTGCGCAAACCCGCCTCGGTGGGCCTGCCCCTGCCCTCCCTCGAGGTCCGGGCGGTGGACGACGACGACAACGACGTGCCGGTCGGCGAGGTGGGCGAGGCCGTGTACCGCGGGCCCACGGTCATGAAGGAGTACTACAAAAATCCGGAGGCGACCCGGGAGGTCATGCGTAGCGGCTGGTTTCACAGCGGCGATCTGATCAAGATCGACGAGGACGGTTTTATTTACGTGGTCGACCGGAAAAAGGACATGATCATCAGCGGCGGGGAGAACGTCTATCCGGCCGAGGTGGAAGAGGTCCTGTACGCCCATCCGGACATTCTGGAAGTGGCCGTCTTCGGCGTGCCCGATCCGAAATGGGGTGAAAGCGTCAAGGCCACGGTGGTCTTGAAGCCGGGCAAGAAACTGACGCAAGAGGAGGTGATTGAGTACTGCAAGAAGAACCTGGCCAGTTACAAAAAACCCAAATCGATCGATTTTATCGATGCCCTGCCCAAGAGCGCGGCCGGCAAGATTCTCAAGACCACGCTCCGGGGGCCATACTGGGCGAATCTCGACAAAAAAATCTGAAGGGAGAGTAGGCGATGAAAGCGAATTTTATGAAGCGGCTGTTTGTCATGGCGGTCTGTCTGCTGTTCGCGGGCGGCGTGATGGCGGTTCCGAGCGTCCAGGCCGCGGACAAGGTCAAGATCGGCGTTCTTCAACCCCTGACCGGTCCCCTGACCATGAGCGGCACCCTGGTGACCAACGGCATCAAGATGGCGGCGGAAGAAGTCAACGCCAAGGGCGGCGTGAACATCGGGGGTAAAAAGTATCCCATCGAACTGATCATTTATGACACCAAGTGCGTGCCCAAGGACTCGGCCACGGCCACGGAACGGTTGATCATCCGTGACAAGGTCGACCTGATCATCGGCGATTTCTGCAGCTCGTGCTGCTTTGTCGACGCTCCGGTGGCCGACAAGCACAAGACGGTCGTGATCAGCCCGACCTGCGCGGCCGGCGGACTGACCCAGCAGGGCTTCAACTACTTCTTCCGGGGCGGCGTCCACAACTTCTCGGGCGTGGCCACCATGATGGAGGTTCTCAAGGCCGAGGGCATCAAAAAGGTGGTTCTGCTCGCGGTCAACGACGCCTGGGGCAGAAGCTACACCACGCTCTATCCGCCGGCCCTCAAGGAAGCGGGTATCGAGCTGCTGGGCGTCGAGTATTTCGAGCACGGCCAGAAGGACTACTACACGGTTCTGACCAAGATCAAAGGCATGAAGGCCGACGGCGTCCTGGCCTGCTCCGAGATCGAGGACTTCGCGCCCTTTGTCATGCAGGCCCGTGAGACCAACCCCGGTTTGAAGATCGTGGAAACCGGCGGCTCGGACATGAACAAAATCGCGGAGCTGGTGCCTCCCAAGGCGGCCGAGGGGCTGAAGGGCGTCAGCCGGATGCCTCCGCCGGACAAAAGCATCGAGGCCTTCAACGAGGCCTACCGCAAGAAGTACGGCTCGGAGCCCAGCAGCTTCACCTACTCGGGTCATGACAACCTGATGGTGGCCGTGGCGGCCCTGGAAAAGGCCGGCACCCTGGACGACAAGGAAAAAATCCGGCAGGCCTTCCAGGACTCGGACTTCCAAGGCTTCATCGGCCGGTACCAGTTCGGGCCCAATGGTGAAAACTACATTCCCCTGGGCATCCAGATGGTCGAAGGCGGCAAGATCAAGTACGCCTGGATCGGTGACAGGGACAAGCTGGTCGAGTTCATCAAAAAGCTCATGAAGCAGTAGTCGGAGGCTTCCGGCGTCCCGGGGTCCGCTTCCGGGACGCCGGTTTCCGGCGCTTAACCCGCATTTTGCGGTTGGGTTCGTTGCGAGGCGTCGAAATGCATGGCGAAACACGAAGTTGGACCGATTTTCGGCCGCGGGCGTATAATAATGATACGTCGAGGTCAAAAACCGGGAAACGAGCGTTGCAGCACGCATTTCGGCGCCGCGGTAGGAGACAGCTGCAAAATCCGGGTTTAAATGCGACATCCGGCCGACGAGAAGACAGGAGCGCACAACGGTCATCATGTTTTTGGAAATCGCACAGCACACGGTAAACGGGCTCATCCTGGGGAGTACCTACGCCCTCATCGCCATCGGTCTGACCACCATCTTCGGCGTTCTGGGCGTGATCAACCTGGCCCACGGTGAATTTTACATGCTCGGCAGCCTGGTCGGGTTTTATCTGGTCAAGGCGGCCGGGCTCAATTATTTCCTGG
>JAHJTB010000106.1 GCA_018830135.1 Pseudomonadota bacterium | reverse complement strand
CTTGGACAGGACCCGCATGGGGTGAGGTTCGAAGGTCAGGACCATGGAAGTGCCCTGCAGGGTCCGGGCCCGGTCCTTGACCAGGTTGAAAAGGGCCTGGTGACCCAGGTGGACGCCGTCGAAGTTGCCGATTGTCAGGACGGGATTGGGGTAGGGGGCCTTTATGTCGTCCAGGGCCCGGATCACTGGCATGCTGAGTTGTATTCCTTCCTTACGAATCTTGCACAAATCGCTTGACAAAATCAAATCGTGATTATAATCTATGCTTCGCCCGGTTGCAAGGGCTTTTCTTTGGGCCGAAGTGGCGGAACTGGTAGACGCGCTAGGTTCAGGGTCTAGTAGGCGTATGCCTGTGGGAGTTCGAGTCTCCCCTTCGGCACCATGATTGAAACAAGGCCGTAATCCTCACGGATTACGGCCTTTTCAATTGGGGTGGTTGCGGCTGGGGCGCCTGTTGAACCCCGGAAATCCGAAACACCGCCGTCCAGGGGCCGCC
Source organism: Pseudomonadota bacterium (assembly GCA_018830135.1). Classification (GTDB taxonomy): domain Bacteria; phylum Desulfobacterota; class Desulfarculia; order Adiutricales; family JAGVGV01; genus JAHJTB01. The sequence goes on along the minus strand of JAHJTB010000106.1, from coordinate 11,807 downwards.
GATAGGCAGATCGGCGCGCCGGGTCGTATCAGGGTCTCCCGTCCCCGGCCCGTAACGGACGGGCCGGGGACGGGGCCGGAACAGTGGAACGTCAATCGTTCTTGTAGAGGCGGGCTTCCCACCAGGGGTAGAAATCAGGCAGGTCCCGGCTGGTCTTCATGGGAAAAGCGGGGGGGCGCTTTTCCAGGAAGGACATGACCCCTTCCACCAGGTCGGGGGACTGCGACATGTAGTACAGGCACCGGGACTCGATTTCATGCGCCTCCATGGGATGGTCGGCGCCGAGCATCCTCCAGAGCATCTGGCGGGACAGGGCGGTCGAGACGGCCGATGTGTTGTCCCGGATTTCCCGGGCGATGTCCAGGGCGGTCGGCATCAGTTCCTCGGGCTTGACCACCCGGCTGACCAGTCCGCCGGCCAGGGCCTCCTCGGCGGTCAGGATGCGGCCGGTGGTCATCCATTCCGAGGCCCGGGTGATGCCCACGATCCGGGGCAGGAACCAGGTGGAACAGCCTTCGGGCACCATGCCCCGTCTGTTGAAAACGAAGCCCATGCGGGCCTTGGTCGAGGCGATCCGGACGTCCATGGGCAGGGTCATGGTGATGCCCACGCCGACCGCCGCGCCGTTGATGGCCGCGATCACCGGTTTTTTCAGGTCGTAAACGACCAGGGTCATCTGGCCCGCGGTGTCGCGGGGGGTGCCCGCCGACTCGTCCTGCCGGGCCCCGACCATGGCCCCTTCCGGGTCCAGGTCCGCCCCGGCGCAGAAGCCCTTGCCCCGGCCGGTGACGATCATCACCCGAATCTCGTCGTCCTCGTCCATGGCCTGCAAGGCCTCGATCACCTCGGCCATCATGGTCCGGTTCCAGGCATTCATGCGGTCCGGCCGGTTGAGGGTCAACAGGCCGATTCCCGGTTCCGGTTTCTCCGTCAGGATCGTTTCGTACGCCATTCTTTTCCTCCTGTCAGGGGCCGGGCGCGCCGGCGGCCGGACCTGATTCGTCGTGCCAAAGCGGCAGAGCGCCCATCAGGGGGCGATCATAGTCCTTTCAAAAATCCGAGCAGCAGGTCATTGACCTGGTCGGGAAGTTCCTGCTGGACCCAGTGGCCGGCGCCGGGCAGGAGCACCTTGTTTTTCAGGTTGGGGACCTGGGTCTCCATTCCCTCGATCGAGGCCCGGGTCATGTCCACGACCGGGTCGGCCCGGCCGGCGATAAACAGGGTGGGCTGGAGAATCCGGGCCCCGCTCAGAAAGGGGGTCATGGCCCAGTTCCGGTCCATGTTCCGATACCAGTTGAGGCCGCCGCGAAAACCGGTCTGTTCGAAGGTCCGGGTGTAGACCGCCACGTCCGCCTCGGTCAGCCAGGCGGGGAGGGTTTCCGGCAGGTCCGATGCTCCGGCCATGCCCCCGGATTTGATGAAAAAGAACTTGAGCCGCTCCTCGCGAGACGGGTTGCCGGACAGTCCGCTGAGCATACCGACCATGGACTTGCGCACGTCGGCCTCGAGGTCCTTCTCGGCGCGGCCGGGTTCCTGGAAATATACGATATAAAAGGTATCCCGGCCGCTCATCCTTTTCATCAGTTCGGTGGGTGACGGGCCCTCCCAGGGCCTGGGGGTGTAGGGGACGCTGAGCAGGGCCAGGGCCCGGAACATGTCCGGCCGGAACAGGGTGCAGTGCCAGGCGACCATGGAGCCCCAGTCGTGTCCCGCGATCACGGCCTCATCTTCGCCCAGGGCGTGGACCAGGCCGACCATGTCTCCGGTCAGTTGAAATATGTCATAGGCCTCGATGGGTTCCGGACGCTCGGTCCGCCCGTATCCGCGCTGGTCCGGGGCCACGACCCGAAACCCGGCCTCGGCCAGGGCCGGAAGCTGATGTCGCCAGGAATACCCCAGTTCGGGGAAACCGTGGCAGAGGAGGACCAGGGGGCCGGCCCCCATTTCAGCCACGTGCATTTCGATCCCGTTGGTTTCGATCGTGTAGTCGCGCCGTTCCATCATGGCTGCTCCTTTCCGCAAGTTATGGAGAAAATCGGTAAAGCATGAAAGGTCGGCCCTGCTTCAGTTTGCCTCGGCGGACAAAGCCGCGACCTGGTTGATGAACCGATGGTAGTCATGGTAGCGCCTGAGAGCCTTGATCGTTCGCCGGATGTCGGGAAAGCTGGGCACGCCGTTCTCTTCCATCGCCTTTTTCAGGTGCAGCCGGATGTCCTCGGCTTCCAGACCCTCATGGGCGGCCGGGTTGGCGCACATCACGGGCACCTTCATCAAGCGCGCCGCCGCTCCCACGTCCTCGGCCTGGTGTTCGATGACCTTTCTGGGGTCGATGCCCATTCGCCGGGACATGTTTCCGGCAAAGACCATCTGGGATATGACGATCACGGAGTCCACCGCGGAGTCGGCCCCGACCGCCATGGCCGTCTTGCCGAGTACGCCTGGCAGCCAGCCGCTGGCGCTCACGTCCACGGGATTGACCGTCATGGTCCCGATCGGGGCGATGTATTCGGACAGGGCCTGCCGGGTATCAGGGCCCAGGGCCGGCAGTTCGATCCCTTCCCAGGTACAGAGGTCGGCGTAGGTAACGCTGCAGCCCCCGCCAAAGGCCACCAGGCAGGAACGGGTGCTCGCGGGCGGCGGCATGAGCCGGTAGAGCTTGATGAAATCGTGCATCTCCTCGACGCTGTCCACCAGAATTCCCCCGAACTGGCGGACCAGCGCCGGCCAGATGTGGCCGGTCCCGGCCAGGGCCGCGGTATGGCTGAAGGCGGCCCGGGCCCCGCTGTCGGTCAAACCGCCTTTCCATATCAGCACCGGCTTCCGCCGGGCGGCCGCCCTGAGGGCATCCATGAAGGCCCGGCCTTCGCCCGGACCCAGGCCTTCGATGTACAGGCCGATGGTCTCGGTTTCGTCGTCTTCGCTCAGGTATTCCAGAAAATCCGTCAGCTTTAGGTCCGATGAGTTGCCGATGCTGGCCACCTTGCTGCAATAGTTGCCCTCACTGACCGCGTTCTGAACAAAGGCGGTGGCCAGCCCCCCGCTTTGGGAAACAAAGCCCGCTCCCCCGGATACGGCCGGCTGGCCTTCCTCGAAAGCCAGTTTTACCTTGGGATTATACAGTCCCATGCAGTTGGGCCCGATGATGCGGACCTTGCCCCGGGCCCGGGAGGTCATTTCGGTCTGCAGGGCATCCCCCTCCCGGGTATCCAGCTCGGAAAAGCCGGAACTGAAAAAGTGGACCGAATGGACCCCTTTTTCAACCGCATCCTCGATGATTGTCGGGGCTTCCCGGGCCGGAACCCCGACGATGACATGGTCCACCGGGCCGGGTACGTCGCTCAGGGAAGGGTAGGCCCTCAGGCCCATCGATTCCTGGATTCTGGGATTGATGGGGTAAAGCCGCCCTTCGAAGCCCATGTCCATCAGGCATTTCAAAAAGCCGGTCGCGCCTCGGAACAGCTCGTTGGTGGCCCCGACCACGGCAATGGAGCGGGGGTGGAATATCTCTTCGATGTCCGTTCTCTTCATGTACGGAAAACCTCCTATATGAACCGAATGCCGCGGGGCGCCGACGCCGGGTCAGCTTTTTCCGAAAAGCGGGGTCAGTGATGTGCCCCGTACTTCGGACATGATCTGCTGGGCCTCGATACCTGTTTCCGGCGGCATGCGGCGGACACCTTCGGGCTTGAGCTCCAGGCGGATGGCTTCGCCGGAGCAGGTGGTCACGCACAGGCCGCAGCCGATGCAGCGGTCCGGATCGATGCGGGACCCGGTCGCGTCGTTGATTTCAATGGCCCCCATCTGGCACCGCTCCAGGCAGACTTCGCAGCCCAGACAGGCCTCGGGGTCGAGGACGGCGAAGTAGCTGGAAATGACCTTTTCGGCCGGCTTGTCCAGTTTGTTCAAGCCCCGGAGGATGCCGCAGCAGTCCCCGCAGCAGTTGCACAAACCCTCCGGATTCCGGGCGTTGCCGGGCTGGGTGACCAGGCCGGCCTCCTCGGATCGGTCCAGAACCGCCAGGGCCTCTTCGACCGTAATCTCCCGGGCCAGGCCCCGGTCGATGAAATACCGGGCCGAGGACCCGAACTGGATGCAGACCTCGAGCGGCTTGCCGCAGCCCTTGTCCACCAGGCCTTGTTCCAGGCGGCAGATGCAGTTGGCCAGGCCGATCAGTTTTTTTCTTTTGACCATGGCCCGGGCATCGTCGTACGTGGCCACCGGATGGGAGACGTCGAAAGAGCGGTTGACGGGAACGGTGCGCATGAGCGGGTCCACCCGGGTCATGCTGTCGAGCAGGGCTTCCTCGAAATACTGCTCGAACAACTCGGCCAGTTCCCGATCCATCCGATTGAGTTGGAACTCATACAGCCCCAGCACGAAAGCCGCCGCTCCGTACTTGACCCGGTCATCCCGGCGCCAGCGGAAAAGAAGGCCCCTGTCGGCCATGCGACCGAGCAGCGCGGCCACGGCCTCCGGGTCTCTTCCGGTCCGGCGGGCCACCTCCTCGGGCGACTCGATGGACAGACTCATCTGAAGAAACATTTCCGCTTCTTCTTCGGTAAACAGCTTTTGCAGTATCCGCAGTTCCACCCCGGACCGGGTGGCCGGGTAGCCGCACGAGTACTGGTCGAGTTGTTGACGCAGTTTTTCATACACCGTGAATTCCGAGACCATGGACTTCCTCCCGCTTGATTTTGGGACGGCCCGGCGGCAGCCGGGACATGACCCGTTGTATATCCTGTTTGGACCAATGCTTCAAGCCGCCAAGGACCGCTTTAACCGAACCGGAAATCCGGGCGCTTGGGCTGGCGCCATATGGATCGGCCAGGCCGGTATCGGATATGAATGGCCGCTCAGGCTGCTCACGGCCGGCCTCCGGCCGAGTTGTTGCCGCAACATCGGAGCCAGGAGGATAGGCCGTGAGCAGGTTTTGGAGGGTATCACAGCCCATACGGACCTGTCAGTATCATCAGGATTTATTTCCCGGACCGGAGCCGGGCAGGGCTTGACGAATAGCGGAAGAACTGATATAAGACAAATAAGATCTTAATAGTAATGTTAGAGGCGGAAAGGCCATGAAACTCACCCGGGCCGGCGAATACGCCATACGAAGCGTCCTGTACCTGGCCGGAAAAAAAGACCGGCCCGTGGTCGGACGGCGGGAGATCGCCCGGGCCATGGACATCCCGCACGCCTTTCTCGGAAAAGTCGTCCAGGCCCTGGATCGGGCCGGCCTGATGGTCCTCGTCCAGGGGGCCAAGGGAGGGTGCCGGCTGGCCCGGCCTCCGGCCGAAATATCGATGCTCGATGTGGTCGAAGCCGTGGAAGGTCCGTTGTTTCTGAACGAATGTCTGGCCCGGCCGGAATCATGCGGCCGGAGTTCGATATGCGCCGTGCATGAAGTCTGGGGCGAGGCCCGGGACGGGTTCCGTCAGACCTTGCGGGAGGCGAACTTCGAAGATCTGGCCCGGCGGGACCTGGCACTGGGTCGGGGGACTATCTCCGGGAACGGACGGGGGGCCGGAACCACTTCAAAGGGGCTTGCCAACGAAGGTTGAACACGGTCCCGTGCATGTCGGGGGGCGACCGGAAAACGGCCGGTCGCTCGGGTTCCGCCCGGCAGTCAATCAATCCAACCGGTCGAGACAAGGAGGGGTCGATGGATGTTTTGATGTTGTCAAGGATGCAGTTCGGCTTCGCCACCTTTATCCATTTCCTGTTCGTGCCGTTGACGTTGGGCTTGTCGGTCCTGGTGGCGGTCATGGAGACTCGGTACGTCAAAACCGGGGACGAAATCTATTTACGAATGGCCCGGTTCTGGGGCCGGATATTTCTGATCAACTTTGCCATGGGCGTGGTCACGGGCATTACCCTCGAGTTTCAGTTCGGGACCAACTGGTCGCGGTACTCGGCCTATGTGGGGGACGTGTTCGGCTCCCTGCTGGCCATCGAGGCCCTGGGTTTTTTCTTTCTCGAATCCACCCTGTTGGGTGTCTGGATCTTCGGCTGGCGCAGGATTTCGGCCCGAGCCCACGCCACGGTCATGTGGCTGGTCGCCCTGGCTTCGACCGGTTCGGCCCTGTGGATTCTGACGGCCAATGCCTGGATGCAGCATCCGGTCGGCTACGTGATCCGGAACGGTCGGGCCGAACTGGCGGACTTTGTCGCCGTATTGACCAACAAGTTCGCCATCCTGATGATCCTGCACACCATCAGCGCGGCCTACGTTTTGAGCGCGTTCTTTGTCATGGGTATCAGCGCCCTTCATCTGCTCAGGAAGCGGGAGCCGGACTTTTTTTCCCGATCGTTCCGTATCGCCCTGGTCATGGGCGTGCTGGCCTCCTTCTTCATCATCGCTGAAGGACACCTCCATGGAGCGGACCTGGCCGAGAAGCAGCCGGCCAAGCTGGCGGCCATGGAGTCTCACTGGGAGACCTCCAAAGCGGCGCCCATCTATCTGTTCGCCTGGCCGGACCAGGAAATGGCTGAAAACAGCGTGGCCATCGGTCCGCTGCCGGGGCTCCTGAGTCTGTTAGCCCACCACGATCCCGGAGCGGAAGTCAAGGGACTCCGGGAGTTTCCGGCCGACGAACGCCCGCCGGTCCTGATCAGTTTCCTGTCCTTCCGGATCATGGTCGGGCTGGGGATGTGGTTCGCCCTGATGACCGTTATCGGACTCTGGCGAAGCAGGCGGCTGGCGGAAAGCGGCTGGTACCTGAAGCTGATGGTCTTGTCCCTGCCGTTGCCCTATCTGGCCTGCGAACTGGGCTGGATGCTGGCCGAGGTGGGTCGCCAGCCCTGGATCGTCTACGGCCTGATGAAGACCAGGGACGCCTTTTCTCCGATTACCGCCGTCCAGGGCGGGGTTTCCCTGGCCGCGTTTTTCCTGGTCTACATGCTGTTGACCGCAGTCGCCTTTTACCTGATCGTCCGGGCTGCCGGACGGGTCCCGGACACTCGGGTCGCTTCGGCCTGAAAGGGGGATGAGCATGGACCTGGCTACGATTTGGTTTTTACTGTGGGGGCTTTTGTGGGCCGTTTATTTCATCACCGACGGTTCGGACCTGGGCATCGGCGTACTGCTGCCGTTCCTGGGCCGGGACGAGACCCGGCGCCGGATCATGCACCGGGTCGTGGGCCCGCTTTGGGACGGCAACGAAGTCTGGCTGCTGACCGCGGGCGGCGTGACCTTTGCCGCGTTCCCCAAGATGTACGCCGTCATGTTCAGCACGTTTTACACGCCGCTGATGCTGCTTTTGTTCGCCCTGATCTTCCGGGGCGTCTCGTTCGAATTCCGGACCCAGGTGGCCTCGAACCGCTGGCGACGGCTCTGGGACGCCAGCATCTTTCTTGGCAGCCTGCTGCCGGCCATCCTGTTGGGCGCGGCCTTCGGCAATCTGTTCCGGGGGCTGCCCATTGACGGCCAGGGGGTCCTACACGGATCGCTGCTGACCTTCCTCAACCCGTACGGCCTGCTGGTCGGCGTCCTGTTTCTGCTTTTCTTTCTGGTGCATGGCGCGACCATGCTGGCGGCCAAGTCCGAAGGGGACCTTCGCCGGGACGCGGCCGCGGCGGCCGGAAGGCTCTGGTACGGGTTGCTCATGGCCGCCGTCGTCACCCTGGCCGCCAGCGCCTGGTCGACCGGGCTGTACGCGAACTATCTCGCCCAACCCGTCCTGTTCGCCATCGTCGGCCTGGCCGTGGCGGCCCTGGTCCTGGTCAAGGTCTTTTTGGCCTCGGAAAAATACTGGCGGGCCTGGTTCGCCTCGGCGGTCTTCATGCTGGGAGTGACCTATTTCGGCATCGTCGGCCTCTATCCGATCATGCTGCCATCGACTTTGGACCCGGCCTTCAGCATCGACCTGCAAGGCGCGGCCTCGAGCCCCCTGACCCTGAAGATCATGCTCGGCCTGGCCCTGGTCTTCGTGCCCGTGGTCCTGGCCTATCAGATCAAGGTCAATCTCCTGTTCAAGGGGCAGGTCACCGAAACGGACCTGGAGGCGGAGGAGGGGTATTGATGCATTTATTAAACCACCGGCTTTGCCGGTGGTCATTGAGGCCTCGCTAACCGAAGCGCATCGATCCGGCCCGATGCCAGGCCGGCCGTCGGAGGCGGAAAAATGGCTTGATCCCATGCCCTCGTCCATGGCAAGAGTAGGGACGGCCCTGCCCCGCCCGGGGCGACCGCCGGGAGGATGCCTCGATGGAACCCGGGACCGGGCGGCGGGACGAGTCCGGCCGATTTCACCTTGAGGGGGCGGGAGATGTTTGAAGCGTTTCGTGATGTCGTGTCCAACGTCAAGGGCACGGTTCTCGATCGGGAAGCCTCGTTGGGCCGGCCGGTGATCGGCGTCATGCCGGCTTATTTCCCCATGGAACTGATCTGGGCGGCCGGAGGCTACCCGGTCCAGCTTTGGGGCAATCGACTGCCCCTGGTTCGGGTGGACGCCTACCTGCAGTCCTACTGCTGCACCGTGGGCCGTTCCATCCTCGAACTGGAACTGTCCGGCGGCGCGGACATGGTTCAGGCCTACGCCTTCACCTCTTTCTGCGACACGTTGGTCAATCTGCGAGAGGTTTACGGCCTGCTTTTCGACAAACCCACCTTTGAACTGACCATCCCCATCACCCGGACCGTCGAGGCCAAACGGCAGTTGCTGGGCAGCGTCATCAGCGAGGTCCTCGAAGGCCTGGAGCGGGCCACCGGAAGAAAGGCGACCCCGGAGTCCCTGGCCGAGGCCGCCGAACTGTTCGGACGAACCCGGGCCCTCCAGCGACGGTTGTATGAACTCAGGCGGGCCCGCCCCGGCCTCGTTCCGAGCAGCGATTTCTACACCGCCCTCAAGGCCGGGTTTTTTCTGCCGCCGGCCGAGTACAACGAGCGCCTGGGAGGTCTGCTGAAAGCGATGGAGGAACGGGAGGCCCCGGCCGGACGCCGGCCCCGCCTGGTGCTTTCGGGCATGGTCTTCGACCCCATGGAGATTCTCGGAATCATGGACGAACTGGGGCTGGACGTGGTGGACGACGATTTCGCCAACGGCTGGCGGACGGCTTCGAAGGAACCGATCGGCGTCGGGGACCTGGTCTCGGGCGTAACCGATTTTCTGTTCAATCCCGCCCCCTGTTCCTGCCTTTACAACCCGGACAACGACCGTCACGACTACCTGGTGGACAAGGCCCGGCAGGCCGACGCGGACGGCGTCCTGCTCTGGTACGTCAAGTTCTGCGAGCCGGACGCGTTCGACCGGCCGCAGTTGATCGAGCGGTTGAACCGCGAGGGCCTGGCCGCGACCTTTATCGAGGTCGAACTGTCCATGACCAACTTCGATTCGATCCGGACGCGGCTGGACGCGTTCCGCGAAATGCTGGGGGGATGAACGATGACCCGGTTCAAGGCCCTGTCGAGAATGAAAGAGATCATGACCGACTACTACGTCGAGGCCAAGACGACCCGGGAAAAGCCGGTTGCCTGGGTAACCAGCGGCGCGCCGGTCGAGTTCTTGTTCGCCATGGACGTGATCCCGATTTATCCCGAAAACTACGCGGCCATGTGCGCGGCCAATCATCAGTCCCTCGAACTGATGGAGGCGGCCGAGGCGGCCGGATTTTCCCAGGACATCTGCGCTTACGCCCGGACCGACTTCGGAGCCGACATCACTCAGGGGGGGCCGGTGGGCGGCCTGCCCGCCCCCCGCTTTCTGCTCTGCTCGACCAACATCTGCAAGACCGTGATCAAGTGGTACGAAGTGGTGGCCCGCAAGTACGACGTGCCGCTCTTCATCGTGGACACCCCTTTTCTGCACCACGGCCTGACCCGGGAACTCATCGACTACACAGTCACCCAGATGAAGCATCTGGAAGCGTTTCTGGCCGAAACCCTGGGCCGTCCCTTTGACCGGGAGCGTTTTCTCGAGGTCCTGCAACTGAGCAACCAGGCCTCGACCTACTGGATGAAAATGCTCGAACTGGGGCGAAAGATTCCCTCGCCCTTCAACAGCCTGGACACATTCATCCATCTGGGCCCCATAGTCACCCTGCGCGGAACCCGGACCTGCGTGGACTATTACAAGCTGCTCTACGAGGAGGTGGCCGAACGGGCCGCCCGGAACATTCCCTCGGTGCCCGGTGAGAAATACCGTCTGCTTTGGGACAATCTGCCGGTCTGGTTCAAGATGCGGCGTCTGGGAGAGTTCTTCGAAGAGAGAAAGACCACGCTGGTGACCACGACCTATGCCAACAGCTGGGGCAACTATGCCCATATCTACCAGGATGGGTCCGGCGACATCTACGAACCCATCGCCGCGGCCTACTTGAATGTGTACATCAATTACGGGTTCGAGGACCGAATCCGTTACCTGGCCAGCCTGATCGAGGAGTTCAGCCTGACCGGCTTTGTCATGCACTCGAACCGCTCCTGCAAACCCTACTCCGTGGGCATGTATCGCATGCAGGAGGAACTGACCCGCCTGACCGGCAAGCCGGGCGTGGTCATCGAAGCCGACCAGAATGACCCCCGGGCCTATTCGGACGCCCAGGTCGAAACCCGGCTGGAAGCCCTGATCGAATCCATGGAGGCCGTGTCTTGACTTGGTTCGCGGGCGTGGATGTCGGTTCCCTCAGCGCCGACGCCGTGCTCCTCGACCAGGACGGCCAAATCCGGGCCTGGGCCGTTCTGCCCACGGGCAACAATTCGCAAAAGGCCGGTGCCGCCGCCCTGCATCGCGTTCTCGATCAGGCCGGCATCACGGAGGACCGCCTAACCCGGGTCATATCCACCGGGTACAGCCGGGCCCGGGTCGAACAGGCCGGAGGGACCAAGACCGAAATCGCCTGCCACGCCAAAGGCGCCTGGCACGAGTTCCCGGACGCGGGGACCATCATCGACATCGGCGGTCAGGACTCCAAGGCCATCCGGGTCGGGCCGGCCGGGCGGGTGCTCAACTTCGCCATGAACGACAAGTGCGCCGCCGGAACGGGACGCTTTCTCGAAGTCATGGCCCAGGCCCTGGACATCCCCCTGGACCGAATGGGCGACCTGGCCGTCGAGTCAACCGAAGACCTGACCATTTCCTCAATCTGCACCGTGTTCGCCGAAAGCGAAGTCGTGGGATTGATCAGCCAGGGCAAACGTCCCGGGGACATTGCCCGGGCCGTGGCCCGCTCAATCGCCCGACGGACCGTCGGCCTGGCCGGACGGGTCGGACTGGACGAACGCGTGGTCATGACCGGCGGCGTGGCCAAAAACCGGGCCGTGGTCCAGGCCATTTCCGATACCATCGGACACCCCATTTCCGTGCCAAAAGAGCCCCAGATCATAGGAGCCCTGGGGGCGGCGCTTTTCGCCCGTGAAACAGAATCCGGGGGATAAAAAACACCGCCGGCCTACCTGTCATGGCCAAGATGGTGGCAATTGAAAAAATTGTTTCTTGACATTCAATTATATATGAATGATAATAAAATAAATTAATTTCGATCAGGAACCAGGCTCCAATTGCTCCCGCGGCACGTTGCATGCCTGCTCGGGGCCGCCTGAAACGCAAACTCGCGTACTGGGGCCCGGGATGTTTCAAGAAAGTGAAATCATCAGCCTGATCCTGAGTCTGACCGGGTACTATCTCCTCTGGCATCTGCTGCAGAATTACAGGACAAAATCGGCCCTGGCCCTGTTTGCCGGGTATTCGGCCATCTGTCTGGCCAATATCGCAACCGTGATCGAGGGCGTGTTCTTTTATGACCTGTTCAATCACCTTGAACATATATCCTATGCCCTGGCCGGTATAATCTTTGCCGTCGCCTGTCGGCTGTTG